>CADAKF010000001.1 GCA_902788415.1 uncultured bacterium
AGCTTCTCCGGCTCGACCTTGGCGCGCCACGCCGCCCGTTCGGCCTGCTCATCCGTCGTCTGGTCCCACGGCAACTTCCAGATCGGCGCGCCGGCGTCGACTTCGAGATCGTAGCCCATCAGCTCGATCGTCGAAAGGCCCGAATCCTTCACGTATTTGAGGCAGCTCAGGTAGCCGACCGGCATGTGCCAGTACGAAAACGTGATGACGCCGAGCGGGATGCCCCCATAGACGCTTTCTCCAAGCCCGCAGTAGCCAGGCAGCTTGCAGCCCCCGACTCCCGCCGCGCCCAGCGCCGCAAGCCCCCCGATGAACTCTCTTCTGTTGATCTTAGACATATGAGACCTCCTCTCCTGATATGGATTCGCCTGTGTTGCCGAAGCAGTCACAGGGCGTGACTACAATACGGAACCGCCCTTCCGGCGGCAGCTCCGAAAACGGAATCGACAAGGTGATGCGCGTCGCCGCGTTCGCGAGCGGCAGGTGGAAGTCCGGCGAAAGGACGCGCTTCGTGAGAAGCACCGTGCCGTCCCCCCGCTCCATCCGCACCTCGTAGCGCCACGGACGCGACTCGAAGGTCCGTGTGGCGGCCGTGAAGGCGACGCCAAGCGTCTCGCCGACGGACGCCGTCACCCGCGCGCCGGACGGGAACTGCGGCGGCGCCGCGCGCCGCGCGCGTTCGTCAAAGGAAAACGGCTTCTTCGCCGCCGCGCCGAGCGGCACCACCCAGTCCGGCCCGAGGTCGCAGTCCGCGGCGAAGTCACGGCGACGGACGACCATCCGGTCGTCGAAGACGTCGACAAGATGTCCGCTGCGCACGGCGTAGCGGCTGATCGTCCGGTCCTTCTCGTAGCCGGGCTTGGACGCGTCTCCCGGAAGGCCCACGTAGCGAAGCGAGCCCGTGCCGATCGACGTGAACGCGCCCTGCCAGATCGAGCGCTCGTCCAAAAGCGAATAGTGGGAATGTCCCGAAAACGCGACGGCGTTCGGATAGCGCGAGAGCGCCTTCGTCGACTCGCCGTCATCCCGTCCCCACGCCCAGTCGCCGTAGACCGTCCCCTTCGGATGCGGATGCTGGATGTGGAAGAACGGCTTCGACGGGTCGAGGTCCGGTCCGTTCACGGCATACCACGCGCGGATCCCCGGATTGAACGTCTCGTCATATCCCTTGCAGCCCTCCGTCGTCCAATGCGCGCCGACGAAATCATAACCCTTCACGTTCTTCTTCCAGATCGGCTCGTAGGGCTCGTCGAAGGCCTTCTCCCACGCGCGGGCCGGATCGGTCAGGATCATCCGCGGGATGATCTCCGCGTCTGGGATCTGCGCGTACGGACACCAGTGCCAGCGCGTGAAGCGCAGGCCGCCGAACTCGTGGTTGCCGCAGACGAAGAGCTTCTCGACGTGCCGTCCGTCCGCGCCGCGGTCGCCCGGAAAGACCTTTCGCCACGCGTTCCCGACGAGGAAGAGCTGCTCGTCGACGCCGTTCTCCGCCATGTCGCCCGCGATGACAACCGCGTCGACGCCCTGCGCGTCAAACCACTGGAGCGCATGGATGAACGCCACGGGGTCGCTCACATGCCCGGGATCGTACGCCAGCGAGACGTGGACGTCCGAAAGGACGCCGAAGCGCAGGTTGCCGCGTCCGCGGTACGCGCCGAGCGGATCCAGGAAGGCACGGCAGCCCTGCAGCGCGCCAAGGGACGCCATCCCGCCGATAAACCATCTTCTCGAAACGTCCACGTCCGTCCTCCGCTTACTTCGTCTGCTTCTGCGTCTCCCAGGACGTCTTCTCGACCCGGACGAGCGGCACGCGCTCGCCGCGCGGCGTGACGCGCTTCTCGTCCGCGACCGGCTTCCCGTTGAGGACGTAGCGCTCGAGGACGAGCGGCTCCGTCGCCTGCAGGTCGAGCGGTTCCACGCCCTTCGTCCGCATCGTGACCTTGCAGTCGGCGAGGCGGATGTTCTTGAGCGGCGAATCGGCGTTGCCCCGCAGGAGGACCGGCAGCTTGCCCGTCACGTCGAAGTTGCGGAAGGTGATGTCGGAGACGTTCCGCACCTTCACGCCGCCCTCCACGAAGACCTGCACGGGCTTGCCCTCGAACGTGCCCGTGTAGCCGTCGAAGACGATGTCGGAGATGTCGAGGTAGCCCTCGTCGTCCGGCCGCAGGTACCGCACCGGGCACTCGAGGTTGACACCGTTGTAGCCCCTGCCGCGGATGTTGCTGAAGCGCGCATGGCGGATCGTGTCGTCCGACGGGCATCCGAGGCGGACCGTCTGGCAGGCCGAGTCGAGCGTGCAGTCGGTGACGATCACGTCCTCGCAGACGATGTGGTCGCTCGGCTTCTCGCGCATCGCCCGGAGGATGAGGCAGTCGTCGCCCGTCCTGAAGGTGCAGCCCGACACGCGCACGCGGCGGCAGCCGTCGAAGTCAATGCCGTCCGAGTTGATCATGCGCTGGTCAGCAAGCACCTTGATGCCGATAGCCTGCACGTTCTCGCAGAGGCGGATCAGCATCGTCCAGCCCGGCGAGTCCTTGAACGTCACGCCTGAAAGCCGCACCTTTTTGCAGCGGACGAACTGCACCATGCGCGGACGCGGCCACGGCGGCTTCGGCCAGAAGCGCGCGCCCTTCTCCTTCTTCGCGTCGTCGAAGAACTTCGGGCCCTGCCCCTCGACCGTGCCGTCGCCGGTGATGGCGATGTCCTCGGCGTCCCACGCGTAGATGAAGACGCGGGACGAGCTCTCGGGACGGACCGAGCAGACGTCCGTCGGGAAGTCGAAGTAGTCCTCAACCTTGTCGCCGCCGATGAGCTCGCACCCGCGCGGCAGGAAGAGGTTGACGTGGCTCTTGAGGCGGATCGAGTTGGAGCGGATCTTCCCCGTCGGCAAGACGACGCGTCCGCCGCCCGCCGCGGCCGCGGCGTCGATCGCCTTCTGGATCGCCGCGGAGCACTCGTTCGTGCTGCCCGCGACAACGCCATAGTCAACCGCCTTGAAGTCCTTCTTCCGCGCGACGCCCGTCGCGATGTCCATGAGGATCTCGTAGTGCTCGCGCGCGATCGGGTTCGTGATCTTCCCGAGGTACTTGCCGAAGACCTCCTTCGCCTCGTCCGCCGACATCGTCTTCGGACGCGGCTGGCCGGGCGGCGAGGAGCGGATCTCGAGCTTCCGGAGACGCGCGTAGTAGTCCTCGACGGCCGGCGCGCCCTCGCGGTAGAGGCGGCGGATGAAGTACTTACGGAGCCCCTCGACCTTCCTGATGTCCGCGTCCCAGCCGACCTTATTGAAGAGCCAGCCGTTCATCATCCCAACCGGATTGCGCGGATTGTCCACGTAGGCAAACTCGGCGCCCGTGTTCTTGATACCGTGCGCGGCGTACCAGCGGTAATCCTCCGCGACGGCCTCGGGGCTCCGATGGCGGTTGATGCCGTTGAAGGCGTGATAGTCGTAGACGTGCATCTCGCCGCCCTTCTCGAGCATCGAGGTGAAGTTCGCGTAGACGTGATGGTTGCACGGATGGTACACCGGCGTCGTGTCGCTCCAGCGGTAGAAGTACGGGCAGTACGTCCACGCCACGTTCGGCGAGATCTTGCACTTCGGCGTCGGCCGCTGGAAGAGATACGCGAGGATCTCGGTCTTCACGCCGGGGCACTTCGCCGCGATGCCGTCCGCCATCTTGTTCACGAACTGCATGTACTGCGTCGAGCGGTAGACCTGCTCGTCGCCGCCGCCGGGCATCTTGTCCTTGTTGGTCTTCTTGCAGGACGTGAGCACCGTGCCGTCATCGCCCTCGATCGGCTCGGTGCACTTGTCGCACACGCAGACGCGCCAGTTGTCCTCGTTCCAGAAGCCGATCGAGACGACCGGATAGCCCGCCTCGCGACTCCGCCGGACCTTCTCGATGCCGTTGGAGATGCAGAGGTCGAGGACGTCCGGCGCGCCGAGGCAGATCTGGCCCGAGTAGTAGCCGTGCTTGATGCGCTTCTCGCCGTCGAAGACCTGGTACGGCTCCGTGTGCGGCACGTACTCGATCTCCTCGCCGGACTGATTGCCGTGGCCAGAGATGCGGTGCGGCATGCGGTTGTTGCCGCCCGTGCGCGCGCACCACATGCAGAGCGAGTCGAGCGGGATCTTGTTCTTGTTGCTCGTGTCATTGCCGACGAGCCAGCCGCGGCCGCAGGTCGCCGGACGCGAACGGCCCTCGCCCCAGCGCACGACGAAGTCGGGCGTCTCGTCGTAGACCGTGCCGAGTAGCTTGTCCTTGCTCGCGAAGAGAATCGTCGAGTTGTTCTCGAGAAGCGCGATCACGCCGCGGAAGACGCCGACCGGGCACGCATCGTAGGGCAGTCCAAGATTCTCCATCCGCTCCCAGTTCGCGTCGTTGGGGACGGCGCAGCCGATGTGGATGTCGTTGCCGTCCGTGTGCACGAACCAACCGTCGCAGTCCTTGCCGCCCTTCAGCCACTCCACGTCGGCCTTCCAGCGCTCCTGCGCCGCGGGGTCGTTGAGGAAGATCCTCACCGGCATCGTCCCGGTCGGCTTCTCGACGATCGGCAGATGCGCGCCGGTCATCTTCTCGATCCAGTGTTGCAGGTCGCGCGCGGCGAGCTCGAGCGAGTTGTAGTAGTCCTTTGGCGCGACGATCTCGGCCTTCGCGACGTGGTTCTCGACGAGCTTCAGCGGCTTCGCGAGACGGCCCTCGGCCGGCGGCTCGAGAAATTTCGACGAGTCGGAGAGGTCTGGCTCGTACGCGTCGCAGAACGCCGTCCACGCGCGGAACGCCGCATCGCGCTCCGTGCCCTTCCAGGAGTCGTCGGCCGCGAAGCGGATGTCGGAGACGCAGATCCGGAGCTTCTCCGCCTTGTTCGTCCAGCTGTCGGTGTTGAAGCTCACGTTCATCCCGCGGACCTTGCGGACGTCGCACCACGACGCCCAGTTCGGATTGTGGCCGATCTCGCGGCGGATCCGGCAGAGGCCGTTCTCGTCGAAGCGGAAGCGCTCGCTCATCGAGTCCCAGACGAACACGTTGCCGTGGTAGCGGCCCTCGATCTTCGCGGACGGCTGGGAGACTGTGACGCAGTAGTCGATCGTCGGGTACTTGTCGCGCATGTCGATGTCGTTGAACGTCGGACTGATGTCGATCCGCCCCTTCTCCGTCCACGGCACCTCGAGGCAGATCGCGGGCCTGAGCTGTCCGCCGAAGTCGTTCGTCACGTACGAGATCGCGCAGGCCTCCTTCAGCCCCTTCTTGGGGAAGTTGAGGGCATACGTCTCGGGCGCGAACGCGACGTCATAGCGCGTCTCGATCGGTTTCTCCTTCGGCGCGGACTTGGCCGAGCCGACAACCGAGCAGCCGGCGACCGCCAGCGCGCCCAGCACGGCAACACAGATGACCTTCTTCATTTTTCCGTTCTCCTTTCCAAGTTCTTCAGTGCGCATCCAGCCAGTTCGCGCCCTCTCCGATGCCGACCTCGAGCGGCACGCCGAAGTCGTAGGCCGCCGACATCTCGCGGCGGACGATCTCCTTGAGGCGTTCCGCCTCCGCCTTCGGACAGTCGAAGACGAGTTCGTCGTGGATCTGGAGGACCATCTTCGCGCGAAGGTTCTCCCGCTTCATCGCGCGGTCGATCTTCACCATCGCGATCTTGATGAGGTCTGCGGCACTTCCCTGAATCGGCGTGTTGATCGCGTCACGTTCGGCGGCCTGCCGCGCCGTCGCGTTCCGCGAGTTGATGTCGCGGAGCGTGCGGCGGCGGCCGAGAACCGTCTCGGCATAGCCGGTCGCCCGAGCCTTTTCGATCGCGCGACCCATGAACTCCTTGACCGTCGGATAGAGCCTGAAGTAGGTCTCAATGAGCTCCGCCGCCTCCTTCCGCGGCACCTTGAGCCGCTGGGAGAGCCCGAACGCGCTGATGCCGTAGATGATGCCGAAATTGACCATCTTGCACTTCGAGCGCTGCTCGGGCGTGACGAACGCCGGCATCACGTCGAAGACGCGGCTCGCCGTATCGCGGTGGATGTCCTCGCCGCGGCGGAACGCCTCGAGCATCGCCTTGTCTCCGCTCATCGCCGCCATCAGCCGCAATTCGATCTGCGAGTAGTCGGCCGAGATGATCACGTGGTCCGCGTCGCGCGCGACGAACGCCTTGCGGATGAACTTGCCGCGTTCCGTGCGGATCGGGATGTTCTGCAGGTTCGGGTCGGACGACGAGAGCCGCCCCGTCTCGGTGAACGCCTGCGCGTAGGTCGTGTGGACGCGTCCCTCGCCGTCAATCAGGGTCGGCAGCTTGTCCACGTAGGTCGACTTCAGCTTCGTGCAGGCACGGTACTCGAGGACCGACGCAATGACCGGATGTTCACCCGCCAGCTTCGACAGCGTCTTCTCGTCTGTCGCCCACTGTCCCTTCGCCGTTTTCTTCCCGCCGGGCAAACCGAGCTTGCCGAAGAGTAGCTCGCCGAGCTGCTTGGGACTGTCGGGATTGAAGCCTGGCTCCGCGTACCGGAGGATCTCCTGCGTGTAGCCGAGAATCTCCCGGTCGAGCCGCTGTCCGTACTCCTTCAGGGCGGCAACGTCGACTCGGACGCCCGCGCGCTCCATCTCGAGAAGCACCTTCACAAGCGGCTCCTCGACGTCGGGCAACACCGAAGGACCCGAGACTGAAGGCGAAAGACTTAATGCAGACGGTCGGATGGCGTCTTCCAGTTGCAAGGTGATGTCGGCGTCCTCCGCGGCGTAATCCGTCACCTTCGCGATGTCCTTGCCGAAGAGCGTCGGCTCGCTCTTGCCGCGCTCCTGCTCGCCCGCAACCTCGCCGAAGCGGATTGTGCGATAGCCGAGATACTGCTCGGCGAGGAGGTCCATCCCATGGCGCGCCGCCGCATCGAGGCAGTAGTGCGCAAGCATGACGTCGTGCGGCGTCGAGGCGATGCCGACGCCGTAGCGGTGAAGGACCGCCCGGTCGAACTTGACGTTCAGCCCGACGAGCGTCTTCGTCGGATCGGCGAAGACGGGACGGAAGATGTCGATGAGGCCCGCGTCCACATACCAGGCCTTGCCCTTCTCGGTCGCGAAGGAGAAGCCGATCAGTCGGCAGGTCTTCGCGTCCGTCGCCGTCATTCCCGGCTCGCGCGCCGTCGTTTCTGTGTCAAAGGCGATGCGCGGCGCGGCCATCAGCGTCTTCAGGAGCTCCTGTGCCTCGGCTTCAGTTGAAATATAGCGGTAGTCGTGGGGCGTGTCGGCGAGCGACGCGAGACGCGGACCTGAGACGTTAGACGGAAGACCCGAATAGGCGCCGTCCAACGTCTCCCGTCTAATGTCCGCACCAAGCAGCTCCTTGGCGAGCTTGTTGAGCTCGAACTTCGCGCAGACGGCGGCGAGCTTTTCGGCGTCGATGCCGTCGAGGCGGTAGGCGTCCCAGTCCGGCTCGAGCGGCACGTCCGTGCGGATCGTCGTCAGGAACTTGGAAATCTTCGCGTCCTCGCGTCCGGCGAAGACCTTTTCCGCGAGCTTGCCCTTGAGCTTCGGCTGGTTCTCGAGGATGCCCTCGACGCTGCCGTACTTGGACAGCAGATCCGCCGCGGTCTTCTCGCCGACCCCCCGAATGCCGGGGATGTTGTCCGACGCATCGCCCGCAAGCGCCAGATAGTCAATCATCTGGGCGGGGCTCGAGAGATGCCAGTGCTCGCAGACCTTCTGCTCGTCGTAGATTTCCGCCGGACCGCCCGCGTGCGGCGGGCGGTAGAGCTTCACGCCGGGCCGCACGAGCTGGGCGGCGTCCTTGTCGGGCGTCGCCATGTAGACCTCGAAGCCGACTTCTGCGCCTTTCGCCGCCAGGGTGCCCATCACGTCATCCGCCTCGAAGCCCTTGACGCGCAGGACTGGTATCTTCAGCGCCTCGGCGAGCTCGAAGGCGTAGGGGATGGACGCGGCAAGGTCTTCCGGCATCTTCTGCCGCTGGGCCTTGTACGGCGGATAGGCCTCGTGGCGGAACGTCGGGCCTTCCGGATCCATCGCAAGGACCGCATGCGTCGGCCGTTCCTTCTTGAGAATGGACTCGAGTCCGTTCGCCAGCCCGAGGAGGGCCGACGTGTTGATGCCGCTTGCCGTCATACGGGGATTTCGGAGAAACACGAAATGCCCCTTGTAGAGGAACGGCATGAGGTCGATGACAAACAGCTTCTTCACGGATCAATTATACCAAATTCGCCATCGCCTCAGTCCAGCGGCGCGCAGTTGACACCGCGGCCAATCAGCGTCTTGCGATACGCGGCCATACGCGCCTTGAATTCGGCAAAGTCGCGCTTCTCGGGCGAGGTCCACAGCACCTCAGCGAGCGCGCAGGCGCGCGGCCACATCTTCCAGTCGAGGTCATAGCGGTTCCAGATCACCTCGCTCCAGAAGCACGCCTGCGAACCGAGCACGTGGGCGCGGTACTCCGCGGGAATGCCCGCAACGGGGTCGAAGCGGTAGACCTTCTCGAGCGAGACGCACTGGCTCTTGTTGCGCGCGGTGAACGGATCGTCCGCAATCCCCTGCATGCGGTTGAAGTAGCAATGGCTCTGGGGACACATCACGACGTCGTGGCCGAGCCGCGACGCCTTGATGCCGCCCGCCGTACCGCGCCAGCTCATCACGCCCGACGCCGTCGGGATGTCGCACTCGAGGATCTCGTCCCACCCGAGGACGCGCTTGCCCTTCTTGGCAAGATACTCGGTGAAGCGCTTCGTGACCCAGCCCTGCAGCTTCTCGGGCCCCACGAGGCCAAGCTCCTTCGCGCGGGCGATGCACTTCGGACACTCCTTCCAGCGCTTCGTCGGGCACTCGTCGCCGCCGATGTGGAAGAATTCCCCCGGGAAGAGCGGCACAACCTCGTCCAGGATCTGCTCGACGAACCGGAGCGCCTCGTCATTGCCGACGCAGAGGACGTCGTCCTCGATGCCCCAGGTCGTCCGCGGCACGCGCGGAAGCGTCGGTCCGACGCAGGAATACTCGGGATAGCCCGCGAGCGCCGCGCGGATGTGGCCCGGGAACTCGACTTCGGGAACAACCGTGATGCCGCGCGCGGCCGCGTACGCGACGATCTCGCGAATCTCATCCTTCGTGTAGTAGAAAGGGCCGTACTTCTCGCCGTTGTTCTCGCCCGCATAGTCGAAGTGAACCGGCGAGTGCGGCCGGACCGACCCGTACTCCACGAGCTTCGGGAACCGGTCGAGCGCGATGCGCCAGCCCTGGTCCTCGGTGAGGTGCCAGTGGAGGACGTTGTACTTGTGGTACGCCATCTGGTCGAGCACGTGCTTCACCGTCTCCTTGCCGAAGAAGTGGCGGCCCTCGTCGATGAGCATGCCACGCCAGCGATAGGCCGGCCAGTCCTCGATCTCGCAGCAGGGAACGCGCAGCGGACGCCCCCAGTCGCCTCCGTCATAGAAGTCGCAGTTGCAGTAGGGCATCTTCTCGCCCGCAAGCTGGCGCAGGGTCGTCATCGCGTGCAGTTCGCCGTTCGCGTCCGCCGCGACGACCGTGACACCCGTCGGCCGCACGCTGAGCCGGTAGCCCTCGGCCGGAAGCTTCGCATCGCGGGAGAAGGAGATCCAGTCGCGCGTCACGTAGGCGGAGGGCGCGCCGAAATAGCCGCGGCCCTTCTTGAGTTTGCGCGGCGCCGGCATCAGCGCCGGAATCGGCAGGTCCGCCGCGCCGTCGGAGACAGTCGCCCAGAGATTGGACGCCCAGCCGGCCGCCGCCGGAACCGCCGCAACGCCGTCGCAGGGCGCAACAATCTCGTGCACCTCGATCTGGCGACAGCCGTCCGCGACGACGATCCCCTTCGGCACGGGCGTGGTGAAGCGGACGTTCGAGAGGCGTCCCGTGAGGACGCCGTCCGCGATCTCGATGGCGCCCGCCTTCGCGTCGCAGACCTCGAAGTTACTGAAGATGAATCCGTTCACGTTCTTCGCGAGGATCGCCTTCGCGCCGACGAGCGCACCCTTCCTGGACCCGAGGCCGAGAAGCTCGATGTTCTTGTCGGGCTTGCCGCCCTTCGCGGACGCATTGCTGACAAGCGGACCCTCGAAGCCGGGTGCCGCCACGAGCCGGGCCTCCTTGATGAGCAGCGAGAAGTCGCTCGGAATCTCGATCGTGCGGTCGAGAATCCAGACATTTTCGCCGCGGACCCTATTCTCGGCGGGAATGGTCATCCGGAAAGCCTTGGTTCGCACGCCTTCGGCGATTGCCTTCGCGATGCGCTCCGAATCGCTTCCGGTAAAGTCGTTCGGCGTGATTACCTTTTCCCCGCCGACGGCGGACAGCGCCGCCGCAAGCGACAGCAGGAGGATTTTATTTTTCATGTTTCGCCTTCCTTTCGGTTTGTCAAATCGCACGTCCGACCGCGCGGGCGCCCTCGAGCGTGTTCCAGAGAAGCATGGTGATCGTCATCGGACCGACGCCGCCTGGGACGGGCGTGATCGCCGAGGCAACCTGCGCGCACGACTCGAAGTCAGCATCGCCCACGAGCCGGTATCCTCTCGGCTTCGTCGCGTCCGGAACGCGGTTGACGCCCACGTCGATGACGACCGCTCCCTCCTTCAGCATGTCGCCCGTCACCGTATTCGGACGCCCCGCCGCGACAACGACGACATCCGCCTCCTTCGTGAACTTCGAGATGTCCGGCGTGCCCGTATGGCACAGCGTCACCGTCGCGTTCGTCTCCTTGCGCGGCGTGCTTGCCGCGGACGTCCATTCCGGAGAACTCGATGAGCTTGATGATCCCGTGCGGCGTGCACGGCAGGAAGCACGGCTCGCCGATCAGCATTTTCCCGACGTTGATCGGCGTGAAGCCGTCCACGTCCTTCTCCGGCGCAATAGCCCGAATCACCTTCTTCTCGTCAAACCCCTTTGGAAGCGGCAGTTGCACGAGGATGCCGTGGATGGCGGGATCGGCGTTCAGCGCCGCGATCTTGTCGAGCAATTCGCTCTCGGCGATCGTCGCCGGCATGCGGATCTCGCGCGAGTACATGCCCGCCTCGGCACAGGCCTTCTCCTTGGCCGTCACATAGCTGACGCTCGCGGGATTATCCCCGACGAGGATAACTGCCAGCCCCGGCGTCACGCCCTTTTCCGCCTTCAGCGCCGCAACGCCCGCGGCAATTTCGCCGCGCAGGTTCGCCGCGAGCTGCTTTCCGTCGATCAGTTTCGCACGCCTCTCCATGCTCAGTCCCTTCCCTTTTCGCTTGTTATCTCGTTTTCGCTCCACTCGATGTAGCGCACCTTCTTGTTCTCGACCACGCACCGCGCCTCGACGACATACTTCATGCCCATCGATTCGCCGATGATCGTCATTGAGAACTTCTCGGCGCCTTCGGACGCCCCGCCCTTCTTGTCCTTCCCGGTCGTGCCGGACGACGAGCTCGCGGCAGACTCCCCCGGCCAGCGGATGTATTCCTTGAGCTCCTCCGGGACCTTTTCGGCGAAACCGACGTCATCGACGCGCTTTTCCAGGTCGCTCATGTCCTTGAACGGCCACCAAGTGCGCGTCTCGTCGACATCATCCTCGTCCTCGGGCAAGGTCTTGAGCGCCGTCAGGATCGCCTGAACGAGATCGGCACAGTCCTGACTGTCTGATGCGTCGTCCGGATCGTACATGGGACTCAGGATTGTCATCAGGTCCTTCTCGCGCGTCTCGTCATTCAATTCGAGCTTCAGCCCGCCCGAGACTTTGAAGTTATCCATGATGCCTGTAAGATGGGGATTGCTCTCGTCATCCTTGTCGCCCTTGCCCCGCTTGCTGCTTCCGTCATCCCCCTCCGTATTGTCGTAAAGGCGCCCGCCCGTCAGCACGGACGGAAAGTCGCGGAAGCCCCGGACGTAGGACAGCTCCTCCAGCTGCTTGATCGGCCCGTTCGCCGGGACTCGCCGATCCTTGACCGGAATCTCGTCCTCCTCGTCGCGTTCCTCATACCAGGACTTCTCGGCGCCATCGTCATCCTGCGGGTTGTAGTCATAGTCCGATCCGGACTCAAAGGGCCCCCGCGAAACGGTGTCGTCTTCGTCACGCCAGTCTTTCCACGACGCCACCAGAAGGTTGATGAGGTTGTGGCGCTTGCGTCCGGACCTGTCGGCATCCGCCACCTCGACCTCCAGCTCGTCGTCGATTCCGCTGTTGCGCAGAATCGTCTTGAAGATTTCGAATCCCTTCTCGTCCGTCAGGCTGTTGATGTCAATTTTCGACTTCGCGCTCTCATACTTCAGTTTGACGGTAATGGCCGCGGGGGCGGTGTCGTCCTCCTCGCCTTCCGACTCGTCCAGCTGGATCGGGCCGATCGTGCACTTGTGATCGTTCTTGAGGGCATACTTCTCGACCACCCAGCGATCGTCCTCGAAAGCGTCGTCCCATTCCGGAACCCCGCCCTTAATCTCCGGATCCGGCGCATCCATGTAACCCAGCAGAACGACTTCTCCAAGGACGCGTCCCGAGTCGATGAGACGGCTGACGCGGTTACGCTCGCGCACGTAAATGTCGATGCCAGCCTGCTGCCGCGCCTCAAAGGCGAACGAGATGACCATGACGGACAGGATCGCGATGATCCAAAGCGCCATGATGAGCACACTGCCGCGCCGCGCCGTCATTTCGTCCCTCCGGTCGATCCGCCCTGCGAATGCTCGTAGACAGGGATCTTCACGACGCGCACGATCGTCGTCTTCTCCTTCTGCGAAAAGAACTCGTCATCGCGTTGCTCCATGAACAGCGTCAGTTCCACGGCATAAGGGAAGCCCTTGTCCTCGAAGGTGTCCTGAACGGCGTCGGAGTCCTTGTCATAACTTCCCTTCTTGCCGCTCTTATCGTTCGTCTTCGACGGCGGCTCCTTGATCGTCCGGCAACGGAATCCGACCACCCCATCCGCGACGAGGGTGGGCTGCGGATAGAGATCGTGCGCATCGTCCTTTTCGGTCGTGTCGGAGGCAATCGAGGGATCGACGAACGCGCGGGCGTAGAGCCCGGTCTTCTTCACTGGCTCCCGGAACCTGAACCGCTCGAACTTGTCGTCGTCGCCGTCCTCCGTGTCGCCCTCCTCGAGGATCATCACGCGCACGCGATGCGGCGCATCCGCAATCGCGTTCTCGCTACCGATGAGAGCGCTGCCCTTCTTCGTCCACTCGACGATGTCCGAGTCGCTCGGACGCTCCCCTTCGCGGTCATAGGGATCGTAAAACCCGTACTGGTTTCGGTCCTTGCCGTCGCCCGTGCCGCCGCCCTTCGTCGTCTCGGACGATTTGCTCGAAGCGCTTTCGCCCCCCTCCGGCCAATAGGCGCTCCTGAGGGCGATAATGAGCTGATTGAGCGCATAATCCGTCCGTTGCATCTTGTCGAGGTAGTCCGTCGAGGCTTGCCAGCCGTGCGCGACGGCCTGGAACGTGAGGACGCTGAGCGTCGTGAGAAGCCCGACGAGCATCGTCGCGAGCAGCATCTCGATCATCGTGAACGCCCTTCTCACGATTCCGGCTCCTTCCAGAGCACGATGTAGCTCTCCTGCTGCTTCTTGCCGCTGCCGCGTCCGCGTTCGCCCCAGGTGACCGTAATCTTCACGCGAAGAAGGCCGTTGAAGTGCTTCTTGTCCTCGTCGCTCATGTTCTTGTCGATGAGCTCGCGCTCCCACGTAAACCCGTGGAACTTCTCCTCCTGGCGGTCCGTCATCCGCTCGTCCGTGAGCATGCTCCAGAGCTCGGACACCTTGACCTCGCCCGTGTCGATGTCGCCCTCGTCCGTCACCGCGTCGAGCGGGTAGGCCATCTCGCCGAGGTCCATCACCTCTTGCGACGTCTCGAGATCCGGCACGGTCTTCATGAGCTTCTGCGACTGGGACATCGAGACGAGAATGCCAGCAAGCCCCGCGCCGAGAATAATCGCCGCGAGCAGAACCTCAAGTAATGTAAATCCTCGTCGCACCTTAGACCTTAGACTTTAGACCTTAAACTTGAAACCTGAAACTTGAAACCTGAAACTAATCTTCTTCCCTCCCGTCTCCGTCAACGACCTTGATCCCGCCGAACTGGTCGATATTCAGCATCAGGCCGTCCTCGGGCTTCTTCCCGTCTGGATAAATCCAGATTTTGTGCGGCTCGACAGCGCCATTCGTCTCCCAGACGACGGACACCTCCCCGTCCATGTCGTTCACACTGCCTGATTCAGCCGCGGACCCAACGCCCTCTTCGGCTTCGGACTTCGCCTTCGACTCGGCTTTCGCCTCCTTGTAGCGACTCTGGAGATAGTCGACGTTCGAGAAGACCGAGATGCGCGAACGCGTCTGCACGTCGGTCTCGTCCGTCAGCGCCTCGTCGCCCTTCTTGACGCGGATGCGCATGCCCTTGATGACGCTCGAATCCATCGGCGAGAAGAGGATCTCCTCAATCGTCTCGCCGCCGCCGGACGAACCGCTGGATTCGCCCTCGGAGTTGACGGCCTTTGCCTTCGGTGCGAGCTCCTTGTAGTCCATCACGTAGTAGGGCCGGGGCTCCGGACGATCCGCGTCCGCGTTCATAATCTTAGCCGCGACAACCTCGACCTTAACGCATGTCTCATCGTCGATCTTTTCATTCGAGTAATTGACGACAACCTGCTGACCCGTGACGAGCGCGACCGAGCGGGCGTGGCGGATCGCCGCGTAGACGTCGCGCGTCGCGCCCTTCACCCGCGCAGCACCCTGTCCGGACAGGATGCTGCCGACACCAATCGACACCATCGTCGCCAGGATGGCGCAGATGACCAGAAGCTCGATCAGCGTAAAGGCGCGGCGCACCTTATTTCTTCTTCGACTCAATCTTGTCGGAACGGATGTCGTCTTCCGTGCCGAACTCCGTGTCCGGGCCGGCGGAGATGATGACGAAGCGCTTGCCCTTCACCTCGATCTTGTAGTCCGTGTCCCACGGGTCGACAAGCGCGCCTTCACCTCCGTCCAGGGCCGGCTCCTCGTCGCCGTCGGCCTTCACGAGAACCGTGAGGTCGCTCGGGGGCGTCGCCTTCTTCTTGCTGAGCATCCACGTCGTCACCGCGCCCTTGATGTTGTCCACCGCCGTCTTCGCCGCCGTCTTGCGCGTCGATTCGATGTGACCCGTCACGTTGGTGACGGCGACCGCACCCAAGATGCCGAGAATGGCGACCACCACGAGAAGTTCCACAAGCGTGAAGCCGCGCTTCATCGACTCGACAACCACATTTTCTTCTTTTTTCATTTCAGCTTCCTTTCAGGTTGAGGACTTTAGACTTGAGACATAAGACTTTAGGCCGCCGCCGTCGCCTGCCACCAGGCGAAGCCGCCGAGCGCCAGAAGGACAAGCACGAGAAGTGCGAGCCAGACCTTCGCCATCGGATCCGGTGCGCACTTCGTGAACCCGCGCGCCCGCTTCATCGAGAAGCGCATCGGACGGTTGATCGCCCAGCCGCAGGCGTTGAGGATTACGCCGAGGTCACGCTTGCGGAGCTTGAACCACGCAAGGATCATGCTCGGCACTGAGACGATCATCACGAGCGCCACAAGCGCCACGCCAATCTTCCACGCCGGCATCGACGAGATGGCCGCCATGAGCGACGCCGCCGCCGCACCGACCATGCCGATGCCGATGCCGATCGCCGCCACCGAACTCGCCATCGCCGCGCCGCCGGCCTGCGTCGACTCCGTGCCCTTCTGGACGGATCCCGTCGCCTTGGACTGCTTGTCGCTGATGAACTTCTTCACCATGCCCGCGATGCCGTCGCCGATCTTCTTCCACGGCGCCCAGAACGCCTCCTCGAGCGAGACCTGGTTCTCGACCACCTTGGTGATGACCGCCTCCCAGTCCTTGCCGTCACGGTCGTAGAAGACACCGTTGCGGCCGACGTAAAGCGTCCCCACCTTGCCGGCCGTCACGACCGCGCAGATGAGGCGCTCCGCCTTCTCGGACGGACGCGAGAGCTTCAAGTAGATGACGCAGCAGTTCGACTTCTCCACGAGCGCAGAATGTGCCGCCTCGCTGGCGACATGGAAACAAAGGTTCATCTCGCGCGCGTCAATGCGGAGAACGCCGTTCTGGAAAATCGCCGTATCACTCTTGTAGAGGCGGTCCATCGTGACGTAGTTCTCGAGAAGCTCGCCGAGATGCAGCTTGTAGCGGAGGAAACGCTCCTCCTCCACGAGATCGTCCTTCGAACCGGGGCTCATCACCGGCTTCGCCGCAACCCACTCCCGATACTGCGCGAACTTCGCCTTCACGGCCTTCCACTCCATGCGGGAAAGGCAGTCCTTGCCCTCGCCGAGAATCGGTTTGACGCACTTCTCAGCAAAATCGAGGATCGCCTCAAGGTACTTTGGGTTCAGATGCTCTTTGAGGGGCAACACCTTATCCGGCTCCTCTGTGACGAGCGGCATATCCTCTGGAGGCGTAAAGAAGTCATCGACCGTCTTCTCAATCGCTGCAAGCGACGCCTCGGCCGCCGCGGTCGCATCTCCGAGGATAGCGACCTCGGGCGTCTTGCCTTTTTGCTCCCACTCAGTCCTCGCGGCCTTCTCAAGCTCGGACGGCTCCGCCTTGTCGAGTTCGGCCTGGCGTTTCAGAACATCCGCAAGTTTCTTCGCGTCCTCCTCGGACGGACGGGCGAGGTCGTCGAGCGAAACACCCTTCGACTTCAAGTACTCGAGGGCTGCCTGAACCTCCGGCGAGCGCACGCGCCCGTCGCCGTCCGTGTCCATAAGCTGCAATGTCCGAAGGTCAAACCTCACACCCGTCGTCGGACACGCAATTGCATACCACTGCTTCAAATCTTTGCTAATCGTCATGACAGCTCTTCTGCCTTGTGCAATTATGGTAATTATAGCAAATTCAGGCGGAAAACGGATAGAGAATCGGCAAAAGAATCATCGATACGGCAAACGCCACCGCGCTGAGGGCAAGGCCCGGACGGAAGAAGTCACGGAAACGCCGACGAATCAACCGCTTAACTCTCCAGCGTCGCCTGAATCGCCGCGAGGAGCTCGTGCTTCTCGCCCGGCTGAAGCGTCCGGCCGTCCGGCCAATCGGAGACCGGCTCGACGCAGACAAAGCGCTTCCAGTCATCCGGCGTGTGATCGTCGACCACATAGGCCGTGTCGGGATTCCACACGACGGTCTTTCCGTTGCCGCTCGAGACGAGCGCGATGGCGCGCTTCAATCCCGCGTCCAGAATCGCGAACTCGTGCTTGGGCGCCTGCGGCATTGCAAAGATGTGGTCGTACTCCTTTGTGACGGCGATGTCACCCGACTGGACACCCTCGGCGGGCTTCGGCCCCGACGCGTCGATGTAGGCGCAGCCGTCAAGCCCGCGCACCGTCGCGCCGTTGCGGTCCCGGAGGAGAAAGTACGGATGAAACCCGCAGCTGAAGCCGAAGGGCTCCGAACCCGTGTTCGTCGTCGTCAGCTTCAGGTTGAGCTTCATCGACACCGAGACCTTGAGCTCAAGGTCGAAGTCATGCGGCCAAAGCTTCTTCGTCTCCTCGTCCGACTTGAGTCCCAGCGTCAGCTCGGACATCTCCTCGGAGTACTCCGTGCCACGCACCTCGAACACCATCTTGCGCGCGAAACCGTGCTGCGGCAGGTCCTTTGAGAAGCGGTTGCCAAACTGCGGCCAGCAGACGGGAATGCCGCAATGCACCCCGTCACCGCGGTTGTAGTCGCGCTTCGCGGGACGGAACAGCACCTCGGCATGGCCCGTCGGACGATAGGAGAGCACATTCCCGCCCAAGAGCGAAATCTCCGCCGACCCGTACTTGCTCGCGAGCACCGCAACCGGATACCCCGCAAATCCGTCGCGGAAAACAATCCGCCCCGGCGCCCCGAACCTCGCATTCAGCTGTTCACACGTCATCGCCCCAACCTCCTCACTTCTTCGTGAAATACGGCAGGCGCGAGAGCGGCGTCTCGACCTCGACCGTCTTCGGCCCCGTCACCACGCTGCCGTCGTCCGCCGTCCAGGTGCCGGACGGAATGAAGACGGTGCGCGTCTTCGCGCCCTTCACGACCTGTGGCGCGACGAGCAGCTTCGAGCCGAGCATGAACTGGTCGGTCAGCCTCTCCGCGCCCTCGCCCGGGAACTCGTACTCCATCGCCCGAAGCATCGGCTCGCCCGACTTCGCGGAGTCCTTCGCGACGGAAAGGATGTAGTCCGCGAACTTCATGCGCGTCCACGCCGCGGCGCGGACCGCCTCCAGGTGCTCGCCCTTCAGCATACGCCAGGGCGCGGCGGAAAACTGCATCATCGGCGCGAGCGCATGCGCCTGGGCGCTGCGGACGAAGAGCTCGGGGTCGAACGGCATCGGCGCATCGGGCATGAACGCCATCCAGCTGCCGCCGCCGATCATGTCGGGGCAGACGAACGAGTGCCCCATCAACCCGCAGTTGATCATGTCGGGGACGAGCTGCTGCACGGCCGCCCAGTTGTGGCCCTTGTCGCAGAGCCGCTGCACGAGGGGCTGTCCGCCCATCTTGAAGCACGCGCGGTACTCGTTCAACGGAAACTCAAGCCCAATCTTCGCATACGCCTCGCAGAGCTCGCTCGGCGAGGCCGCCCGGTACGTCACGTAAGGCGGCTGAAACTCGTCGATGTCGCCGGCGTCCAGCTTGAAGCCGTCCACACCGAAGTCGTCCTGCAGGCGCTTCAGCTCGCGAGCGAACCACGCCGCCCCGAGCGGATGCGTGAGGTCGAGGATCGCGCTCACGCCGTTCCACCAGGCCGTCGGCTTGGCGAAGCCCTGGCCGTACACCGTCTTCTCCTTGCACATCACGAGGCCGCCCTTCTCACAGTGCCGGCCGGCGTCGCGCGTGCCGAAGACCATCTCGCGGTAGCCAGGCGAGTCCATCGACACGAACGGACACACCCACAGCATCACCTTGTAGCCGAGCGAGTGGAGTTCGTCGCACATCGCCTTCGGATCGGAGAACCGCCGCGGATCGAACTGCCAGATGCCGTAGCCGTACTGCCAGGTGTCGTCGATCATGATGACGCCGCCCTCGGGGAACCCGTTCGCCTTGATCGCCTTCGCGTAGGCGAGGATGTCCCCCTGGTTCTGATTGTAGGTGAGCTCGATCCAGGTGTTCCACTGGGGCTTGGCGACAAGCGCGAGGTCGGGCACCTTGCCGCTCGCCGGGAAGTGCTTCTTCGCCGCGGCGAGAAAGGCCGTCCGCAGGTCCTTGCCCTCAGTCGCAAGAACGATCGGCGCATCGCCCGTAAAGGTCAGGACGCCGTCCGCGAGCGTGCAGGCGAACGCCTTGTCGCTCCAGACCGAACGGCCCTTCGTGGACACGAGGAGCGGCACCGCCTGGTTCTCGTAGTTCATCTTGCGGATGTCGAAGTCGACCGCACTGGTCTTGAGCCCGTACGGCGCCTTCGTGCCGTAGACCGTCGCGCCGCCCCACCAGCCTTCGCCCGGCAACACCTTGACCTTTAGTTCCTCGGCTCCCGCCGCCAGCGCCGTCGCCAGCGCAACCGCCGTCACAACCCTCATCATTCGCGTCTTCATGCGCTCGATCTTATGCTTTCGTCAAACTGGTGGGACCGGGGAGAATCGAACTCCCAACCTCAAGTTTAGGAAACTCGCGCTCTGTCCAGTTGAGCTACGATCCCAGTTAAATTCATTTCTTCGCCTTCACGCCGAGGTCGCTCAGCTTCATCGAGATGACGCGCGAAACGCCCTTCTCCTGCTGGCTGACACCATACACGAGGTCGCTGCCGGCGATCGTGTGCTGGTTGTGCGTGATGATCAGGAACTGGCTCTGCCGGAGGAACTCCTTGAGCTGCTCGACGAAGCGGCCGATGTTGGCGTCGTCGAGCGCAGCGTCAAGCTCGTCCAGCATGCAGAACGGCGCCGGCTTGATCATGAAGATCGAGAAGAGGAGCGCCACAGCGGTCATCGTGCGCTCGCCGCCCGAGAGAAGTGTCACCGACTGCGGACGCTTGCCCGGAGGACGCGCGATGATGTCGATGCCGCATTCAAGCGGATCCTCCTCGTTCTCCAGGAGGACGAGACGCGCCTCGCCGCCGCCAAAGAGCCGCGTGAACATCGTCTGAAAGTTCTTGTTCGCCTGCTCGAACGTCCTGTGAAACATGTTGCCCGACGTGTCGTTCAGATTGCCGATCAGTTCCAGGAGCTGCGCCTTCGCAGCAAGAAGGTCCTCCTCCTGTGCCTTCTCCCTCGCGTAGCGTTCCTCGAGCTCGCGGCACTCGTCGATCGCGACCATATTCACCGGACCGAGCGCGGCGATCTCCGCCTGCAGCCGGCCGACAGTCCCCTCAAGCTCCTCCATCGGCGGAACAACACCCTTCTTCCACTCCGGATCGGGCTCGCGCATGACCGCGTCGGCGAAAAGGCCGTACTCGTCCTGCAGGTGCTCGTAGACGTTCTGGCGGCGCATCGTCGCCTCGGCGGCCTGCACCTCGAGTTTGCCGCGGAAGTCTTTCGCCTGGTCGAGCTCGGCACGGCGGCCGGCGACCTCCTGGTCTGCCGCCGCGATGCGCTCGAGCATCTCCGCGCGCTTGCCGCGCTCGGCGTTGATCTCGTCAACGAAACTCGCCGCCTTCGCCTTCAGCTCGTCGAGCTGTGCAAACAGGTCGCCGGACTCCTCGGTCAGGCGGGCAATCGACTCTTCGTAGCCGCGAATACCCTCTTCGCGCGCAGCGACCGTGCGCTCCAGCTCCTCGCGGCGGTTCTTCGCGACCTCGTTCTGCTGCCCGACGAACGAAAGCTCCTGCTCCATCTGGCTCACGGCGATGCGCTGCTCGGTAAGCTTCTGGGACGCCGGAATGTTCTTGAGCTCAACGGCGCGAAGCTCGTCCTCCGCCGCTGTCACGACCGCGAGAAGGTCTTCGCGCTTCATCATCGTCGTCACGGTCGTCCCGGCCTTCCAGGTTTCGACCGCATCGTTGCGGCTGACCTGCGCGTCATTGACGAGCGTGCCCGTGCGCGTCGTGTCCGCCACCTCGCGGCGCCGCGCGGCGACCGCTTCGCGGCGGGCGTCGATCTCCTTCTGAAGCGAATCAAACTCCTCTTCGGCCGCGGCAAGCGACTCCTTCGCGGCAGCCAGCGAGTCGGTCAGGAGCTGCGTCTTCTGCTCCAGCGACTCGGCCTGCATCTTCACCTCTTCGAGCGCCTGCTTCGAACCGGCGATCTCGGCCGTATCGCGCGCGACATAGCCCTTGTATTCCTCGACGCGCTGGGCGTTGACGCCGATCACCTCGTTCGCACGGCTGTAGGCGCCTTCGGCGGCCGCCTGCTGCGAGGCGAGCGTCTGGAGGCCCTCCTCAAGCGCGTGGATTTGCTGATGAAGCTCCTGTGCGGACTGCTCGGCCGCCGTCACAACTTCGGTCGCCTCGGCAATCGCCTTGTCAATCTCGTTGCGGTTCGTCGCGTTCTGCTCGAGCTCCTGATCGTAGCCGTGAATCTTCTGCTTGGAGACATAGATGTCGAGGCCCTTGAGCTGGTCGCGCAGCTCCTTGTACTTCTGCGCCTTGCCGACCTGCCGCTGTAGCGAGCCGATCTGCCGCTTCATCTCGCGGAGAACATCCGCCTCCCGGAGAAGGTTCTGCTCGGTCTGCTCGATCTTGCGGAGAGCCTCCTTGCGGTCAGACTTGAACTTGGTGATGCCGGCCGCCTCCTCGAACACGGCGCGGCGGTCTTCGGGCTTCGACGAAAGAATCGCGTCGATCTGGCCCTGCGCCATCACCGAATAGGACGACGTGCCGATGCCCGTGCCCATGAAGAGGTGCTGGACGTCCTTCAGGCGGCACGCCTGCTTGTTGATGAAATACTCGCCCGAGCCGTCGCGGTAGACGCGGCGGGTGATCGTCACCTCGTGATAGTCGGTGCCGAGCTCCTTCTCGCAGTCGGCGAAGGTGATCGAGACCTCCGCGAGGCCGAGGGGCTTGCGGGTGTCGGTGCCGTTGAAGACGACGTCGACAAGCTTGGAGCACCGCAGGGCCGTCGGCTTCTGCTCGCCGAGGACCCAGCGGATTGCATCGGAAACGTTGGACTTACCGCAGCCGTTCGGCCCGACAATGGCGATGAGACCCGGCTCGAACGTGAGTCGGGTCTTGTCGGCAAAGCTCTTGAAGCCGATGATATCGAGCTGCTTGAGGTACATCAGCCCTCGGCTTCGAGTGCGGCGTCGACCTCGTCGGTCGTCTCCATGTTCGTGTAGACGTCCTGCGTGTCTTCGAGGTCCTCGAGCATGTCGACGAGCTTGTTGACAGCCTTCGCGACCACCACGTCGGACACGGGGCTCGTCATGTTCGGGACGAGGCCGATGTTCGAGTTCTCCTCGTCGATCGCAATGCCCGCCGCCTTGATGGCGTCAGAAACCGCCACGAAATCGTTCGGCTGGCACTTCACGGTGAATCCGCCGTCCTCGCTGACGACGTCCTCCGCGCCCGCCTCGAGGGCGACTTCCATCACCTTGTCCTCAGAAAGACCGTCCGCCGCCGGAATCATGACCTGGCCGAGCTTGTCGAAGAGACGCGACGCGCTGCCCGGCTTCGCGAGCTCGACACCGTTCTTCTTGAAGACGTTCGAGACCTCGGCCGCCGCACGGTTCTTGTTGTCCGTAAGGACGCGCACGACGATCGCGACGGAACCCTTGATCGCCTCGTACTGCGCGTCGACCATTTCGGCCGACTCGAGCTCGCCCGTGCCCTTCTTGATGGCACGCTCGATGTTGTCGTTCGGCATCTGCGCCGCCTTCGCCTTGGCGATGAGCGTGCGGAGCGTCGGGTTGTTGTCGGGATCACCACCCTTCGCCTTCACGACAATGGTGATTTCCTTGCCGAGTTTCGAGAAGATCTTTCCCTTCTTCGCATCCGCCGCGCCTTTCGCGCGCTTGATTGTCGCCCAGTGGCTGTGACCTGACATGTGTGCTCCTTAGTTGGTAGTTGGTAGATGGTCGTTGATAGATTAGATCTTGTGGCGGTAGGTGATGCGGCCCTTGCCGAGATCATACGGGGAGATTTCGACCGTGACCTTGTCGCCGATCGCAATCTTGATGAAGAACTTCCTCATTTTGCCGGAGATGTGCGCCAGCACCTCGTGCCCGTTCTCGAGCTGCACCTTGTACATGGTCGCCGGCAGAACCTTCGTGACGGTTCCCGTGACCTCAATCGCCTGATCTTCTTCTTTTGCCATAATTAGGAATATTGTATCATTTTAAGCCGCCCGTGGCAACCAGGACACTGACGGCGAAAAGAGCCGCCGTTTCCGCCCTCAGGACCGTCGGGCCAAACGAAGTCGGAACCGCGATCTCAAGAAGCGCCGCCAACTCGGCCGGCGTGAAATCCCCCTCGGGACCGATGAAGACCGAAAAATTCCGCTGTTCACCTTTACCTCTCACCTTCACCTGTGACGCCACGGCCTCGGCCAACGGTCGAGCCGGCGGCGTCACCAGCGCGCCGACGAAACAGGTCGTCTCCTTCACCATTTCCAACGCATCCCTGAAGTTGACCGCCTCGACGATCTCCGGCAGCCACTTTGCGTCCGACTGCCGCGCCGCGTCCTCGGCAATACGCATCCAGCGCTCGCGCTTCGCCGCGCGCTCCGCCTTGGGAATGCGGACAATCGTCCGGTCGCTGATGACGGGGACGATGCGCGTGACGCCGAGCTCCGTCGCCTTCTCGACCGTCCAGTCCCAGCGCGACCCCTTCGTCACGCAGGCGAAGAGGGTCAAGGTTTGAGAGGTTTGAGAGGACTGAAAGGCTTGAGAGGTCGCCAAGAGGGGAGAAGCGGATTCCTTTCCGCTCGCAAGCGAAGCGCAAAACCTATAAACTCTCCACTTCCCCTTCCCGTCGAAGAGCTCGATCTCCTCGTCGTCTTTGGGACGAAGAACCTTCAGATGCCGCGCCGCGTCCGCCGGCAGAACCGGCGACGTCTCCTCCAACACATGCGTCTCGACTAAAAGTCTATGCACCTTCTCCCCCTCTCACCTTCTCACCCTCTCACCTTCTCCTCCCCGCCGTGGTAGACGACGGCGCTGATAAAAGCCGTGAACGGGGCGACGAGAACGAGTCCGAAGCTGCCGACGAGCGTCTTGACGACCTCCGCCGAGACAAGCGTCGAGTTGATGAAGTCAAGCGGCGCGGTTCCCTGGGCGGCGAAGACCATGAGAAGCGTCAGGTAGCCGCCGGAATAGGCGAGGAGCAGCGTCGTTGTCATCGTCCCCACGACCGAGCGCCCGACGCGAAGACCGGACAGGAGCAGCTCCCGCCGCGAAAGCCCCGGATTGTGCCGCGCGACCTCCGCGGTTGCGGAGGCGATGTCCATCGCCAGATCCATCACCGCACCGGACGACGCCAGGATGACCGCGCCCGTGAAGACGTCCGCAAGGTCGAGATCGACGTAGCCAGAGTAGAGCAGCGTCTGCACAAACGGCATCGTCGCGCCGTTCACGTGCATCACCGCCGCAAAGAACTCCGCAAGCCCCAGCGACACGACCACGCCGAGCATCGCCCCGAGAAATGCCGAAATCCCCTTCTTCGTCCGCCCGGCGACGAGGTACATGATGACGGCCGTGAGCACCGAGACGACGGCGAACGACGTCCACCCCGCGGGCCATCCGGAGAGGCAGAGCGGAATGAGCAGCTTCCACACCGCGAAGCAGCTGAACACGAAGCTGAAGAGCGCCTTCGCGCCCGTCCAACCCCCGAAGGCAACGAGCAGGAGGGCAAACCCGCCGAACAGAACCGTCATCCAGCCGAGCCGCCAGTGATCGCGGGCGATCAGCGGATCAGGACCGAGAATGACGAGCGCCGTATCGCCGACGGCGAACTTCTTGTCAAGCTCCAGCTGTGCGCGGATTTCGTTGTGCGCGTCATGGACGCTCCCGTCCGGCAGCCGCACCTTCAGCTTCTGCGTCCCGAACTCAACGAGGCCGTGGACCTGCAGCCCGGAATCGTCGACCTCGACGACCTCCGCACGGGACGTCTCTCCGCCCTCGTTCGCCAACTTGCGCGGACCGGGCAGGAACCACATCCCCGCGCACGCCGCCGCCAGCACAATTATCGAAACACCCCTTCTCAATCCCTGATCCCTTACCTCACCAGCTCCTTCATGATCTTCGAGATGTCGGTGTTGTCGAGGAAGCCCGTGAACCGCTCCGCACCTGGGCCGCTGGCTGTCGTCAGCACCGGAAGCGCGGTATGTGCACCGGACGTCCAGCCGATACCGCATTTGTGGGAGAAGATGTTCTTGACCGCCGTCGGCAAACGCGAGATCTTATTCGCATCATACGTCTCGTCGTCTTTCTTCCCCTCCTTCGCCATCTTGAGGTCGTGGGCAAAGGCCTCCTCAAGTTCCTTGAGCTCCTCCGAGGTGATCCACATGGGGTTCTTCTTGTCCTTGCCTGTGAAGTCGAAGCCGAAGTTCTCGGCAAGGAACGACTTCAGGTCGTCAAACGTCGCGGGATGGTTCTTGCCGATGTATTCGCCAATGCAGTCGGACGAACACTTCTGGTTTGCGAGGCGGTCCATGTAGAACGCATAGCCCGTTCCGGCAAAACCCATCGCCATGCCGCCCGTCTCGTGATCGCCCGTCGTGACGATCAGCGTGTCCGGATGCGTCTTCTGGTACTCGACCGCCGCGCGCACGGCGTCATCGAGCGCCAGCACCTCGCGAAGGTTCGTCGCCGCGTCATTGGCGTGTCCGGCCCAATCGACCTTGCCACCCTCGACCATCAGGAAGAAGCCCTTGTCGTTTTCAAGGAGCTCGATGCCCTTCACCGTAAGTTCGGCAAGCGTCGGCACCCCCTTCCACTGCCCGGCGTCGATCGCAAACGGCAGCGATCCTTCGCACGCCACGTACCAGGCCTTCCCGGCGCCCGGCTTCAGCGCCCTGAACGCCGCAATGTCCTCCTTGACGAACGTGTAGCCCGCGCCCTTCGCCAGCGCATAGATGTCGCCCTTGTATTCGGCATTCTTCTTGTCGTCATGCCCGTCCAGTCCGCCGCCGGCAAAGTAGTCGAAGCCGGACGCCAGCAGATCGAGCCCGAGGCCATAGCCCTCGCCGCGGCTCTTGCGGTGGCCGTAGAAGCCGGCCGGCGTCGCGTGATTGATCGTCACGGACGTCACGATGCCGACTTTGCGCCCGGACTCCTTCGCCGCCACGGCGGAGGAGTAGATGCGGTTCGTCCCCGCATTGACGCCGATCGCGCCGTTGTAGGTCTTCTCGCCGCAGGCGATCGCAGTCGCCGCGGCGGCAGAATCCGTGACGAGCGAGCTCGCCGAGCACGTGCGGGTCGTCGCCTGGAACGGCAGTCGGTTCATGACCAGCTCGGGACGCCCCATCTTGCGGGCGAACTCGTCCGCCGTCATCCGCTGCGGCGTGGACATCCCGTCCCCGATAAAGAGAATAATATTCTTCGGCGCCGCGGCAGATGCCGCCAGCGTCGTCCCGAGCATCACCCCAAACAAGACACCTCTGACCATTTGAACCTCCCTCATTCCTTTGATGTTACGACGCGACCGGAGAGATGGTCGTCCTCGACATTCGTGACAACAACCTGTACAAGCGACTTGCGCGGCGCCGATCCCTCCGCCTCGCACCTGAAATACTCCCCCGTCCAACCGACAGGCTTCTCCTCCGACTCGACAACAACCTCGACGGTGCGCCAGAGAAACTTCTGCGCGAAGGCCTTGCGGCCGTGCTGCACGAGCGACATCAGCTCGCGCGCGCGCTTCGCGCGCAGGCCGCGCGGAACCTGGTTCGGAAACACGGCCGCCGGCGTCCCCGGACGCGCCGAAAACGGGAAGACGTGCGCACGGACGAACGGATAGCGCTTCAGCAGGGATTTCGTCGCCTCGAAATCGAGCTCCCGCTCGTCCGGAAATCCCGCGATGAGATCGCAGCCGAGGCCGAGCAACGGCATCAGCCGCGTCGCCGTCCCGACGGTCTCCGACACGTCCTTGGGCCCGTAGGAACGCCGCATCAGGCTCAGAATTCGGCTAGAGCCGGACTGAACGGTCAGATGCAGGAATCGGCAGACATTCGCGTTCGCCGCCATCGCATGGACCGTCTCGGTCGCGCAGGCGCCCGGTTCGAGAGATCCGAGGCGGATGCGGCAGCGCCGATCGAGACCGGCGAGAGCAGTCACCAGGTCGGGCAGGCCCTTGCCCTCGGACGCATAAAGCGACAAGTTGCAGCCCGTGACGACAATCTCCCGATAGCCCGCGTCGATAAAACGCCGCGCACGGTCGAGAAGGTCCGGAAACGGAACGGACGTCGAGGTACCGCGGAACTGCGGCACAATGCAGAAGCTGCATTTGCCCGCACAGCCGTCCTGCACCTTCAGATAGGCCCGCGCCGTGCGGACCGGAACCGCGAGGCCCGCCGGACGCCTGAGATTCAATGCGGGCGACAACTTCGAAAGGCCAACTCCGCTGCGCTTCAGGCATCCGCAGACGCGAACGGCGACAGTCGGATAATGGCGGTGCAGGTGAGCAATGGTTCTCTCCGACTCCTCGGCGGCCTTGCGCGTCACGCTGCAGCCCCGGACAATGAACAAGTTCGCGTCCTTGTGGTCGTCCGTCACCTCCCAGCCGTCGGCGATGTAGTCCGCCTCCATCTGCAAGGCCTCGGCCTTGTTGAGACGACAGCCGAACGTGATGAAGCAAACTTTCATGCGGCGGGAATCAGGAACAGGAGAACGAGATTCGTCAGGTTGAAGAGCCCGTGGTTCAGGATCGCATAGCAGAGGCGGCCGGTCTTCTTGTAGAGCCAGCATTGGGCAAGACCGAAGAAGAAGAGGGCAACAAAAGCCGAGTCCGGAAACGGCTGGAAAACGTAGTGGGCGGCGGAAAAGAGGACGGATGAGACAACCGCCATCAACCTCGCAAGTGCACGGTTTTTCATCGGAGCGTCGGAGCATCCGACCAGCCGACCAAGTGCGGAATAGATTCCTTTTCTGAAAATCAGTTCCTCAACGGCCGGGAGGAGGAGGAGAATCTGCACACAGAGGAAGGCGAACTGCCAGTTCCAGCCAGCAACCCTGCGGACAATCTCGAGGTTCTCCTGGTCCGGCAGCTCGACGCCGACCCACTTGGCGACAACCTGCGTCAGATAGCAAAGGCCGATGGTCGCAGCTGCGATCACCGGCCAGGCCTTGAGGGTTAGTTTGAGGGAGGACATAAGACGGAAGAGAGGAGACGCGAGAGGACGTAAGACGTGAGACGACTGGCGTAAATGTCTCACGTCTCTCGTCTAAAGTCCTTAGCCCTCGGCGCCTTGCCCGACTTCGCTGCCAGTTCCGCGAATCTTCAAGTGCAATTCCCTTAGCTGCTGCTCGGTCACGTAGTTCGGCGCGTTCATCATGAGGTCCTGGGCCTTCTGGTTCATCGGGAAAGCGATGACCTCGCGGATGTTCGGCGTATCGGCAAGGAGCATGACCATGCGGTCCACGCCCGGGGCGATGCCGCCGTGCGGCGGAGCGCCGAACTGGAACGCGTTGTAGAGGCAGCCGAACTTCTGCTGGACGACTTCCTTGGGGTACCCCGCGATCTCGAAGGCCTTCTCCATGATGTCGATGCGATGGTTGCGGATCGCGCCCGAGGAGAGCTCGATGCCGTTGCAGACGACGTCGTACTGGTAGGCCTCGATGGTGAGGGGCTCCTTCTGCTCAAGCGCCTCGAGCCCGCCCTGCGGCATCGAGAAGGGATTGTGCGAGAAGATGATCTTTCCTGTCTCGGGATCCTTCTCGTAGAACGGGAAGTCGACGATCCAGCAGAACTTGTAGCAGTTCTTCTCGCAGACGTTGTTCGTCATATGGTTGGCGATGTCGGTGCGGACGAGGCCCGACAGGCGGTTGCACTCGTCGACATCGGCCGCCATGAAGAAGAGCGCGTCGCCAGGTTCCATGCCGGCGAGCTTCTTCATCTCCTCGAGCTGCTCGGGAGAGAGAAACTTCGCGATCGGCCCCTTGAGCTCGCCTTCCTTCGTCCAGGAAATGTAGCCGAGGCCCTTGCCGCCGTTCTCCTTGACGAACGCCTCGCGCTTGTCGAACCACGTGCGGGCCTCGACGCCGACGATCCCCTTGACCAGCATACCCTTGACGAGGCCGCCCGAAGTCGCCGTATTCGCGAACGCCTTGAAGTTCGCCTTCGCGAAGAAGTCGTTCATGTCAAACCACTTGAGGGGATTGCGGAGGTCCGGCTTGTCGCTGCCGTACGTCATCATCGCGTCGCGGTACTTGATGCGCGGCCACGGCGCGGCATTGCAGGACCAGGTCGAGAACTTCTGGAAGGTCTTCCCGACGACGTCCTCGACGACGGCGAAGATCTCGTCCTGCGTCACGTAGCTCATCTCGATGTCAAGCTGGTAGAATTCGCCCGGCGAGCGGTCGGCGCGCGCGGCCTCGTCGCGGAAGCACGGCGCAATTTGGAAGTACTTGTCAAAGCCCGAGACCTGCAGGAGCTGCTTGAACATCTGCGGGGCCTGCGGAAGGGCGTAGAACATGCCGCGGTGAAGACGGCTCGGGACGAGGTAGTCGCGCGCGCCCTCGGGCGAGCTCGCCGTCAGGATCGGGGTCTGGAACTCGTTGAAGCCCTTCGCCCACATCTGCTCGCGCAGGAACTTGATCACCTCCGAGCGGAGGATCAGGTTCTTGTGCAACTTCTCGCGGCGAAGGTCGAGGAAGCGATACTTGAGACGCATGTCCTCCGACTCGTCGGCCTTCTCGTCGGGGATGTAGATCGGCGTCACCTCGGACGCCGACTCCATGACGAGCTCGTTAGCCTCGATTTCGATCTCGCCGGTCGGGAGGTCGGGATTGATCGTGTCGGCCGTACGGAGCTTCACCTCTCCCGTGACGGTAATCACCGACTCGAGGTGCGCCTTCTCGACGAGGCCGAAGAACTTGCGCGACGGATGGATGACAACCTGCGTGAGACCGTAGTGGTCGCGGAGGTCCACGAAAAGGATTCCGCCGTGGTCGCGAAGACGGAACATCCAGCCAGAAAGACGAACGATCTTGCCCGCGTCCGAAGCGCGGAGCTCATTGCACGTATGGGTACGATAAGGATGCATTTTTCTGTTTCTCCCGAATGGGCGTATTATATCATAAAAAGAAACGCCCGGACGCAAGATCCGGACGCTTCAGTCTGACTAAGAAAGAAATTTTTCTTACGCCTCGGGCTTCGTCTTCTTGAGGCCAAGGCCGCGACTTCCTTCCTTCCACTCCCCACGCTTCTGGAGGAGGTTGACGCGCTCGAAGCGCTTGAGAACGTTCCGCTTCGACGTAATCTTGCCGGAACCCTTAAGAGATGCATGCTGACTCATTGTCTTCTTTTCCTTTCAACGAGTGCGTAGTATATCATTTCCCGTCCGGCGTTTCAACCGGGGGCAGGAAGCGCTTGTAATTTTCGCTTGCCTCAATCTTCGCCGCGCGAAGCTGCTTCTGAACGAAATCTTGCATGAATTCGCGCTTGCCAGCATTTTCAAGCTGTTTGACAACATCGTCAAGCGTCGGAACAAGACGGACTTCGCCACCCTTGATGAGAATGTGGCTCGCCTGAACCTTCTCAGGGGCAGCCGGATTCCCGTCCTTCGCCTCCACAGCCGGAATCTTCTTTGTCACAAGAAGGAGGTGGTAGCCGAACTGCGTCTTCACTGGCTCGGAGACCTTGCCGACAGGGAGCTCGAACGCCGCCTTCTCGAACTCGGGAACCATCTGTCCGCGCGGAAATTCGCCAAGGTCGCCGCCCTTCGCCTTCGACGGGCAGGCGGAGTTCGCCGCCGCAAGCTGCGCGAACTTGTTCGTCACCTCGGCCGCGGGAAGCTTGTCGAGCTGGGCCTTCAGCTCCTTCAGCTTGGTGAGCGCCTTCGCATCAGCCGCAACCGCCGCCGTATTGTTGGAGACAATCGCGTCGATCCGCTTCTGAGCATCGGCCTTGTAGTCCTTCTTCGCCTGCTTTGCCTGCTCGGCCTTCAGCATCTTGTCGATGAGAATGCCATTTTCGAATTCCGCGCGCGCACGCTCCTCGCCGAGCGGGAACTTCTTGAAGTACTCTTCGACCGACTTCGGCGCATCCGGCATCTTGGCGACGGCCTTGAGGAACTCCTCTTCGCGCTCCTTGCGGTCCGCGTCCGTCACGGCAAAACCCTGTTCCTTCGCCTTCGCGACAAGCGCATTCTCGACGATGAAGCCCTGCACGACCTGGTTGGCGAAGCTCTGCTTCGCATACTCGAGCTGCTCCGCCGGGATCTTGCCCTTCTGCGCGTCGACAATCTTCTCGACGTCCGCGTCAATGGCGCTCTGCATCAGCTTCACTCCGTTGACGGAGACCGCCATCACGTCCTCCTGCTTCGGCTCCTCGTTCTTGCCGCAGCCGGCAATCATCGCTCCGGCGAGAACCGCCGCTCCAATCGTCTTTATGTTCATGGTCTGCTTTTCCTTATGTGCTTATGAAATCATTTTCAAGACCTCTCTCCGCGCAACGGAAAGACTGTCTAGATGGAACTGATAGAATACACCAATTGCCCTCGCCGCGTCAAGGGGGGTCTGCGAGTTTCTTGCGTTTTCAGCACCATCCGCCAAATATTCGGCAACTTCTCGTGAAACGCGAATGCATCGACCTTCATTCGCGCCAAACGTCCCGTTTTCAAGCGAAAACGCCGACCAACCGGCAGATTTGTCATAGTTCGCGAAGTCCGGCGCAAGCCCCGACAGCCGCAAGACCTCCAGTTCGAATCCCAACATTCCCGAGAGTGGAGAAGAGGAATCCTTTCCGCTTGCAAGCGACGCGCAAAAATCTAACCTCCGCGTCAAAGCTTCATACCACATCTCGCACTCCGAACCCATCGGGGCGAGCTCGGAGACAAGTCGGCGGAAGTATCCCGCAAGCGTAAGCGCGCGGTAGTCGCCGCGCAGGCCTTCGCGCAGCTCGAGCGGAACACAGTCTCGGAGGGCGTGCAGTTCGCCTTTCGCACGCGCGTAGTAGAGGATTTCGCAGGTATAGTTGAGGTCGTACTGTCCGAGGAAGGCGCTTTTCGGGCGAACTGCGCCCTTCACGACCGTGGCGACCTTTCCGGATGGCGTCAGCCAGGAGACGATGTGACTTGTCCGCGACCACGGACGCACGTCCAGGCAAACCGCCTCCGCCCGTATCGTCTCTCCCGCCATCAGTCGGAATCCGCGACAAGCGCGAGGAACTGCTTGCGAAGAAGCGGTAGCCGACGGCCCTGACGCTCGAGCGACCACATCACAAACTTCCACTTGCGCCCGAAGTCGTAGCGCGGCAGGACGTCCGGATCAAACGCCTCGAACCGATCGCGCATGACACTGAGCTGCCACGCCATGGCATGCGTGCGAAACTCGAAGCCGTCCATGAAGCGTTCGGCGAGCGACGCCCGGGAAACCGCCGGATGCCGAAGCGCGTAGGCCCGGAGCGCAGCGGCAAAATGCCCGAGATAAAAGCCCGCAATCCGCGCGAGGTTGTCGTCCGTCTCTTCGAGCGACGGCCAGCCGAAGCTGCCGCGGACCGAGCAGGTCGACACCTTCTTCGGCACGACACGCTCGTTGACGATGTCATATTCGAACTCGTAGATCTCCTTGCCGACGCCGTAAAGCGGCGTCTTCGTCGCCGGATCGAACTTCTTCATCGCCATGTTCTGCGCCGCCGCATCGCCCATCAGCGCAGCCAGCGCGCGGACAACCTCCGGATCCTCCGAAGACGCGTCATCGGAATTCCGGAAGTAATTCGCCGGAATCGCCTCCATCGGCTCGCCCTCGCAGCGGCGGCGGATGTAGTGGTCTCCCGCCAGACGTCCCGCGCCAGGCCGGTGGCGCAACAGCAGATAGAGGTTGCTGAGACCGACCCCCAGCGCCCGCAAGGCGCCGATTCGCGCGAGGACATACGGACCATATCCCTTCGACCCGCGCGAGAGACGCTTTTCGACGAGCGAATCCTCGAGGGGACGGCGGTTTGTCTTGTAGACGACTTCACGGGTAGCGCCCTTGCCCAGCGGATCGGAAGAGTCTTCCGTGCGCAGTTCGTAGACGTTCGCATATTCGATGACCTCGTCCTTTGACATCATGCCGCGCAGGTTTGAGAGCAGGAGCTCCGTCCGGTCATCCGCGCCAGGATGCAGGACCGGACGTCCGCCGACGAACGTCGCGCCGGGAAGCGCCGTCCGCCGGTCGTCGAACGCCGGAGACGCCCCCTCTCCCATGACCGAATAGACTTCGCCCGTAATGCACATGTAGAGCGTCTCGACGAACGGCCGCGACGCCTCGTCAGCCAGCTCGGGACGCGCCAGGAGCGACTTGAAGTGCGCGGCGATCTCCGCGGTCTTCTGGATGACGCCCAGGTGTCCGGTCCTCCCGCAGACGACGTCCTCCAACAGCGCTTCGACTTCCGGGATGAGCGTTTCCAGCGCCACGCCGCGCTGCAAGCCGAAGAACTCGATCTCATGATGTCCTCGGTGCTTCGGCATCCGAATGAACGAAGCCGCCTCGCCCTCGTAGACGCCGGCAAGCTCGCGGAGCCCCGCCAGAAAGGCTTCGAGATCCGTCTCCGCCAGCGTGCAGAAGCGGACGAACTCCGCATAGGAGAGGAAGTGGACTCCGCACGCCGAATGATAGTAGGAAAGCTTCGTTCCGATGCGCTTGCGGGAAGCCTCGAGCGCCACGCGCATCTCCTTCTCCGTCCAAGCGAGGGGCTTCACGCGCCACTCCTCGCCGCGACGCCGGTAGAATTCCAGCGTCTCCACGTTGCGTTCGGCCATGACGACGGCGGCAGGGGAAATCGCGGCCGTCTCCGTCAGCCAGCCGTCGGCCGCCACAAGATCCGCAGTGGAGATCTCGCGTTGCGAAAGCTCAAGCGTATCGCCGACGACATTAGCGCAGAGGACAGCGTGCGCCATCACGTCGCCGCGCCGTTGCGCCGGCAGCGCGGACAGCCGCCAGAACCGTCCGTCCAGAAGCGGCATGGCCGCCACTGCATGGTTGCCCGTCGACACCGTCATCACGCGTCCCCTCGCCCGGTTGCGCAGCTGACGCTTCTCGACCAGCAGCACGCTCGGACGTTCGCCCAGCCGAGCAGCGACGCCACGCTCGAAGACAAACGTGTCCGCCCCGATGTCGTAGGCCTCGAAGACCCTCGTCCGCCCCATGAACGCCGCCGAAACCGAAGCCGGACGTTTCACGCCCTGCGCCTTGACCCGGTTCAGAAGCTGGCGGATGGGAGACATGCGAGAGTTAAGGGTTGAGAGTTAGGAGTGCCGGTGAGAAAACTTCGCAAGCAGGTCTTCCGCCAAGGCACCGACAGCCTCGAGGCTTGCCTTGTCCGCCGCATCCAGCAGATTTTGCAATGCCGGAACAACATGCTTCTGGAACTGCGGCTGGCCGACTGACGCCAGACGGCCGTACGCGCCAAGGCACTGACAGAGTCGCTGTACGGCCGCCAGTGGCAGAACCTTCTCGAACTCGGGGCGCCCCGCGGTCTTCGCGTAGAGCGCGACGAGCGCACGGCGCTGTTCGTCCGTAAACGTCACATAGGGGTCGTAGACGAGCGAGGCGAGATCGTACGCCGCCGGCCCGAGACGCATGCCCTGGAAGTCGATGAACGCAAGATCGCTTCCCTTCCAGAGGACGTTCGTGGACTGGAAGTCACGGTGGACAAGCGCCTTCGGCTCCTTCTCAAGGATCTCGGCGACGCCCTCGAGTTCTTTTCGCACCGCAGCCGACATCTCCATCTGGAAGTTGGCGCCGAGACAGTACTTCGCAAACAGGTTCCGCTCCCACTCCCAGGTCTCGTCGTCGAACGGCGGCAACAGGTCCGCCGGCACATCCGGCTCGGTCCCGAGCGCGTTGAACCAGACGAGCGTCTCGACGACCTTCGCGTAGTCCTCGAGGGACATCTTACGTTCCGTCCCCGCGTTCGACATCAGCATCGCCTTGACGTCCGGTCGGTCCACCAGGACATCCGGAACGGGAATGCCCTTCGCCTTCAGCCAGCGCGCGTGCCCGGGATACTTCCCGTTCTCGTCGCGGTTGCCGTCGTCGTAAAGGACCGCAATGCCCTGGTCGCAGCCGAAGAACACGCGCTCGCTGCCGCGCGCGCCGAGGAACTTCGGATTCGTCGCGCCAACCGCCTTGAGCTGAGGGATGTCCGCAAACGCATTGTCTTCGCCGTCTCGGTTGAGGTCGATGTAGCGCTGAATCGTCCCCGCGTCCTCCCAGAGAAGGTCGTCCGCCCGCACCGCCTTGACGAACTTGCCGCCCTCCATCATCGCCTTCTCGTAGGCGGTGACGATGGACGAGAACCCCTCCGGCTTCACGTACTTCAGAATCTCCGGCTTCAGGATCGCGAACCCACAGTAGGTGAACGTCCCTTCGACGCCTGGATCGGGACTCTTCCAGCAGGTCACGAACTTCGACTCGGGTTCGACCTCAATCGTGCGCGGACCCGCCTCCGTCACGAGCGCGACGCCAATGCAGCCGGACGTCTTCAGCCGCGCGAACGGCTTCTCCAGGTCCGGCACGTTCTCCATCACGATGTCGGAGCTCACAAGATAGAACGGCTCATCGCCGATCCACTCGCGGAGCGGATTAAGGACGCCGCCGTTGCCGAGGATCTCCGGCTCGTAGCTCACCTTGATGCGCACCTTGTCGCCCGCCGCCTGCGCGGCCTTGCGATACTCGTCCGTCCACACGCGGACCTGTTCGTGGAGATGATGCGAGTTGACGACGATGTCGTCGACGCCCCGCGCCCGTAGCAACGCGACAATGCGCGCAAGCATCGTCTCGCCCCACACCGGCATCAGCGGCTTCGGCGTCGCACACGTAAAGGGCCTCAGACGGGTCCCGTGCCCCGCCGCCAGAACGACTGCCTTGCGAATCATCTGTAGACGCTCCGCTGACGCTGCGTCCGGACACGCGGCTCTTCCAAAAGCAGAGAATACCATTGGTCACCGATGCCCGAGTTGGAGAAGTGGGCGACACGGTTATTCATGAGGCACTCGTGGTTGCGCTTCAGTATCTCGTTATCGCTCTTCTTCAGGGCCTCAGTGAGCGTCTTGAACGCCGCGTCCGCCTCGCCCCGCTGCACCTGCATCCAGCTCATCGCCGCCGCGAGAAGGACATTTCCGTTGTAGCGCACGCGCCCGACGCCCTTTCGATAAACCTTCTCGATGCTCTCGAGCGGTTCGCCCAGCATGTACATCCGCGCCATCTTGATCGCGGACATCGTCGGGTCGATGCAGAGAGCCTTCGGCATCAGCCGGTCAACGGTCGTAAAGTCCTTGATCATCCACGAGAGCTGCAGCTGGGCCGTCGCAATCTGCCGGTCCATCATCGGCACCCAGAGGCGGTACTTGCGCAACGTCTCCGTCTGCGCGAGCGCCTCCTTGACGAACACCTTCGTGTCGGCAAGAATCTCGTTCTGCGCGGCCTGAATCGACCCCGGGGGACGCATCTGCCAGCGCTGCATCTTCTGCTGCAATCGCTTCTGCCCAGCGACGAGAATGCCCTGCACGGCCTCCATGTCGCGTTTCACCCGCTTCTGCAGGAGAAAGCCGACAACCCCTTGAAACACCCCGAATCCGAGAACGCCCGCAAAGACGCTCCAGCCGATTCCCCAGTCCCCGGCGAAATACGCCGCGGAAAACGAGCCGCCACCGACGGCCAATGCGATAAACAACGTAATCATGCTGAAATTATACCATAATTATGAACCCCGCGAGAGCAGTTCCCTGAGCCTCGCCTCATCGATGACTTCAGTACCGAGCTTGCGTGCCTTCTCGGTCTTCGTCGCACCCGTGTTCTCGCCGGCGATGAGATAGCGCGTCTTCGAGGTGACCGCGCTCTGCACGATGCCGCCCGCCGCCTCGATGAGTTTCGCGTATTCGCCGCGGGGCCGTGACAGGGTTCCCGTGAGGACGCAGCCCATGCCGACCAGCGGTCCCTCGGTCCTCACTTCCGCCGGCTTCTCGGACTTCGGATCAATCCCGAGTTCCGCCATCCGCGCCAGGAACCGCTTTCCGTACTCGCCCTCGAAGAACCCCAGCACCGCCTTCGCCGCCTCGACCTTGATCTGCAGAATCTGGCGATCCTTGCCCTTCTTCGCATCATTCGCGATGACGTTCCGGAGCACCGCCGAATCGACAAGGTCGGACATCTTCCCGTGCTCCGCCGCAATGTCCTTCGCGACGGTCACGCCCACGTTCGGAATCCCCATCGCAAAGAGCCAGCGATGAAGCGGCAACGATCTCGCCGCCGCAAGCGCGTCCATCACAGTCTGCGCGTTCTTACCGAAGCGGCGCCCCGAAATCTCCACGGCGTAGAGGTCAACGACCCGCATCGAAAAGAGGTCAAGCGGATCGGCGACCAGCTTCTGCCCGACGAGCGCGTCCACGACCGTCTCGCCAAGTGCACGGATGTCGAGCGCGTTGCGCGAGGCGAAATGCTCGATCCGTCGCGAGAGCTGCGCCGGACACGCCGGGTTCACGCACCGCATCGCGACCTCGCCCTCCGCACGGACAACTTCGCCGCCACAGACGGGACATGTCCGCGGCATTTCGAAAACCTTCTCCTCGCCCGTCCGCTTCTCGGGGATGACCGAATCAATCGCCGGAATGACGTCCCCCGCCTTCACCAGCCACACGTGGTCACCGACGCGGATGTCCTGCCGTGCGATCTGGTCCGCGTTATGCAGCGTCGCCCGCGCGATGACGGACCCCGCAAGTTCCGTTGGCCTCAATTCCGCGACCGGCGTCAGGATCCCCGTTCGTCCCACCTGCACGGTGATTGACTCGACAACCGTCTCCGCCCGCTCCGGCGCGTACTTGTACGCCCGCGCCCACCTCGGCCCGTGCGCCGTCGTGCCGAGAACATCATAGAACCTGCGCTCGTTGATCTTGATGACCGCGCCGTCGATCTCGAAACGAAAAGAATGCCGCCGCTCCTGCAGGTCGTCGATCGCCGCAAAGACCTCGTCCATCGTCCCACACGACTTCGACCACGGCGCCACCGGAAAGCCCCACGCGCGGAACGCCGCAATCATCTCCGAATGCGAAGCGAACCCGTCGCATCCGACACCGCCCGCGTTGTAGATAACAACATCCAGGGGACGCTCCGCCGTCACTCTCGCGTCCTGCTGCTTCAAGGACCCCGCACAGGCATTGCGCGGATTCGCGAACTCCTCCAGCCCCGCGGCAGCCTGCCGCTTGTTAAGCTCCACGAACCCCTCGCGTGTCATGTACGCCTCACCGCGCACCTCTAGCGTCTTTGGCGCCGTCGGCGGCAGCACCTGGGGAATTGTCTTGATTGTCCGCGCATTCGCCGTAATGTCATCCCCTACGCGCCCATTCCCGCGCGTCGCCGCCCGGACGAGAATCCCGTTCTCGTAACGGAGCGACAGCGACACACCGTCGATCTTCGGCTCGACCATGTACGTGAAGCCGTCCGCCTCCTTGCGGACCATCGTGTCGAAGTCGGCGAGCTCCTCCTTCGAGTGCGTCTTGTCGAGGGACTGCATCGGCGGCTCGTGCGCGACCTTGGCGAAGCCCTCGCTGACGCCGCCCGCGACGTTCCTGACGGGCGAGTCAGCCGTCGCGAACTCGGGATTCTCCTTCTCGAGCCGGAGAAGCTCCGCCTCCCACATGTCATAGTCGCGATCGCCGACCGTCGGCTGCGCGAGGTCGTAGTAGTCGCGGTTGGCCTTCTCAATAAGCCCCCGCAGTTCCGCAATGCGCTTCTCGATCGATGACTTGTCCGTCATTCGCCTGCCTTCTTGTAACGAATAGTCCTCTTCTGCGACGCCGCCCCCTGTCGGCCGGAACCCGAATAGACGGTCTTCTTCGGCTTGCCGATGTTGACGGATTCCGCATGGCGCTTCGTCACTAGGACGGGACGCGTGTAACCCGCCCGACTCAGCGTCGCCATCAGGAAGCGCGCCGGACGCAGGTCCTTCACGTCCGGATCCAGGAGAATGTGAATCGTCCGTTCATGCGGAACGTCAAAATCCTCAAGAATCTCCGGCACATCCTTCGGCTCGACGAACTCGTCGCCGAAAAGGACTCCCTGCGTCGAGACGCGGACGGACGGATGCGCCGCATCCAGTTCAACCGTGCGCGCCGTCGCGCACCCGCAGCAGTTGAGGAGCAGCATGTAGATGGCCGTACCGGCGACGATGCTCACGAGCGGATTCCGCTTCCAGACCTGCAACGCGATCGTCACGATTCCCGCAAGGTACGGCCACGGTGTCCGCCACGCGGACCCCGAATAGGAGTAGACGATGAGCCCCGCGATGATAACCGGCGAGATGAAGCCGCTCGTCCGGTCGATCCACGTCGGAATCCGCCGATCGCGTCCCCCGAACAGGACGAACGGCAGCGCCCTCAGCCCGAAGTTCACCGTGAACCCGACCGCAATCACGCCAAGCATGTACAAGATCTCATCGCCCATGTGACAGGATCCCCCTCACCTGATCAGTAAGAATGACGATGAACAGCGCGGCCATCGAGAACTCCATGCCGTTCGTGTAGCGTCGGATTGCCTCCGGATCGACCGTCAACCCGAGAAGACAGACGACACTCGCGCCGACGGTGAGTCCGACAACCCAGTAGGAGTGGTTGAGAACGGAAAGACACGTGCAATAGCGGAGGTTTCGCCCGGGATCGCGGATGACGCACGAGGCCTCGAGCGCGTAGTTCTCATCCGTCAGCATCAGGATGAGATAGCACTTGCGCAGGAACGGCACATCCTTCCACCGCTTCAGGAGCGAAAACCCGTAGAGGCAGTAGCGGAAGTTCACCGCGAGCGTCATCAGCGCAAAAGCGTAAAGCGGCGCCCGCTCGGAGATCGGCTGCACGCCGGCGATGGACATCGTCCCCGTCACCCACAGGGCGGACGACAGGAGCGCCCAGATCGGCGCCAGGACGACGTTCCCCTTCGCGGCCAGCAGGACGCCGGCGACGAAACCCATCGTCGAGTAGCCCATCAGCACCGGCAGCGAATCGACAAACGCCCGGCGAAAGAGAGCGCGGTTCTCCAAGGCGTTTTTCACAAGAGTGGGAGGTTTTTAGACATGAGACGGAAGACCTTAGACGTCAGACCTCGCGAGAAGCAGTTTCTCGACGCGCGCAGCGTCCTCTGGCGTGTCGACGCCGACCCCCTCGTCCGACGTCTTCACGACCGCGATCTTCGCGCCCATCCAGAGGGCCCTCAGCTGCTCGAGCTTCTCCGTCTTCTCAAGCGCGCACGGCGGCTCCTTGATGTACCGTTTCAGGAATCCGCCGCGGTACGCGTAGATTCCCAAATGCCTCACGTACAGTTCCCTGCTGTCGCACGCTTGCTGTTCCCCAAACGGCTCCCGGTCCCGGTCGCACGGAATCGGCGCACGCGAGAAGTAGAGCGCCCGGTCCTCGCGGTCCAGGACGACTTTCACGACCGTCTTCGCCGCCAGGTCTTCCGCCGTCCTGATCGGCGTCACGGCCGTCGCCATCTCAACGTCGCTCTCGGTGAGCTTCGCGACGAGTTCGTCGATGAGCTTCGGATCGATGAGCGGCTCGTCGCCCTGGATGTTGACGAGGATGTCATCGTCGCCGAAATCCCCGCCGAAACGGCTCCGCGCCGCGCAGGCGATGCGGTCCGTCCCGCTCGGCAACTCCGACGGCGTCATCACCGCCACGCCGCCGTGTTCCTCGACGGCCTTGACGATGCGCTCGTCGTCCGTCGCGACGAACACCTCGTCGAGCGACTTCGCCTTCTTCACCGCCTCGACGACCCATGCGACGAGGGGCTTGCCCGCCAGCATCGCAAGCGGTTTTCCCGGAAAACGACTCGATCCGAATCGGCTCGGAATGATTCCATACTTCTTCATAGGCATATTATAGCATTTAGCGGTTGAGCAAATAGATTAAACCGACGGCCATGCGCTCGAAATACATGACGAACGCGAGGACCGGATGGCGGAGCAACCTCTTCCACTTGCCCCGCTCGACGAAGACGCCGAAAAACCGGTACACGAGCCCGAACTGCTTCTTGAGCGCCGGGTGCCCCCTCCACTTCGCCTGATACGCCGTCATTGACTTTGAATAGTAGGCCTTCTTCTCCAGCATCCGCTTCAAGGTCAGCTGCTTCTCGTTGTGAACGAGGTGATTCTTCAGGATTGCACACTTCGCCCCTGTCTCAAGAATGCGGATGTCGAGTTCCCAATCCTCGCCGCCCGCAATCAGGCTCTCGTCGTATCCGCCCGTCTTCTCCAAGATCGACTTATGGAAAAGGCGCAGCGCATCAATGCACGTCCCATCATAGAACGACCGCTCGAAGTTCCGCGCCTTCACACGGATCCCGCTCCCCGTACGGATTTCTGGAATCCAGTAGGCGAGAGGACTTGAAACTTTAGATGCCAGATCCGGCCTTCCGTCGTCCGTCTTCCGCCCAAGGTCCTGCCCCCTCCCCGCAATCCCCAACATCTCCTTGATCGTCTCTTGCGGCAAAATCATGTCCGCATCCAGCACGATTACCCACTCCGCCTTCGCCATCTGCCAGCCGAGGTTGCGCTGGGCGCACCGTTCGGGACCCTTGTCGAGCACGGTCGCCCCAAGGTCCGCGGCAATTTTCTTCGTGTCGTCCGTCGACGCATTGTCGACAACGATGACCTCGACTTCGTCCCGGACCGCATCAAACGCATGGATGCAGTTCGCAATGTTCGCCGCTTCGTTGCGGGTCGTGATGACGACGGACAGTTTCATCGGGCAATCCCCACTTTCCACGGCAGCGCGAAATACGCCGCGTCGTTCCGGCCCTCATGCCGCACTTTCCAGTCCGGCATCGGCAGACAGGCCAGCGTCTGCCAGGCCATTAAGGGCAAAAGCACCTGCAGCGCAATGAGGGCGGCCAGGCGATTGGGCTGGAGCTCAATCCGCGAGGCCAGCAGGCAGGCGAAGAACAGCGTCGGCAGGAGAAAGGTTGCCTGGTCCGGGACGAAATAGCGGACGAAGAAAAGGAAATTGACGGCCAGAAGCGCCCAGACCCATCCGGACGCCCGATCCGCCGGCATCTTTCCCTCACGGCGGCTCCACCAGGCGACCGCCACCGGCGCAAAGAAGCTCATCGCCGCCAACGCGAAGTTGAAGGAGGTCAGCACAAGATTTGACGGCAGGAATCCCGCGACTTTCGCCCCGTAGTCGCCAACCAGGACATCAGCCGCACCGCGCGTCGCGAACGCCCACAGCCAGCCGCACGCGCCAAGTCCCCACAGCGCCGCGAGCGGAACGGACAACGCAAGCTGCCACCCACGCGCACGGCTGAAAAAGACAGCCGCATACAAAGGCGCCGCAAGCAGCGCGAAATTGTGCACCTCGAGATGCACCCCGTTCAGCAGGACCAGCGCCGCGAACCAACGCCAGCGTCCGTCCGCAAGAAACTTCAGCAGCAGCAGCGTCTCAAAGGCCGTAAAGGCCAGGTTCATCGTCTGCACCTCGGCAAGACAGCTGTTCCACCACAGCATGTGCGAAAGCCCGAAGATGACCGAGAAGCCGAGACAACGCGTGCACAAGAAGAACCCGCCGACCGATAGGGCGCCGAAAAAGGACGACACGAGCGTCACCTGAAACGGCGTCGACGCGACGAGACGGCAGAACGCGACGTACAGCGGATGGGCGTTCGAGAAATGCGGACCACAGATCCAGTCTGACCGATCCAGCACCCACGACTGGAATTCGGCCGAGTCACCCCAGCCAACGCCCCGCTGCGCCGTCAGCGCGTAAAGGACGGAAAAACCGACGACGAGCGCAAGAAACCGCTCAAGCGGACGGCTGCTGGACAGGTACTGACGGATCTGCCGGAGCAATGGTCACTCCTCTCGTCGGGTTCTTCGCTTGAAACTCCCAGGCGAGCGCCTTGTAGGCCTGCGCGCCCTTGGAGCGCGAATCGAGAAAGACGACCGGAACGCCCATCGACGGCGCCTCGCTGACGCGCACGTTGCGCGGAATCAGCGTTTCGTAGACCTTCTCTCCGAAGTGGTTGCGAACCTCATTCATCACGTCAGTCGTCAGCTTCGCGGTGGAGTTGACCATCGTGAAAACGATGCCGTTCAGCTCAAGGTTCGGATTGACGCTCTGGCGAATGCGTTCGATCGAGCCCGTGATGAGGGCAAGTCCGTCCATCGCAAGATACTCAGCCTGAATGGGAATGAGGACCCCGTCCGTCGCCACGAGCGCCGAGGTCATCACAATGCCGAGGGACGGCGGACAGTCCAGTAGGATGTAGTCGAACGTCCCCGACTCCTTCACCGGCTGAAGCGCGTCCTTGATCATCGTGAGCCGGTCCTCGCGCGCACCGAACTCCAGCTCGGCCCCGGCGAGATCGACCTCGGACGGAATCACATTCAGGTTGTCCCACTTGGTTGGCTGAATCACATCCGCAATCGGCTTTTGCCCCGACAGCACCGCGTACATCGAAACGCCCTGTTGCTTCTCAAGCCCCAACCCGAGCGTCGCGTGCGCCTGGGGATCGAGATCCACGACAAGCACGGCCCGCTTGCGCGCCGAAAGTGCCGCGGCAAGGTTCACGACGGTGGTGGTCTTTCCCACGCCGCCCTTCTGATTCGCAATCGCAATGACCCTGGTCATCCTATTCATGCCGTCACACCTCTTAATCTCTTTACCGCTTAACCTCTTAACCGCTAAAAGAGCTTCCCTCTCTGCTGCAGCTCCTTGATGTTCCCGCCCGCGCTGCGGTTCACCTCTCTCAACCACAGCTCCACCAGCGCGACATCCCACGGATCGTCCACGCACTGCACAACCGCGGCAAACTTGTCGTTCGAGGCGATCACCTCGTCCTTCACGCGCTCGGCGACAACCGAGAGACGGTCTGTCACAATCTGCTCGGAGAAGTTGTCGCTTTTGAGACTATAGCCATATTGGAGAATTCGAAGGTTCTCTTCGTTCTCCTTCAGGAACTCGAGATAGGCCCGAGCCTCGTCCCCGAAGCCCTCCGTCTCGATGTCCGACACGTGAGGCGTGATGACAAGCGGCTGATGTGCCTCAAGGCGACCCTCGCGGACGCGCACCTTGCCCGGATGGTCGTCTAGCTCGGAGATGAGGTGATAGTTGACGAGCGTGCTTCCGAACGTCTCGAGGCGATGGCTGGGTTCCACGAGGAACCTCGCGCTCTTCGCGGCATACCACCGATCAAAATCCGGATTCGAACTCATGTCTATAGCTTTTAGCTTTTAGCGTTTAGCGTTTAGCTTTTGGGGGCGCGCTCGTCCATCCCGTCCAGCAAGCTCACCGCTAATCGCCAATAGCTAACAGCTTCCCTTCCCGCAGCACTTCTTGTACTTCTTACCGCTGCCGCACGGACACGGATCGTTCCGTCCGACCTTCGGCTCCTCGCGCACAATCGGCTTCTCGCCGACAAGCTCGCCGTCCGCAAACTTCCAGCCGTCGTCCTCCTTCACGAAGTTCGAGACCTCGTGATGGTTGCAGAACTCGCCATTGGCCGTATAGAGCGCACGAAACTCCACCATGCCCTTCTTGTGACGCTTCGTGCCGCCCTCGGTCTTGACGATCTCAAGCCCGTGCCACTCGGCAGACTCGCTCCACGCCCTTGAGGCCTCCTCGTCGAATTCCTCCTGCACCGCCCGTGTGGCGCTCGTCTTCAGGAACGCGATGTTGCCGGTCACGTACGAGCTGTACCGCGCGCGCATCAGCGTCTCGGCGGTCTCCGCCTTCGCCGTCCCAGCGATGATCGGACCGCAGCATTCTCCAAAAGTCTTACCCGACTTACAGGGACAAAGTTCTTCGTTGTTCATAATGTGCCTTGTATTTTACCAAAATCATCGACAGTATGAGAAGAGCAAAGGCAATCCCGAGCGGAATATCTCCCAACCAAACATAAACCGTCCACTGTTCACCTTCACCTTTCACCTTCACCTTGTCAAACATCGTCCCCTCTTTGTCCACCAGCGGCCTCCCGTTCGGCCCGACCAGCCAGCTCGTCTTGCCGCCCGGCGCAATCGTCCCCGTGACGCCACTATTGCCGACACGCACCACCGGAAGCCCTGTCTCGATTGCCCGCGCGACCGCCTGCCACGCATGCTGCTCGGCCTCGACCGAGTGCGAAAACCAGCTGTCATTCGTGATGAAGAACAGAACCTTTGCACCCTTCTTCGCCAGCTCCCTCATTTGCGCCGAATCGGTGTCCTCAAAACAGATCGCCACTCCCGCCTCAACGTGCTGTCGTACGCTTGCTGTCTCTCCCCCGATCCTCAGCGTCTTCAGCTCGCCCGCCGTACAGCTCCCGACCGGCGCAAGCTTCTGCAGCGCCGTAATCCACTTGTCGCCCGGAATGAATTCGCCGAACGGCACAAGATGCACCTTGTCGTAAACGTCTACCCTTGTTGTCGTACGCGTGTCATTCTCTTCCCCTGAATACAACGCAGCTGAGTTGAAGGTTTTCCCGTCTTCATACCGCGTTCCGCCCGCCAAGAGCGCCGCGCCGCCCGTCTTCTTCGCAACCCACTCGGCAAACCTCACCGCGCCCTGCTGGTCCACCGGCCCGAACTCGCACATCGCGCTCTCTGGCAAGACGACAAGATCGGGCCTCAGCATCGCCACATTGTCCAACAACCTCTCGTAAATCTCAATCGGCCGCTCCTCCTGCGCTTTGAACACGCACGGAAAGTTCCGCTGCACCATCGCCACCTTCAAGCTCGCACCGTCCTGACAAGGCGCCGGCTCCAGCCGCGCCAAAGCATAAATCCCCCACACCACCCCGAACGCCAGCAATGTCTCAAGTGGCCCAAGACGCTTCAGATTGGCAAATCCGCTCCGCTCCGGCTTCCAAACCCTTTCGGCGATCCCCGCAATCGTCCCGTTGATGAGAACAACGACCGCCGAACAAAGGTACACGCCGCCAAGTGCCGCCGGCGCGCCGAACCCGCTGTTGACTGGCACCACCCCCAGCTGGTTCCACGCGAACCCGCCCAGGAACCGGCTCCGCACCAGCTCCAGCCCGCACCACAACACCGGCTCGACAATCAAGATTCCCAACAATCTCCATCCATACCGGCCTCTGCGTCTCCGTGTCTCTGTGTTTAAATCGATCCCCTTCGCCCAGCGCCAATACTTCGCGCTCAGCCATCCGTACGCGGCAAAGTACGCCGCGCAATACGCCGCGAGCGCAAACCACCCCAAGACCACGAGCGGCCAGGGCCCGCCGTTCTTGACAATTGCCGGCATCCACGACAAGGTCGCAATCCAGTAGAAGACGCCGCTCTGGAACCAGCGCTTCGCGACGATTCCCGCGCTCACCTCGCGCCGTGAGAGCCACATCAGCGGCGCCAGCGCGAAAAGGCAGTCCATCCGCTCCCCCATCGGCGGATACGCCGCCCACAAGAGGAACCCCGGCAAATACCAGAGAAACGGCTTGAGCTTCTTATAAAGTTCCGTGAACATGCCCGTCTGAGGTCTGAATGTCTTTCGTCTCCGCTAAAGTCTTACGCCGGATCCCAGCTCAAGTCCACGCGCGTCGACACCCCTTCCGGCGTTTCAAACGTCCGCGGCGTTTTCTTCGTCGTGACCCAAAGTCCATCCCGCGGAAAGACCGCCAGGTCCTCCGGCCGTCCCGCCGGCTCGGTGAGCGAAACGAAAAGCGGCGTCGACTGCTGCGTCAGGAACTCGACATCATATCCGCTTTCGGCCAGATACTGCAGGTTCTCGCGGGTGTTCTCCGGACTCGCCACAAACCTCTTCACACCCATCTCCGAGAGCTCCGCCAGGGCCCGCGAATTAAACGCATAGAGCGTCCAGTCGGCCGTGATATCCGTGACACCCAGCTCCTTCAGCATCCTCAAGGTCGCGAGATCGCTCGCCTCCCACTTCGAAAACCCCTTGCGCAGCAAGCCCTTCACCGTGACCCGCAAGCGATTGAATTCCGGTTCGGCGGTATACACAGGCAAAGCCAATCTGAACTTATCCGACCCGCTCGACTCCAGCCCGTCCCTATCCGACCCTATCAACACGATAATCTCATCCCACTCGCCTGCCGGAACCTTCTGCCCAGACCGAATCTTAACCCTCCGCAGATGGTCGGATGGTCGGATGCACCGATGCTCCGATGATAAATCACCGCCAACGAAGTCATCCGCGATTGCGGAGCCGATTTTCTCGTGTCTCTCCTTCTCCCGCGCCTCGTCGAGCTTTTCAACCAAGTCTCTTCTCAAGTCGTTCAGCACGCTCATCGGTGCGAACAGTTTCTCCGGATCGACAACACTCACCTTCCTGAGCCGGTAATCGCTCCCACCCAGTTTCGAGAACGCCTTCTTCACGCCCTCTGCCGTCTTCTCCGGATTCTTCGCAGGCTGCAACTCGCAATCGACGCATGCTTCGACAGCAAAGGGACTCAAGACCTTAGCCGAAAGACGCGAACCGGAAAGCGACACCTCAATATCCAAACCAATCCCGCCCTCGTAGTCGCTCGGCCTGAAGCTGGGCGTCGGGAACAGGCGCTTGACGGCGTTCGACATCGAGCAGTAGATCTTCATCCCCGGCTTGAGCGCCCGCTCGACGTCCTCGCTCACCAGCACCTCGACGTCCACGCCCGCGTTCACCTCGAACACCGGCCTCCTTGAGATCGCCTGGCGCATCTCGACGATGCCCATGCCGAGATGGCGCCCCTCGTCCGTCATCGCCTCGAACTGCAGTCCATCATGCTTCTCCAGCCCGCGCGCCGTGTGGAACCGGAGCCAGCGCTGGCCCTCGCGGTCCTTCGTCACCCGCTTCACGACCCCGATTTCGGCACCCAAATGCCCCAAACTCTCCGAATCGATCACCCCGTCTTGCTGTCGTACGCTTACCGTCTTCCCCCGCCCCTCGAAATACAGCTTCGTCGTCCGCCGCGAGAAAACCGTCTCCAGATCACCGATCGTCACCCCGCCTCTGTGTCTCTGTGTCTCTGGGTTTAAAATCTCCCGATAATACCGCGTCACGCTCGCGACATACAGGGCGCTCTTCATCCGACCTTCGATCTTCAAACTGGCGACGCCCGCGTCCGCCAGTTTCCGCACGTCCTCCCCAAGACGCAAATCCTTCATCGAAAACGGATAAAGAGAGGTGAAGGCCGACGCCTGCCGACAACAGTACGGACATTTGCCGCGGTTCCCGCTCCGGCCCTTCTCCATTGCGCCAAACAAGCACAGCCCCGAAATCGAATAGCAGAGCGCGCCGTGGATGAAGACCTCGAGCTCCATGTCGCCGCAGCGCTTCGCAATCGACGCAATCTCCTCGAGCGACAGCTCCCGTGCGAGCACGACGCGCTTGAACCCGAGGTCCTTCATCGCGAGGACGCCCTCGAGGTTGTGCGCGACAAGCTGCGTCGACGCATGCAGCTCCAGCCCGGGAAAATGCCTCCGGCAGATCCGCGCAACGCCAATGTCCTGCACGATCAGCGCATCCGGCCGCACCTCGTCCAATCTCGCCAGCTGCTCAATCGCCGCCTCGATGTTATCCTCGTCGATGACCGTATTAAAGGTGACGTAGACCTTCCGACGCCTCTCGCACTGACCGTCCCTATCGCACCTACAATACCTGAGCAGATTCTTGAGGTCCTCGATCCCGAAGTTGTCCGCAAACGCCCGCGCCGAGAACTCCGTGAGCCCGCAGTAGACGGCATCCGCCCCCGCCTCAAACGCGGCCAGCGCCGTCTCAAAGTTCCCGGCCGGAGCTAAGAGCTCACAGTCCATTGAAATCCAGCGTCGCGAAGTAGTCGTCAAGCGTCTCCGCGCGGCGGATTTCGCGCACCGAACCGTCCTCCTCGAGGAGAAGCTCGGCGCTGCGGAGCTTGCCGTTGTACTGGAAGCCCATCGCGTGTCCGTGCGCACCCGCGTCGCAGATGACGACGAGATCGCCGCGCTCCAAGAGCGGCAGCACGCGCCCGATCGCGAACTTGTCGTTGTTCTCGCAGAGGGATCCCGTCACGTCATACGTCGTCGTGTCGCCACAGGTCTCCTTGCCGGGCACCACGATCTCGTGGTACGCGCCGTAGAGCGCGGGACGCATCAAGTTCGACATACAGGCGTCAAGCCCCGCGTACAGACGATACGTGTTCTTGATGTGGCGAACGCGAGCGACGAGATACCCGTACGGACCCGTAATGCAGCGTCCGCACTCCATGAAGAGCTTCAGCGGCTTGATGCCACGCTCGGCGATGCAGGCCTTGAACGCCGCCTCGATGCCCTTTCCGACGTACTCGAGGTCCATCTGCTTCTGGTCCGGCTTGTAGGGAATGCCGATGCCGCCGCCGATGTTGATGAACTCGAATTCGATGCCAAGCTGCTGCGAAAGGTCCGCCACGAGATCGAGCAGCATCTTTGCCGTGTCGATAATGTAGTCCGGATCAAGCTCGTTCGACGCAACCATCGTATGGAGCCCGAACCGCTTCACACCCGCGTCCTTCATCTGCCTGTAGCACTCGAAGAGCTGCTCGCGCGTAAAGCCGTACTTCGCCTCCTCGGGCTTGCCGATGATGGCGTTGCCGCCCTTCAGCGGACCGGGATTGTACCGACAGCAGAAGATGTGCTCGCCGAGCTCCGCGGCCTGCGGGCACCCCACCGACTCAAGCATGAACGGCCAGTGCGTGATGTCATCCAAGTTGATGATCGCGCCGAGCTCCCACGCCTTGCGGAACTCCTCCGCCGGTGTGTCGTTCGACGTGAACATGATCTTATCGCCGACATTGCCGACCTTCTCGGCGAGGACGAGCTCCGCCATCGACGAGCAGTCACTGCCGAAGTCGAACTCCTTCAGAAGCTTCATCAGGTGCGGATTCGGCGTCGCCTTCACGGCGAAGTACTCGCGGAAGCCCTTGTTCCACGAAAACGCCTTCTTCAGACGCTTCGCGTTCTCGCGGATCGCCTTCGCGTCATAGATGTGGAACGGTGTCGGCCACTGCGCTGCAATCTTCTCCAGCTTCGCCTTATCGAACGGAATCTTTCTCATCTTAGTGTTCTCCATCTGCTGCGGGATCAAGGGCCCTGTCGCCCGTCCGCGCCTTGAAATCGTAAAAGCGGTTGCGCCCCTCGCAGCCCGTGACGCCCGCATAGAAGCCCTCGGGCAGGTCGGGATCCTCGAAGCCGAACTTCACGCCGCCGCACTCGACGGTCATGCGCATCTCGTCCCGTCCCGCGACCTTCGCCATGTTGACCTTGAGCTCGTACTTGCGCCTCGGCGCGAACGGCGCGCGGGCGAATGCCGCGAGATGCCAGCTGAGCTTGCCGCCCTCGTACGTGTAGTGCCAGACGTTGAGTCCCTCGTTGTAGAGCACCACCTCGTAGTGTTTCTTGAACGCATGACGCCCCTTGTCGTCGACGTCCAGCTCCGGCGTCAGCACGATGAGTGGCGCCATCAGATGGTCGAAGCTCATCGTCGCGGAGACGTCGATCGTGCTGCCGGAGAGCTTCTGCGGATGCACAATGCTCGCATAGACCTCGGTCACGTGCTTCGCATAAAGCTCCTCGTCACTCCACGCGGAGTCGCTCGGATTGACGATGCAGTCGTCCAGCTGGACGAATTCGTGCGCATAGTCAAACCGAAGCGACTTGAACTTCAGCCACTCGGACGGATTCCACCTGCCGCGCGCAAAACTGACGTCAATCATGCCTTCGCCACCTTGATGCCGGTCTTATGCCCGTTGAGATCCATGTCGCCCGCGCCTTCGGTGATCTCCAGCGACGTCGCCAGGACCTCGTTCTTCACGTAGTCGAGATGCGCCTCTAGGGCCGCCTTCATCTCGGCGTCGCAGGCAACCGCCAGCGCGATGCGCTGCGTGACCTCGAAGTCCGCCTCCTTGCGCATCGACTGGACGTGGCTGACAAATTCGCGCGCATTGCCCTCAGCGATCAGCTCGGGCGTGAGCGCCGTCTCGAGTCCGACCACGATCGCACCCTGGGACGCCACGACGAGCCCCGGCTTCGACGAGCGCGTGACAATCACGTCCTCCGGATCGAGCGCAACGCCCTCGGCCTCCGTCGGCTGCGTCTTCGCCGCGGCAATGGCCGCCGCGACCGCCTTCATCTTCGGTCCGCACTTCTTTCCGAGCGTCTTGAAGTTCGCCTTGAAGCTGATCTCACAAAGCTCCGTCTCGTCCGCGATGAACTCGACGGTCTTGACGTTCAGCTCGTCGGTGATCAGCGCGACAAGGTCCGCCTTCTTGCTGTCGTACGCTTGTTGTCCCCCCATCCCGGCGACCTTCAGCGCCGCGAGGGGTTGCCTGACCTTCAGGTCATTGTCCGCCCTCAGGCGGCGCCCCAGCTCGACGGCCGTCTGGATCTCGCCCATCGCCTTCTCGAGCGCAAGATCGCGCGCCGCGGCATTCGCCGTCGGGAAGTCGCAGAGGTGCACCGACTCGGGATCGCTTGCCCCCTTCAGGTTCGTGTAGATCTCCTCCGCGATGAACGGCGTGAAGGGAGCTGCGACCTTCGCAAGCTGGACGAGCACGTAGCGGAGCGTCCGGTAGGCATTCAGCTTGTCACCGTCATTCGTCGACTTCCAGAAACGCCGGCGGCTGCGACGGATGTACCAGTTGGTGAGGTCCTCGACGAACTTCACGAACGGACGGACCGACTTCTGCAGGTCGTAGTCGTCCATCGCCGCGGTGACGTCGTTGATCAGCGTCTCCATCGAGCTCACAATCCACTTGTCGAGCACGTTGTCCGACTTCGGGTAGACGACCTCCTTGTCCGCAAACCCGTCCACATTCGCGTAGGTGACGAAGAACGAATAGGCGTTCCACCACGGGATGAGCAGGTCGCGCATCAGCTGCTGGACGCCCTTCTCGCTGAACTTGAGCGACTCGGCCTTCACGACCGGCGAGTAGATCATGTACAGGCGGATCGCGTCCGCGCCGTACGTGTCGAGCATCTTCGTCGGATCGGGATAGTTCTTGAGCCGCTTGGACATCTTCTTGCCGTCCTCGGCGAGCACCAGCCCGTTCACGATCACGTTCTTGTACGGGCTCTGGTCGAAGAGGCATGTCCCCAAGACCATCAGCGTGTAGAACCACCCGCGCGTCTGGTCCAGGCCTTCGGCGATGAAGTCCGCCGGGAAATAGTCCTTGAAGTCGCCCTCGCCCATGTAATGCTGCTGTGCGTAGGGCATCGAGCCCGACTCGAACCAGCAGTCGAGCACCTCGGGCGTGCGGTGGTAGGTCTTGCCGTCCTTCCTGATGACGATCTTGTCCACGAAGTGCTTGTGGAGGTCCGTCACGGTCTCGCCGGAGAGCTCCTCGAGCTCCTTGATGGACCCGACGCAGATCATGTCGTCCGGATCGGCGTCGTTGATCCACACCGGAATGCAGCTGCCCCAGAAGCGGTTGCGCGAGATATTCCAGTCGCGCGCCTCCTCCAGCCAGTTGCCGAAGCGCTTCTCGCCGACGTACGCGGGCGTCCAGTGCACCTTCGCGTTGTTCTTCGCGAGGCGCTCGTGCAGGTCCTCGACCTTCACGTACCACGCGTCGATCGCGCGATAGATGAGCGGCGTGTCGGTGCGGTCGCAGAACGGATAGCTGTGGGTGATCGTCGCCTGGTGGACGAGCTTGCCCTCCGCCTTGAGGCGCTTGATGATGTCCTTGTCGCAGTCCTTGCAGAAGCGGCCCTTATACTCCGGCACCTGGTCCGTGAACGCGCAGGCGGCATCGAGTGGATCGACAATCGCGTTCATGCCCGCCTCCTTGCAGACGCGGAAGTCGTCCTCGCCGTACGCCGGGGCGATGTGGACGAGGCCGACGCCGTCATCCGTCGTCACGTAGTCGTCGTTGAGGACGCGGAACGCGCCCTCGGCCTTCTTGTCCGCGAAATACGGGAAGATTGGCTCGTACTCCGTGCCCTTCAGCTCCGTACCCTTGAATTCCGCGACGAGCTCGTACTGATCTTCCTTCTTGAAGATGTGCGGCAGCCGCGCCTTCGCCATCACGTAGATCGGCCGCGCCTCGTCCGTCACGTCCCTCACGGCGACATAGTCAATCGACGCGCCCGCGCAGATCATGAGGTTCTCCGGCAGCGTCCACGGCGTCGTCGTCCAGATCAGCAGGTAAACAATCGGCTTCCCTGTCTCAGGTCTCTCACACCCCTCCCGTCCCTCTTGCCCTTCATCGTCATGAGAGTCACGAGCGACAAGAGTGGCAAGAGGCGAATTGGCCGGAGCAGCAACAACCTTGACCCGAACGGTGACCGTCGGATCCTGCACGTCCTTGTAGTTGCTCCCCGCCTCAAAGTTGGAAAGCGGCGTCGAGAGCTTCCAGCTGTACGGCATGATGCGGTGCGACTTGTAGACGCGCTTCTGGTTCCAGAGCTGCTTGAAGACCCACCAGATCGTCTCCATGAACTCGGGGTTCATGGTCTTGTAGTCGTGATCGAAGTCGACCCAGCGGCCCATGCGCGTGACGGTCTTCTTCCACTCCGAGACGTACTTGAGCACCATCGAGCGGCACTGTTCGTTGAACTTGTTGATGCCGAGCGCCTTGATTTCGGGAGCTCCGGCGACGCCGAGCGCGTCCTGCGCGAGCGCCTCGATCGGCAGCCCGTGCGTGTCCCAGCCGAAGCGGCGCTCCACGTACTTGCCGCGCATCGTCTGGTAACGCGGCACAATGTCCTTGATCGTGCCGGCGAGAAGATGGCCGTAGTGCGGAAGTCCCGTCGCGAACGGAGGCCCGTCGTAGAACTTGTAGCGCTCCTTCCCCTCGTTGCGCTTCAGGGATTTCTCGAAAGTCGAGTTCTTCTCCCAGACCTTAAGGATCTCCTCCTCCATCTGCGGAAACGCGACCTTATTCGACACCGGCTTGAACATATCCTAATCTACCTTTCAAAAATAGTTTTGGTATTATACCAAAAAAGCCGCAGAATATGGTATACTACGCCCGTTTTGCCGCCGGGGTGGCACAGTGGTTGACTGCGCCTGATTTGTAATCAGGATCCGCAAGGACGCGTCGGTTCGAATCCGACCCTCGGCTCCAGTTTCAGCGCTCGCTGCGGAGCGCGGGATCGAGGCGGTCGCGCAAGACGTCCGCCAGATGGTTGAAGACCAGCACAAGAAGGAAAATCGCCGCGGTCGTGAACGTCATCTCCCACCAGACGCCCTGCCAGAGCCGAAGCCGCGCGTTGTTGATCATCACACCCCAGCTCGGCTCGCCCTGCACGCCAATGCCGAGAAACGAGATGAACACCTCCGTCGAAACGGCGGACGGAAATCGAATCGAGAACTGGATGAGGATGATGTGCGCCACATTCGGCAGAATGTGCCGGAACATGATTCGAAGATGCGAGTACCCGAGCATCCGCGCCGCCTGCACATAGGCGCGATCCCTGTGTTTCATCACCTCTGCGCGGATCGTGCGGCATGTCCCGACCCAGGTCGTAAGCCCGATGCCGAGATAGATACCAAGAAGCCCCTGCCCGACGACAAGCGAAATCGCCAGCACGAAGAGAAGCCCCGGCATCGACGCGACGGTCGCGCAGAGCCAGACAACGAGCGAGTCGACCTTGCCGCCGAAATAGCCACCCAAAAGTCCGAGAAACACCCCGAGCGGAATCGCGATGAGCGAGGTGACGATGCCGACGTGAAACGCGATGCGCGTTCCCTGCACAAGCCGGAGCGCCACGTCCCGCCCGAGGTTGTCCGTCCCGCACCAGTGCGCCGCGGACGGCGGCTCGTAGCGATTCGTCGCATCGACGACATTGTACGTCGGCGTGACGTCCTGGAACTTCGCGATGCGGTACTGCACCTCGCCAAACGCCGCCGCGGCGGCATACGCCGCCAGCACAATGAGGCAGATCTTTGTCGACAGCTTCACGTCTTACGTGTAGCGCAAGACCTCGTCAACGGTCGTATAGCCGTCAAGAATCGAGCGGATTCCGTCCTCGCGCATCGTGCGCATGCCGAGCTCGCGGGCCTTTTCGCGGATGATGAGCGTCGGCGCACGGTTGTTGACGAGCTCCCGGAGGGGCGACGACATGCGAAGGTACTCAAAGACGCCCTTGCGGCCCTTATAGCCCGTCCCATTGCAGGTCTTGCAGCCCTTGCCAAAGTAGAACGGACGCCCGCCGATCTGGTCGCGCGTCATCTCGATGCGCTCCAGGGTCTCGTCGTCCGGCTCGTACGCCTGCTTGCATTCCTTGCAGCAGGTGCGGACGAGTCGCTGCCCGAGCACACCCTCGAGCGTCGAGGCGAGCAGATAGGGCGCGACGTTCATGTCCACGAGACGCATCACCGCGCCGGCGGCGTCGTTCGTGTGCAGGGTCGAGAAGACGAAGTGACCCGTCAGGGCCGCCTGGACAGCGATCTCGGCCGTCTCGAGGTCGCGGATCTCGCCGATCATCATGACGTCGGGGTCCTGACGCAGGAACGCGCGCAGCACCTTCGCGAAGGTATTGCCCGCGTGTGCGTCGATCGGCACCTGGACGATGCCGTCCACGTTGTACTCGACCGGCTCCTCGGCGGTCAGGAGCTTCGTGTCGATCTGGTTGATGCGGCGGAGAACCGAGTAGAGCGTCGTTGTCTTGCCGGAGCCGGTCGGCCCCGTCACGATGAAGATGCCGTTCGGCTTCTCGATGTCCATCGTGATCTGCTCATAGACATCCTCCGGAAGCCCCACGTTCTCGAGATCGAGCGACGTCGTCGTCTGGTCGAGGATTCGCATGACGACCGACTCGCCGTGCGCCGTCGGCAGACAGCTGACGCGAAGGTCGACCGGACGCCCCGCCACGGTGAGCGCGATGCGGCCGTCCTGCGGCACGCGGCGCTCGGCGATGTTGAGGTTTGAGAGGATCTTGATGCGCGAGATGATCGCGGGCGCCATCTTCACATCCGGCGCCTTCATCTCGTAGAGCGCGCCGTCGACGCGGTAGCGGATCTTGAAGTCATGCTCGAACGGCTCAACGTGAATGTCAGCCGCGTGGTCGACGACGCCCTGGTAGAGGACGAGGTTCACAAACTTGACGACGGCAGACGAGTTCGCCGCGCTCTCCATGTTGGCGATGTCGTTCGCGTTCGCGCCGACCGCCAGCGTCTCGTCGTCGGACATCCCCTCGCCGAGGGACTTGATCATGTCCGCGACGGACTCGTTCGAGTCGCCGTAGTACTGGGCGATGCGGTCCATCACGTCCTTCTCGCGGGCGAAGACAAACCGCACCTCCTTCGAGAGCGTGAACAGCATCTCGTCCGAGATGCGCGGATCGACGAGGTCGAACGTCGCAAGCGTCACGGACGAGTCGTCCGCCGCCACGGGAAAGACGTTGTACATGCGGGCCGTCGAGGCGGGAATCGCCTCGGTGACCTCGGACTCGATCGTCATCGCGCCGAGATCGATCGCCTCCGCGTCCTGATAGGCGGCCATCGCCGCAAGGAGCGAATCCTCATCGAGGACGCCGGAGTCAATGATCTGCCGGCGGACGGACTTGTTCTCGGTCTTGGCGAGCTCGGCGATGTCCTTCGCGCCGGCCTCGTCAACGTATCCGTTCTGTATCAGGATTTGAAGTATTTGATCCATGGCAACCACGACTAAACGCGAATCGCGAACAGCTAACAGCTTAACTGCCGTACCCCTCTTCCTTCAGCTTCTGGACGACGGATTCAGGATCCTGCGACTTCGTGATGAGCTCCTCGTAGGAAATGAGCCCCTGCTTGTAGAGGTTGGAGAGCGACGTATCGAGCGTGAACATGCCGTACTTCGCACCGGTCTGCAGGTCGGACTTGATCATGTTCGTCTTGTTGTCGCGGATGCGCGAGCAGATCGCGTCCGTGCGCGTCATGATCTCGAACGCCGCGACACGCCCGTGCACCTCGCCGTTCGCGTCGAGCTTCGGCAGGAGAATCTGCGAGATGACGGCCTGCAGGCCCGCCGCGAGCTGCGTGCGGATCTGCGCCTGCTGGTTCATCGGGAACGCGTCGACGATACGGTCGATCGTCTCCGCGGAGCCGGTCGTGTGCAGGGTGCCGAAAACGAGGTGTCCCGTTTCGGCCGCGGTAATGGCCGCCGCGATCGTCTCGAGGTCGCGCATTTCGCCGACGAGAATCACGTCCGGGTCCTGGCGGAGCGCGCGGCGGATCGCCTCGGCGAAGCTCGGGACGTCGTCACCGACCTCGCGCTGTGTGACGATGGACTTCTTCGACTCGTGGTAGAATTCGATCGGGTCCTCAATCGTGATGATGTGGACGCTGCGCTCCTGGTTGATGACGTCGATCATCGAGGCGAGCGTCGTCGACTTACCGGACCCCGTCGGGCCCGTGACGAGGATCAGCCCGCGCGGCTTGAAGAGAAGCTCGCGGACCGTGTTCGGCAGACCGATCTGCTCGAGCGTCAGGAGCCCCGAGGGAATCTGGCGGAGGACGGCGCCGTAGCGCTTCCTCTCCTTGAAGACGGACACACGGAAGCGCGTGCCGTCCGGGTGCGCGAGCGCAAAGTCCGCGCCACCGTTCGTCTCGAGCTCCTTCATGAGCTTCTCGATGTCGGGCTTGCGCTTGGGATCGTTCTCGGCGATGCCGTTCACGAACTCGGTGACGAGCGCCTGGCTCTCGTCGTCGTTCATCGGCTCCTCCGCAAGCGGCAGAAGCTCGCCGTGCACGCGCAACAGCGGCGGCATGCGCGCGCGGATGTGGAGGTCGCTGCCCCCTTCGTCGATGATCGCCTGCAACAGCTCGTCTTTGTGGAATTGCATCAGTTCGCGTCTCCCATGGTGACTCTCAGGACCTCGGCGAGGGACGTCATCCCGCTCGCCACCTTCAGCATGCCGTCTTCGCGCAGCGTCCGCATGCCCATCTCGCGGGCACGCTGCCGGAGCAAGGTCGCCGGCGCGTGGTCGAAGATGAGCCGCTGGATCGTATCGTCGACCTTGAAGATCTCGAAGATGCCCTTCCGGCCCTTGTAGCCGGTCTTGCCGCACCGGTCGCAGCCCGCGCCGTGGTACATCGTGTCGGGCACGGTCGCGTTCGTCCCGCTCGCAAGGCCCGTCAGCATCCTGATCTCGCGCTCGGTCGGCGTGTAGCTCGTCTTGCACGTCTCGCAGATGGCGCGCACGAGACGCTGGGCCATCGCCGCGCGGAGCGCGGAGGCCACGAGGAATGGTTTGACGCCGATGTCGAGGAGTCGCGTGACGGCGGACGGCGCATCGTTCGTGTGCAGCGTCGAGAAGACGAGGTGGCCCGTGAGGGCCGCCTCCATCGCGATGTCGGCCGTCTCCGCGTCGCGGATCTCGCCGATCATCACAATGTTCGGGGCCTGGCGCAGGATCGAGCGGAGCGCCGCCGAGAAGTCGAGGCCGACGTCCTTGTTGACCTGCACCTGGTTGATGCCGCTCATCTGGTATTCGACCGGATCCTCGACCGTGATGAGCTTCTTGTCGGGCGTGTTAATCTGACCAAGACAGGCATAGAGCGTCGTCGTCTTGCCCGAACCGGTCGGCCCCGTCACGAGCACCACGCCGTCGGGGAGCTTGATGAGCTTTTCGAACGTCGTCTGGTCGTCGGAGAGAAAGCCAAGCTGCGGCAGGCCGAGCGAAAGGTTCGACTTGTCAAGGATTCGCATGACGATCGACTCGCCGTGATTCGTCGGCACCGACGAGACGCGCAGGTCGAGATCGCGCCCGCCGACCGTAATCTGGATGCGGCCGTCCTGCGGAATGCGCTTCTCGGAGATCTTCATCTTCGACATGATCTTGAAGCGCGAGAGAATCGCGCCCTGCAGACGCTTCGGCGGCGAGTCCATCTTGCGGAGCGCGCCGTCGATGCGGTAGCGGACGCGAAACTCCTTCTCCATCGGCTCGATGTGGATGTCGGACGCCTTCATCTTGATCGCCGTGGTGATGATCATGTTGGCGAGCTTGATGACCGCGCCGTCGTCGCCCACGGCGGCGGCGTCGCCCAGACCCTCCTCGTCGCGCGTCGAGACGGTGGACTCCTCCTCGGACGGATAGAGCTTCGCCATCGCGGCCTTCACCTCGGCGAGAGGCGACAGGACCGTCTGGACGTCTTTCCCGGAAAGGACATAGCGGAGCGAGTCAACCGCGTCATAGCCCATCGGATCGATGAGCGCCACCGTAACGGAGCTCTCGTCCGCCACGACCGGGACGACGCCGTACTTCTTGGCGATATCAGCCGAAATCGCCTTCGCCGCCTCCTCGTTGATGGCAGAGGCATCGAGATGGCAGTACTTGAGGCCGAACTGGTCGGCAATCGTGCCAAGAACCGTGTCCTCGTCCAGTGCGCCGCCCGCCACCAGGACGTCGAGCGTCGTCTCGTTCTCCGCCTTCATCGAAGACGCGGCGGTCTGAACCTGCTCCGCGGTCAGATACCCGCGCTCGGTCAGAAGCTGAAGGACATACTCGTCGTTACTTGTCATTTCCTATCTCGGTATGATATCAAAACGGGACTCGTCTCGCAACTCAACTCCGAGTCCGCGCCTTGAGGAAAACCCTGAGCGGTGCGCCCTCCAGGCCAAAGCGGGCGCGGATGTTCTTTTCGAGAAAGGCGAGATAGGCCGGGGTCACGAGCTTCGGATCGTTCACGAAAAGGCGGATTGTCTGCGGATTCGTCGAGACCTGCAGCCCGTAGTAGACCTTGAGCCGCCTGCCCTTCACCATCGGCGCAAGCGTCTTCTTCGTGGCCGTCACGAGGACGCGGTTCAGCATGCCGGTCGGCAGCTTCTCGGACGCACTCGCCGCCGCACGGTCGATCGCCTCGACGGTCTTGCGGACGTTGTACCCCGACTTGTTCGAGCAGAAGACAACCGGCGCGAAGTTAAGGAACGGCATCATCGCCCGCAAGGCCGGCAGCGCCTTCGTCTCGGTGATGCCGTCCTCCTGCGCGAGGTCCCACTTCTGGCAGAGAATGACGCAGGCCTTCTTGGCGTCGAGGATCTTCCCCGCGATGCGCTTGTCCTGCAGGGTCGGGCCCATCTTCGCGTCCAGCAGCAGGAGGACAACGTCCGCCTCGGCAATCGCCTGCTCGGAGCGGAACAGCGAGAAATTGTCCACACTCGTCTTCGACATCTTCGTGTGCGGCTTCATGCCCGCCGTGTCGACGAGCATGTAGTGCCGCGCCTCGGGACCGGACCCGATCGCGAACGGCACCTCGACCGCATCTCGCGTCGTCCCCGCAATCTCGCTCACAATGACGCGCGGCGCATTGAGAAGCCGGTTCACATACGAGCTCTTGCCGACGTTCGGACGCCCGACAATCGCAACCCTGAGGGGTCGCTTCGCCGTCTCGCTCTCTACGGCCGGCGGCAGTCTCGCGACGACGTCCTTGAGGAGCGCCTCGACGCCGCGCCCGTGCTCGGCGCTCGTCGCGAAGACGGGAAGCCCGAAACGCTCGAATTCCGCCGCGCGCCAGTCGTCGTCCGCCGTGTCGCACTTGTTCGCCGCAATGACGCAGGGGACTCCGGACTCGCGCACACGCTTGATGACTTCCGAGTCGAGCGGCGTGACGCCCTCGCGCGTGTCGACGACAATGACGCAGACGGCCGAATCCTCGACCGCGAGCGCGGCCTGGCTCTTCGTCTCGTCGTCGAGCGGATCCTTGGTGACGCGCCGGTCGAACGCGATGCCGCCCGTGTCGACGAGCATCACCTTGCGGCCGAGGACGTCCACCTCGCGCGTCACGCGGTCGCGCGTCACGCCTGGCTGGTCGAAAACGATCGCCACGCGCTTCTTCGCAATGCGGTTAAAGAGTGCGCTCTTGCCCGTATTCGGGCGACCAACCAGAGAGACGACGTTCATCGCGCGGTCAGGCCTCCGGGTCCAGAAGCTGCCCGAGGGTGTACTTGCGGGTGATCGGCAGATTGTGCCAGACGACCCCCGTCGACACCGACTGCGAAAACGGCGCTTTCGACGGCGCCGACCCGAACGGATCAGACAGCTTGAACATGTTCATAATTGCCAGATATTATATCAAAATCAGCCGCCCGTATGCGGAATCGGCTTCCAGGTCTTCGTCGGCCGGACAAGCGCATAAAGAACCGCCGCGGACTGGATCAGGGAGAAGATTGGGAACGAGAGGACCGCCCGCGCGCGCGGCATCCGCTTGTCCGGCGACAGCGCCACCGAGGCAATTGCCGTGAACCAGCCCATCGCGAAGACAAAGCCAATGACGCCAAAGAACATGTTGAACGCATGCGGGTCGATCGGGCCGTAGCACATCCGGACGACAAACGCGACGATGTTGAAGAGGAGGATGAACGAGACGGACATGCCCGTCAGGATCGCAAAGAAACTGTCGAAGAGCCGAATGGAGGGACGGTGGACAACCGCCGTCGCCCACGGCCAGAAGTACGATCGCGCGACCTGCCAGCCTCCGGTCGCCCAGCGCCGCAGCTGCCGCCACATGTACTGGACCGCCTCTGGCTGCTCGTCCGCATAATCCGCCTCGGGAATGTAGGCGACGCGACCGCCGCGAAGGTTCGTGAGCACCGTGAACTCGACGTCCTCCACCATCGTATGCGTCTTCCAGCCCTCCAGACCGAGCGCGGAGACGAGAAACGCAAACCCCGTGCCCGTAAGCTTTCCCGAAAGCCCGAGATTCGTGCGCACCCGGTTCGAAAGCTCGTTCATCATGTCCCAGTAGACCGTGTACCAGCCAGAGATCAGACCCGCCTGCGCATTGGAGGAGCACCGACGGCCCGTAACGACCGTCTCGCCATCCTGCAAGGCGTCGTTCATCGCGTCGAACCAGCCGTCGGACGCGATGTTGTCCGCGTCGAAAACCGCAATTGCATCGTACTTTCCGGAGGCGACGATGCGCTCGATGCCCCACGCAAGGACATCGCCCTTGCCGGCGCTCGGCGTCTTCTTCTCCCAGACGAGAGCCCCCGCCTCATGAGCCCGCGTCACGGTCGCATCCGTGCAGTTGTCCGCCAGCACAACGATGTCGCGGCACTCCGCCGGATATCTGCTCATGAGGACGCTTTTAACCGGCAGCTTGATGACGGACTCCTCGTTGCGCGCGCACACGAGAACGGCGAACTTCAGCTTCCGCTCGGCATGCGGATGGTGCTTCGCAGGCTTGATGAGGCCGAGGAGGACGACGAACGTCGACCAGAAGAAGACGATGGACAGTCCAAGGCAAATGATGTCAAGGATGAACGACAGCATCGCGCTCGTCATCGCGCCACCTCCTGTGCATCCAAAGGTACTGCTCGGGATACTCCCTGATTGCCTTCTCGAGCCGGTCGTTCAGGACCTGTACCGCCCAGTTGCGGTCCGTGTCGGACGCAAAGACAATCGGCTCGTCGCCGACGAGACGATAGCGGTACGGCGCAACGCGCACGAACGAGCCGACTACGACCGGCAGCCCCGTGCGGATCGCCAAGCGCGCCGCGCTCGTCACCGTCGGCGCGGGACGGCCGAAGAACTTGACGCAAGCCCCCTTGTGCGCATACTGATCCATCAGAATCGTCATCGCCGCACGTTCGCGCCGCCACTGCTCGAGAATCCCCTTCGTGATTCCGGCGTTTTTGCTAATTACGGTGACAGGGCCGCGGAAATGGTACTTCTTCATCCAGTTCTGGAGGATCTTCGAGTCCATCACGCGCGCAATGGCGATCATCGGACGCACCAGCGACAGGATGTTCGTCGCGACTTCCCAGCAGCCGTGATGGCCCGAGACGAGCAGGATTGGCGTCTCCGGCGACTCCAACAGCGTCTTCACGAGCTGCGGATTCGCAACGCCAAGATCAAGGTGATCGCGCCAGTTTTCCTTCGTGATGACGCCCGGCGCCGCCAGCGCTTCGCACATGTGACCGGCGAAATGGCAAAACGCCGTCTTCGCGATTCGGCGCGCCCCCTTCTCGTCAGCCGCAATCCCGGCGCGCAGGATGTTCTCGACCGAAATTCTCCGCCTCTTCGTGAAAAACGGCCAGAACAATGCCGCAAAGCCACAGCCAAACCCATAAGCGTGTCTCTGCACAAAGTTCATCGCGTGGAAGACGGTAAGATCTTAGACTTAGACCTTAAACCTTATGGTCGCCGCGCGACCGTGGCCATCGAGCCCCTCGACCGCAGCGAACGCCTCGATCGTCGACCGGGTTTCGCGGAGATCCCCTTCCGTGAAGGCGACGAAGCTGTGACGGCGGCGGAAGTCGTCCGGCGTGAGGCCGTTGAACATGTTCGCGGCGCCGCCCGTCGGCAGCACGTGACTCGGACCCGCCACGAAGTCGCCGGCCGACTCGGGCGTCCACGCGCCCGCGAAGACCGCGCCCGCGGACCGCACGCCCTTCATCACCTTCAGCGCGTCCTTCGTCATGATCTCGAAGTGCTCCGGCGCGAAGCGGTTGACGACCTCGAGGCCGTCCTTCACACTCTTCGCGACAACGATGAGAATTCCGTCGCGGTCGATGACGCGGTTGACGAGCGCCTTGCGCGACAAGGTCTCCGTCTGGTGCAGGACCTCGGCGCGGATCCTCTCCGCGAGCTTCGCCGACGTGCAGACGCAAAGCGACTTCTCCCAGCCGCTGCCGTGCTCGGCCTGACTGAGGAGATCCGCCGCAATCCAGCGGACGTCGACCGATCCGTCCGTCAGCACCGCGATTTCGCTCGGACCCGCCACCTGGTCGATGGCGACATAACCGTAGACCTGGCGCTTCGCCGCGGTCACGAAGGCGTTGCCCGGCCCCGCAATCTTCTGAACCTTGCGGCAGGTCTTCGTCCCGAACGCCATCATGCCGATCGCCTGGATGCCGCCGACGCGGTAGATCTCCGTCGCCCCCGCGAGCTTCAGCGCATAGAGGAGGACGGGGTTGACCTTCCCGTCCTTCCCCGCCGGCGTGCAGGCAACAATCTCCTTTACGCCCGCCGCCTTCGCCAGAGTCACCGTCATCACCGACGTCGACGCGAGCGGCGCCGTGCCGCCCGGAATGTAGACGCCAACGCGGTCCATCGGCGAGAAGAACTCGCCCGCGGACCCGCCGCGCGGAGTCTTCATCGACCAGTCCTTGCGGAGCGACGCCTTCGAGAACCTAAGAACGCGCGCATGCGCGTCCCTGACCGCCCGGACGATCCCGGGAGCGATTCCCGCGGACGATACCTTCGACAGATTGACCTTCAGCTGCGACGCCCGCGCCGCCTTGAAGCCCTCGAATTTCGCAACAGCCCCGAGAACCGCCGCGTCACCGTCCCTCCGAATGTCCGCCAGCACCGCGGCCGCGGCCTTCTCGGCCTCCTCCGGAAACGCCGGACGCGCGTTGAACGCCCCGATGCGCCGATCCCCCGCCCTTACAATCTTTATCATGACAGTTTCTTCTGCTTGTCCACCAGCTTGGCACCCATCATGCACTTGACCGTACACTCAGCCGCCGGCTCGCCCTTCTCATTCGGCTCACCGTTCAAATAGCCCTTCACCGCGTAAACTCCGAGCGGCGCGCGCTCGCGGATGGTCTTCACAACCGTCACGAGCCTGTCGCCCGGGCGAAACGGCTGCCGGAACCGAGCGCCGTCAACCGATGCAAGGGCGAAGGCAATCTGCTCGCCGATGACATTCCTCGCGACAACAGATGCCCCCGCGACCTGCGCCATTGCCTCGACAAGGATGACGCCGGGGACGACCGGAAAGTCACCGAAGTGCCCCCTGAAAAAGTCGTTTTTCTCCCACGTGAACGTATACTCACCAAGCGACCCCGTTTCGTCGGCGCTCACAAGACGATCCACAAACAGGAACGGCGGACGATGAGGCAGCAACGCCTCGCCGCTCAAATTGAACTCCATCTTGAACTTCGGTAATTCCATATGCTTTTAGCTGTTAGTGGCTGTCACCTTCAATTTCACTAAACGCTAATAGCTAACCGCTAATCGCTTTCTTCAAGACCAATATTCCGTTGTGCCCACCGAAACCGAGCGAGCTCGAGAGCGCCACGCGGATCTCGCGCTGCACGCCGACGTTCGGCGTGTAGTTGAGGTCGAGCGGAACCTCGCCCTTCGTCGCGTCGACCTCGAGGTCGGGATTCTCGTAGTTGATCGTCGGCGGGACGAACCCCTCCTTGATCGCCAGCGCCGTAATCGCGGCCTCGATTGCGCCCGCCGCGCCAAGCGCGTGCCCGTGCATCGACTTGGTGGACGAGATGTTGATCTTCTTCGCGCCCTCCTCGCCGAACACCTGCTTGAACGCCTTCGTCTCCATCTGATCGTTGAGCTGAGTCGAGGTGCCGTGCGCGTTGATGTAATCGACCGTCGACTTGTCCGTCACCCCGGCGTCCTTCAGTGCGATCTCGATCGCCTTCACCGCGCCGACGCCGGACGGATCGGGCGCCGTGATGTGATAGGCGTCTGACGTCGCACCATAGCCCGCGAGCTCCGCGTAGACCTTCGCGCCGCGTGCCGTCGCATGCTCCTCGGATTCGAGAATCAGCACCGCAGCACCCTCGCCGACGACAAAGCCGTCGCGATCGGCGTTGAACGGACGGCAGGCCCTCTCGGGCGTATCATTGAACTTCGTCGCAAGGGCTCTCTCCTTCATGAAGCCGCCGACCACGAATTCCGTCACGCAGGCCTCAGCTCCTCCGGCGACCACGACGTCCGCCCGCCCGGCGCGAATCATGTCCAGCGCCACGCCAAGCGCATCCGTCGAACTCGCACACGCCGTGACGACGACCTGCGCAGGCCCCTTCGCCCCCAGCGCGATGGACACGTTCCCGGCCGCCTCGTTCGGAATGAGTTCGGGAACGGCAAGCGGCGAAAGCCGGTCCGGCCCCTTGTCGAAAAGCGTCTTGTAGTTTTCGCCCGTCACCTCGATGCCGCCGATGCCGACGCCGAAAATCGTCGCGACCCGATCCATATCGGGCTTCTGCTCGTCCGTAAACCCGGCATCCCGCCACGCCTCCACGGCCGCCGTGACGGCAAACTGCGAAAAGCGCGCCATATGCCGCGCGGCCTTCTTGTCCAGCAACCCCGAGCCGATGGCATACGCCTCAAAATCCTTGACCTCGCCAGCAACCTGACTTGTGCAGCGCGAAGCGTCAAACTGCGTAATCTTCCCGATGCCGGGCTTCCCTGCCTTGATGCTCTCCCACGCCGCCGCCTTGCCGTTGCCGTTTGCGCACAGCATCCCGATACCAGTAATCACAACCTTCTTCATCCTTGCCTCCTGAAGCTTGGAACTTGAAAACCTTTTAATTATACCAAATTTAGGCGAAGCCGAGAACGTCCCGCATGGTGTAAACGCCAGGCCTCTGCCCCTTCGCCCACTTGAGCGCCTTAAGCGCCCCCGCCGCGAATGCCTCGCGACCCTGCGCCTTGTGCGTCAACTCCACGCGCTCGACATCACCCGCGAACATGACGGTATGGTCCCCAACGACCGAACCGCCGCGAAGCGCATGGATTGCGATCTCTCCGACCGGACGCTCCCCGATGTCGCCCCTCCTGCCATAGGTGAACTCGTCCTTGACGCCGCGACCCGCCGCGGCGGACTTCGCCAGCATCAAGGCCGTGCCGCTCGGCGCGTCCTTCTTGTGCCTGTGGTGCATCTCCGTGACTTCGATGTCGTATTCGGGCCCGAGCACCTGCGCCGTCTTCTTCACGAGCTCGAGGAGCAGATTGACGCCCAGCGAATAGTTGCCGCTCTGCACGATCGGGATTTTCTTCGCCGCGGCGTCGACGACCTTCTGCTCGTCCGCCGTGAGGCCCGTTGTCCCGATGACGTACGCAAGCCCCTTTGCCGCGGCCTTCTCGACCGACGCCGGCACCGCAACATGATAGGAGAAGTCAATGACGCCCTCCACGTCGTCCGCCCAGGCCTTGTCGTAGCCTTCGGCGACGTCCACCTTCGAGACGACCTCGAGGTCCGTGCCCTCGGCGAGCGCACACAGCATCTTCCCCATGCGCCCCGCGGCGCCCACAATTGCTATCTTCATATCAGTTCTCCTATTAAGATTTGCGGATGCGCCTCGGTAATCCTCACTTGGACCAAGCCCCCGGGACACAGTGGAGAAGCGGAATCCTTTCCGCTTCCGTTACAATCCCACACCACAATCCTGTTTCCGCCGTCACGCCCGGACCACCGCGCCTTGTTGCGCTTCGACGGACCCTCCACCATCACCTCGCGCACCGTCCCGACGAGCCGGTCGTTACGCGCCTGACCGCGGCGCTCCTGGTCCGCGAGCAGCACCTGGTCGCGGCGCTCCTTCTCCGCCTTGGTCACGTCGTCCGGCAACGCTGCGCTACGCGTGCCCGGACGCGGCGAATACTTGAAGATGAAGGCATTGTCAAACCCTGCCTCGTCCATCAGCATGCGGGTCTGTTCAAAATCCTCTTCGGTCTCGCCCGGATAGCCGACGATCACGTCCGTCGTCACCGAGAACTCCGGATCAAACGCATGCAGCTTCGCGACGGCCGCGAGATACTCCGCCCGCGTGTAGCGCCGTCCCATTTCCTTGAGGACGCGGTCGCTCCCCGACTGCACCGGAAGGTGCAGGTGGCGGCAGACCTTCGGACAATCCCGGTACACGGCCACAAGCTCGTCCGTGCAGCCGCCCGGATGCGCGCTCGTGAAGCGGATTCGCTCAATGCCGTCGATCTCCTGGATGCGCCGGAGCAACTGAGGAAATCCCCTGTAGCGAAGGACGCTCTGGCCAAGCAGCGTCACCTCCTTCACACCGCGCTCCGCAAGGCATTCGACCTCGCGCACGATGTCATCCGCCGGACGCGAATACTCGTGTCCCCGCACCGTCGGCACGATGCAGTAGCTGCAGCAGTTGTCGCAGCCCGTCATCACCGTCACAAAGGCCTGAAAGGCGGTTCCTGCATGCGCGGAAAGAGGGTCTCCGCCCTTGATGTAGGGAATCTTGAGAAGCTCGCCAGGCGCAACCGCGAACGCCAGCCGCGGAAGCTTCTTGAAAAGCTCCGGACCGAGCCGCTTCACCGCACAGCCCATCATGCCGGTGATCTTGCCGTCCGCAATCAGGTTCCCCGCCTTGCCGATCGCCTTCTCCTCCGCCTTCTGCCGCACGGTGCAGCTGTTGACGATGACAAGCTCGGCCTCTTTCTCGCTCGCCGCCTTCTCATGCCCGGCTTCAATCAGCAGCGCCTCGACCGCTTCCGAGTCGCGGACGTTCATCTGGCAGCCGTAGGTATGGATCAGGAATTTCATCTTGCACAATCAGGGTTTCATGAACAGGGGATGGATCTGCGCATTCTGGTCGAACGAGTACGTTCCGCGGGCTCCGGCGTCCTTCCCGATTCGCGCCAGCAGATAATCCGAGAAGTCCGCCTTGCCGTCCCGATAGTCGCCAAGCGCGCCGCGCACGAGGTCGCGGTGCTCGATCTCCAGGTTATCTATGCCAAGGATCGTCGTCAGGACTTCGACAAGCTTGTCCTTGGACTGCCGGTAGCCGCGCCCCAAGACCCAGAGCGTTTCGCACAGCGCAATGCAGCTGATGAAGCCCTTATTGCCACGGGTGATCTCCTTCTCGAAAATGCGCGTCGCCGCTTTCGCCTGAATCGGATCGTCCTGGACGATGTAGCGGACAACGACGTTCGTATCCAGCGCAACCATCAATGCGCCCCCTCGTAGATCGCCGCATTCATCTCGTCAACCGTCAGGGCGCGCTTCGGCTTCGCCACGAGGGACTTCAACGCCCGGACGGGCGTCTTCTTGACGACCAGCTGAACGCGGTCCGGCTCGTACACGACAAAGTCAAGCTCGTCGCCGGTCTTCCAGTTCAGCAACGTCCGAATGGCCATCGGAATCGTAATCTGTCCCTTAGCCGAGATTGTCGAAACCATAAGCTTGTTCCTTACTTCTTTTTCCTACTTGGCCGTATGATAGCAAATTCTTACCGAGGAGTAAAGCGCGGCTATCCCAAATTCCAACCGAATACGCCGATCGCATCCGCAACGGCGGAAAGGTAGTTGGCCTCGTCGTCCGTGACGACCCGGTCCTCGGAGACGACCGCCTTGAGCGTTGCGAGATATTCCTGCTTGATGACGAGCGACAGCGAACGGAGCGCGTCGAGGTCGGCGAACAGGCGACGGACGCTCTCAAGGGGCGCCGGACGCTCCGGCCAGCCGGGGAAGAAGACCGCCAGCCTCCTCCGCGCAAGTTCATAGGCCGCATCGCCGTTGGCGCCATACGCGGCGACCGTCGAGACCACTTCCGCCGCGGGTTGAGTCAGATAGGCCGGCTTCCTCACCGGCGGCGGAGCGGACGCCCGCAGGCGGCGGCGCACCGCGCAGAGGAGCATGAACCCGAACGAGCCGACCTCGCCTCCGTCCTTCGCCGCCGTCTCGATGCGATCCGCCCAGGCGGCGATCTCCGACTCCGTTCCCTGCTGGCGCAACGTCGCCACCGCCTTGTACGCAACGATCCGTCTCTCCTTCGCGGACATCTCCCCCGACCACTCCGCCGGCGCCACGCCTTGGGCGAGTCCGCACAGCACCGCTCCCGACCCCGCCGACGTGCGCAGCCGCGCCATCAATTCAGGCGGAATCCGGACGGACTGCGGACTAAAGAGCGCCTCCACGCTCTTCGCCTTGCAGTACTCCTCGTGATTGCGCTTGACCTGCGCCTCGCGATCCTTCCGAACACAGGCCAAGCGCTCGCGAAACCGTCCGTCGTTCGCCGACAGGCCTAACCGCGACAGCCGCGCCACGCGGTCGGCAACCGGCGGATGCATGTCGGCGCGCCCCCAGTCCTCCCCGATGAAGAACATGTGGCAGACGTTGGCGACGGATCCGCTGCGGTTCGTCCAGCCCGCATGCTTCAGAAGTCGCGAAAACCGGAGCGCGTCCGCCAGCCCCTCCGGATTGCGCGTGAACTGCACGGCCGCGGCGTCCGCCAGGAACTCCCGCTCGCGCGAGACCGCCCCCTGGAGGATGCGCGCGAAGAAGACGCCGCCGAGTCCGATCAGCCACAGCGCCGCGCCGGTGACGACATAGACGAGCACCAGCAAGCCGAAAGCAGATCCGCCCCCCTTTGTCGAACCACCGCGGCATCCGCCCCAGTGAAACGAGCGAGAATCCTCGTCGTCCTCGATCCGAAAGAGCCCGCCGAACGGACGGAGCATCGTCCGCCCAAGCGTACTGATGCCGCTCAAGCCCTCGACCAGCGCCACCAGACGCGAGTTGAGGCGCATGTCGCCGTTCAGGATGTGTCCGAACTCGTGGGCGACGACGCCCTGCAGCTCGTCCCGCGTCAGGTAGCGGAGCGCGCCCGCCGTGACGCAAACCGCCGCATCCCCTTCGCCGAAGCCCGCGGCAAGGGCGTTGACGCCCCGGTCGTCGTCCTGCACCCAGACGGACGGCAGGTCCACGCCGGAGGCGATGGACATCTCCTCGACGACATTGAGGAGCACCTGTTCGTCCTGCCGTCGCGCCGACCGTGCGCCGACGCGGCGCATCAGCGCCTTGCCGGAGCTGATGCGCGAATACGCGACAAGCGCGCTCAAAACGACGATGGCGGCCGCGAGCGGATACGCCACGGCCGCCGACTCGGCCGCCGGCGCCAGGTGGCTGCTAAATGCCAGCCAAGTGAAGCGAATCGCCCAGGAGAGAATCCATCCGGTGATCGCCGCGACCGGCAGCAGAAACACAACGGCGGCGACCGTCAGCGCCGCCGACTTCTTGCGCGCCGCCTCCTGCTGTGCAAGGAAGTCCATCTCAGAACTTCACCTGCGGAGCCGTGCGCTCGGCCTCGGACTGCGTCGCCTCGAGCAGCGACGCGGGCGCGAAGTTGAAGCACCCCGCAACCAGCGACGAGGGGAACACCTCACGCTTCACGTTATAGGCCATCACCTCATCGTTGTAGTGCTGACGCGCAAAGGCGATGCGGTTTTCGGTCGAGGCGAGCTCTTCGCTCACGCGGGACATCTGACCATCCGCCTTCAAGTCGGGATACCGCTCGGCGACCGCCATCAGCCGCGAAAGGACGCCGGCGAGCCCGGTCTCCGCCTGCGCGAACGCGCGCATCGCCGTCGCGTCACCCGGCATCTTCGCGAGCGCCTCCGCCGCACCGGCCGCCTGGTTGCGCGCGGCAATCACCGCCTCCAGCGTCTCGCGCTCGTGTTTGAGGTAGCCCTTCGCCGTCTCGACGAGATTCGGAATGAGGTCATACCGCCGCTTGAGTTGCACGTCAATCTGCGCGTAGGCGTTCTTGTACCTGTTACGCAGCACCACGAGTCCGTTGTAGAGCCCGATGCCCCACAAAACAAGCAACACGACAACGCCGATAACAACACCAAGTGTAACGAGAACCGCCATCATCTTTTTATCTCCTTGTCGATCATATTATATCACGCCTTTTTCTTGAGCACCACGAGCGTCTCGAACCGCGCCGTGCGCGGGAACATGTTGAACCAGCGAACGGACTCGATGTCGTATCCGCGGCAAATCGTCTTGAGGTCCCTGACCAGCGTCGCCGGATCGCAGCTGACGTAGAAGATGCGCGGCGCCTTCGACTCCGCAAGCCACATCGGCACGTTCGACTCCATCCCGTCCCGCGGCGGATCGACGATCACCGTCGTATGTCCGTTGACGGAGATGCGCCTCAGGTTCTGTCCGACCCGTTCCGCCCAGAACTTCGCATTCGCAAACTTCTGCGCCGCGGCATTTCTTTTCGCGAAGTCGATGGCCTGACGCCCCGACTCGATGCCAGTCAGTTTCGGCGGATTGCAGCAGAGCCCGAACACGCCAACGCCGCAGTAGAGGTCGACGATCTCCGGCGCGTCCTTCGCGCCCTTCTCGTACTCGGCGACAACCGTCTTCACGAGCTCCTCGCCGACCTCGGGATTCACCTGGTAGAAGCCGTCGGCGGGAACCTCGAAGTCCCTGCCGCACGTCGTCTCCTTGAGGACAAGCCCCTTCGGCGCATCGCCAACCCACCACTTGACGCCCGTCTTCGCCGTCCAGCGCACGGTCACGTTGCCCTTGCGTTCGGTGTCGCGGCGGACTGCCTCCGGCCCGGTCGTCAGGAGCGTCAGTACGGCCTTGCGGATCTCACCGAGCTTCGCGTTGATCTCGGGACGCGCCAGCGGATCCGACTCAACATCGACAATCTCATGGCTCGGCTCCGTCCGATACCCGATCGCCCACTTGCCCTTCTGCTTCGCAAAGTGATAAACGACCTTGTTGCGGTAGTTAAGCGGTTGAGCGGTTAAGCGGTTAATCGGTTGAGTCGTTTGCGGGATGACCAGCCTCGCGCGTTCAAAGAACTCGCGCAGCTGCTGCTCCTTCGCCTCGCACTCGCCCTTGTAGCTGAGATCGGCGTAGACCATCCCGGGAACCCTGATCCCTGATCCCTGACCCCTGATCCCTATCGTCGGATCGTCCATGCGATCCGGCGACTTCTCGACGACTTCAACGAGCCGCGCCTTGACGAAGTGCTTCTTCTCCTCGACGATCTCGGCCCGCACCTGTTCGCCGGCCCAGGCGCCGGGCACGAAGACGACGCGCCCGTCGCCGAGACGGCCGAGGCCGTCCCCGCCGTAGACGTTCTTCGCGATGTAGACGGTCGAGATCATTTCACGAACTTCACGACGAAGCCGCCGCCCTTCGCCATGCGAAAGACAATCTTCTCGCCGGCCTTGACGGACTTGCCCTTCTCATGGACGTAATGCGTCGGCGCGGAATCCGAGTCCGCCGCGTCGCGGAAGACCTCCGCCGTCCAGTTTCCGGAACCAAGGAAGGATGTGTCAAGCGTGAACTCGCGCGCCTCGCTCGCGTTGAGCGCCGCCGCGTACCACGCGCCGTCCTTCGCCTTGCGCGCGACCGCGGCGAACTTGCGCGGACACCCGCCGAGGCCGACCGTGTCGGCCCAGACGACCGGCGTCGCCGCCATGAACGCGAAGCACTCCATGTTCTTCTCGTAGTTGGTCGGGCTGTCGCTCAGCATCTGGAGCGGCGCCTCGTAGGCGACCATCATCGCCATCTGGTGGCAGCGCGTGCCCTCCGAGCCGGGGTTGATCCAGGGATTGAAGTCCGCCGTCTTTTTCGGATACTTCCCGACCGGATAATTCACCATCGCGCCCGGCGTGTAGTCCATCGGACCGGCCGTCTGGCGTCCGAAGAACGCCGCGACGTCGTTCGCCATGAAGTCATAGGCGCCGCCGAACCACTTCATCTGCTCGAGGCCGTGTATGCCCTCGTAGTTGAGGACGTTCGGATAGGCGCGGCTCATGCCGGTCGGACGGTGCGCGCCGTGGTAGTCGATGACCATGCGGTTGCGCGCGCAGGCGTCCGCGAACTTCCAGAGGAAGCGCTCGACCTCCGCGTCGCCGCGGTCCATGAAGTCCACCTTGAAGCCCTTCGCGCCGAGCTTGGCGAAGTGCGAGGCGACCCGCTCCTCGTCCCCGACGACCTGCGCCCACGCCATCCAGAGGATGATGCCGACGCCCTTCTTGTTCGCATAGTCGATGAGATGCGGCACGTCCACCCGCGGATGGAACTTCCAGATGTTCAGCTTCTCGCTCCAGCCCTCGTCGAAGATGACGTACTCGACGCCGGTCTTCGCCGCGAAATCGATAAAACGCTCGTAGGTCTTCGTCGTGCAGCCCTTCTCCTCGCCCAGGTTGTCGAAAGCGTTCCACCAGTCCCACGCGACCTTGCCCGGCTTCACCCACGAGAAGTCGTACTTCGCCTGCGGCGCGGAGAGCGCCTGCACGAGGTCCGACTCGCACAACGCCTTCGGCGCATCGCCGAGGATGAACGCGCGCCACGGGAAGGTGCGCGTGCCCTCGGTCTCCACGAGGTAGTCGGCGTATTCGTCGACCCGCACCCAGCGCCCGCCGACGGCAACCTGCCCGTCATTGCCGTGGCGATGCGTCTTCGTCGGCCAGCCGGCGAAGACGGACTCGAGCGGGACGCCGCAGCCGTCCTCCGCCCGCTTCAGGTACCACACGGGATAGTCCCGCACGTCCGCGTCCGTGACGGCGACCGTCGTGTCGTCCGCCAGCGTATACATGAGCGGCAGGTAGATCATCTTCTTGCCCTGCTCCTCGTGCGAGATGTCGCCGATCCGCCCGACGGTCGGGACGCACTCCTCGCCGCCGAACCAGCCCGTCTGGTAGACGCACGAGCGCAGGTCGGCGTCCGGCACGTTCACCTCCGCCTTCTCGCAGTTGACCTTGACCTTGCCCGGCATCTTCGTCTCGAACCGATACGCGACGCCGTCATTGCGCGCCGCAAGCCGCACGCCCCACTCGCCGAAGTCGACGAACGTTTCGTTCCCGGAGAGGTCGATCCGATCCTTCTTGTAGATCGGCGTCTCGACGAACCCGGTCCGCTTTTCAGTGGAGAAGCGGAATCCTTTCCGCTTCGCGCCGTTCAAGCACGCGCCGTCCACCTTCATGCCGATCTCGGACTTCGCCACGACGACCTGACCGCCGCGCACGACCTCGTAGGCGAGCGGATCCGTCCACAGGCGGATCTCGTTCTTCCCGTCCGGCGAAACGGCGGCGACATCCGCCGGTTTCTGGTTTTCGAAAAGGCAGCATCCCGCGAGGGAAAGTCCCACTACCGTCAGCATCAGTTTCTTCATGATCATTCTCCTTTTTCCAGTATTATACCACTCAGATGAGAATGTTGTCGATGAGCCGCGTCTTGCCGTCGTAGGCGGCGACCAGCACGCAGCAGCCCTTCGCGACCTTCTTGCGCGGCTCCAGGGTCTGCGCGTCGACGCACTCGACATAGTCGATGCGAAGACCGGCGGACTTGAGTTGAGAGTTGAGAGTTGAGAGTTTGGAGTTTGGCTTCAACGCCCTGAGCCCTCGCGAGATCGCCAGCGCCTTCTCCTTCTCTTCAGCGCTCAAGTAGGTGTTCCGACTGCTTCTCGCCAGCCCGCTCGGCTCGCGGACGATCGGGGCCATCACGATGTCGAGGTCGAAGTTCAGGTCGCGAACCATCCGCCTGATGACCTGCACCTGCTGGTAGTCCTTCTGCCCGAAGACCGCGAAATCGGGATGCGTCAGGTTGAAGAGCTTGGCGACGACCGTGCAGACGCCGCGAAAATGCCCCGGACGCCGCGCGCCGCAGAGGCCTTTCGAGAGGTCCTCCTCGCAGACGTAGACGGAATGGCGGTCCAGATACATATTCTTCGGCGTCGGAAAGAAAACCGCCGTCGCACCCGCGGCACGGCACTTGGCGAGATCCGCCTTCTCGTCGCGCGGATACTTCTCGTAGTCCTCGCCCGGACAGAACTGGACGGGATTGACGAATACGCTGACGACGATTTCGTCCGCGCGCTTCGCCTTGGCCTTCTGGATGAGCGAGAGATGTCCCTCGTGGAGATATCCCATCGTCGGCACGAGCGCGATTTTCCGGCCGGCGAGCTTGCGCGCGGCACACCACTTCTGCAGTTTCTTCGGATCGGTAAAGACCTTCATCTCCAGATTCTCCCTTCAAATCACGACAATGGGCGAGACGATCTTGTCGCCCTTCTTGCCAAAGCACTCAAGCGCACGGACCTCGAACCGATAGCGTCCCCGCAGCGGCAGGTCCTCCACGGCAAACGTAAAGCCGACGGACGGAACAAGCTTCGTCCGCGGCAGATAAAAGTCGGGCGACATCATCCGACGCTGAGCCTGGACGAGCTCCACATCGTCCTCGCAGAGAACCGCCGTCACCTCGTACTCGCAGACGCGGCAGTTGTCCACCGCCGCGGCCGCGGGAAACGCGAGTTCGACATGCGTGAAGTCGTCCTTGTCCTTCGGCGGAACGATTTCGACCGCAACCGCGGCGCCGTCCGCAAAGGCCGGTGCCGCGCGCTTCGCCGCGCGCGCCGCGTAGGAAAACGGCTTCGATTCGGCCGCTGGCAGCGGCACCGTCCAGTCATCTCCGAGCGACTGTCCGTAGACGAACTCGCGGCGCTCGATCGCCAAATGGTCGTCGAAGACCGAGACGAGCATGCCCTCGCGTCCGTCGCTCGTGTCGACGCCGTTCATCCGGTGGGGACGCGTCTCGCCCTTGAATCCAGAGGAATTTCCCCAGAAGTTCTCGCGCAGGGAATAGTCCGAAGACGCATACTTGAGCGACGCCGTGTTGATCGACGTGAACGCGCCCTGCCAGACGCTCCGCTCGTCGACAAGCGTGTAGTGGCTGTGTCCCGAGAACGCGACGGCGTTCGGAAACGGCGAAAGCGCGCGCGTCGCACGTCCGTCGTCATGGCCCCACGCCCAGGACCCGAAGCAGGTGTCCTTCGGATGCGCATGCTGCGTGTAGAGGAACGGCACGGACGGATCGAGTTCCTTTCCGTGCTCCCGCATGAAGTCCTCAATCGCGATGCCGCGTGCATCCCAGTGTGCGCCGATGACGGGAATACCCTTCACCGTCTTCATCCAGATCGGCCTGTAGTCCTCGTGGAAAAGTTCCCTCCAGACCTTCGCGCGGTTGTCGCCAAAGCCGATCGCCTCCCGCGGCGCCCAAGCGGAATCCTTGCGGTTCTCCACGTTGGAGTTGTAGGTCCAGCCGTCTACGCAGTGGTTGCCGTAGATGAAAAGCCTCTCGACGTGCCGTCCGTCCGGCGCAGTATCGTTCGGAAATGTCCTGAACCAGGCGTCCGCCAGCATCTTCGCCTGAAAGATGCAGCCCGTATCCGCGAAGTCGCCCGCGATCAGCACGGCCTCCGCCCCGTGGTCGCGGAAGTAGGCGAGCGCCCTCTCGAGCGTCTTCTCGTCGCCGGCCTTATAAAGGTGGATATCGCTCAGGACGCCGAGCTTGAGGCGCGGCGTCCCGGACGCCGCCACACCAGCCCGCACGAGCGTGCGGCAGCCGGCGAGCGCGCCGAAGCTCAGCGCGCCGCCGATGAAAAACCGTCTCGAAAAGTAGGATTCCATGTCGTACCTCAGATAAAAACGTTGTGCGCCCGGAGCGCCTTCTGCAGCGCCGTGATGTCGAGGTCGCGCGGACGGATCCCCGCCTTCGCCGCCAGCGCCGCGGCGGTTCCCGCAGCCTCGCCGGTCACGAAGCACGGACAGATCAGCCGAAACGTATCGATCGTGTCGCCGGTGCCGAGACAACGTCCCGCGCAGAGGAGGTTGTCCACCTTCTTCGGCAGGAGCTGCCGGTAGCAGACCGGAAACGCCGCGTGCGGACCGTCATGGCCGAACCAGCCGACCGTGTCCGTGAAGTCCAGCCCTTCGTGGATCTCCTTCCGGCCGATCACGAACTCGGTGTCGACGAGACGCGTCGCGCGCGGACCGATCTGGGAGCAGGTGTTCGCCGTGAAGACCTTCTCGAAGCCGGGCGTCGCGCGCATTTCCGCCACGTGCTTCCAGTTGCGCCGGCGGTGGTAGACCTCCGCCGCGGAAAGCTCCCGCACGGAAAGCCCGTTGCCCTTCGGTCCGAGGTTGGAGATCCACGAGGCGGACGGGTTGCCCTCATTGGCGCGGCTTGGGAACCGCTTGTCCGTCCCCGTGATGCGGTCCATGTTCGCCCAGCGGGAGACGAACCCGATCGCATGCGTGATCTGACGGTAGTCGCCGCCGGCCTTGAAGAGCATGTCCGCGTCGCCCGAACAGTCGACGACTTGCCTGGCGAGAATCGCCTGGCGTCCCTCCTTCGACTCGAAGACGACGCCGAGAACCTTGCTGCCGTCCTGGATGACGTCCACGCCCCAGCTGTGGAAGAACATCTCCACCTTCGCCTCGGCGATCATCTCGTCCATCAGCACCTTCGCCGCCTCAGGATCGACCGTCGGCTGCCAGTGTCGCGCCGGCAGGGTCTCCGGCGTGCAGAAGTCGCTGCCGAACTTCGTCGCCCGCCGCATGAACTCCTCGCAGACGCCGCGCGTGACAAGGGACCATCTGCTCTCGTCCCTGCGACAGGTCGCGAGCATCACGAGCACCATGCCGTTCGTGAAGAGTCCGCCCAGCGAGCCGTAGCGCTCAATGAGCGCGACCTTCGCGCCGTTCCGCGCCGCCGCCACCGCCGCGGCAAAACCGGCCGGTCCGCCGCCCACCACGACGACATCCGTCTCGTGGAACACTGGGATCTCCCGCGCCGGCTCGAAGACCTTGCCGTCCTTCAGCACGCAGCTCGGACCGTCCGTCATCGTGTGCTCGAGCGGAAAGATGTTCTTGCCGAACCAGGTGTTCATCGGGTCGCCACAACTCCCCTTCGGAAGCTTGCTCATGTCGGCGACGTACTCGTCGCCGAACGCCGCGCCGCCGAGACCCGCGCCGGCCGCCAGGCCGAGCTTCTTCAGGAATTCCCTCTTAGTGATTTGCATAGCGCGATTTCCTCCTTGTATCCCTGCAGGTCGCAGGGGGTTTCGAGATAGAACGGAAGGTCCCTCAGCTTCGGATGGTTGACGATGCGGCGGAAGGCCTCGAGCCCGATCTTGCCCTTGCCAATCTTCTCGTGGCGGTCCTTGTGCGCCCCGAGGACGTTCATCGAATCGTTCAGGTGAATCGCCTTCAGCCGTCCGAGACCGACAACCCTGTCGAATTCCTCCAGCACCCCGTCCAAGTCGTTCACGATGTCATAACCGCCATCCCAGATGTGGCAGGTGTCCAGGCAAACGCCAAGAGAAAAGGTTGAAGGTTGAGGGTTGAAGGTTGAACGGCGGAAGGCCGATTCCGTCTGATCGATGATCGCGCGGATCTCCTCGAAGCTGCGTCCGCACTCGCTCCCCTTCCCCGCCATGGTTTCCAGAAGAACAACCGTCGACAGATGCTCCGATGCTCCGATGCTCCGATGCTCCGATGACAAATCGCCCAAAACGCGCCGAACCACGCGCTGAAGGTGATTTGAAATTAATCGGATCCCCTCCTCCGCGCCCTGCCCGACGTGACTGCCGGGATGGAAGTTATACATCGCCCCCGGCGTGAGCTCAAGCCGCTTCAGGTCGTCGATCATCACCTCTTCGGCGAATTCGCGCACGCGCGGCTCGGCGCCGGCGGCGTTGAGCGTATACGGCGCATGCGCGAGGATCGGCCCGATCCCCTTCTCCGCGGCATAGTCGAGGAACGCCGCGACATCGTTCCTGTCAATCGGCTTCGCCGCGCCGCCACGGGGGTTGCGCGTGAAGAACTGGAACACGTTCGCGCCGATTGACTCGGCCGTCTGGGCCATGGCGAGATACCCGCCAGCCGAACTCAGGTGACATCCAACTTTCATGGATGGCTATTATACCATATTCCATATTTGATTAGAGACAAGCAGGGACTGGAGTCTCAGGATTTCTCAATCGCCCACGCCTGCAACTTGCAATCTCCAATCGAGCGCCCGACTTCTTCTTTCTCGATTTCTCGCGCAATCAGGCGTCGGGTCGCGGGAGCTCCTGCTCGGTCTCGTCACTCAAGTTTGCGCTCTCACGCCGAGAACAAGCTACCGCCTTCAGCCATTCCCCTCGGCAAGACGTCTGGTTGCAGACCGAGCGCCTCTTACGCCTGCAAACTTTCGTTCCTCACTCGCAGGACTCCCGCCTCCCCC
>CADAKF010000002.1:0-49171 GCA_902788415.1 uncultured bacterium
CGGCGTCAGGTGAAAGCGGTCGAGGTCGACCACGCAGAGATCAGCCTTCTTACCGACGGCGATCTCGCCCGTGTCGTCCATCCCGAGCGCCTTCGCGCCGTTCTTCGTCGCCATGTCGATCACATCCCACGCCGAGAGCACCGTCGGATCCTTTGCGAGCCCCTTGTGAATGAGCGAGCAAATGTGCATCTCCTCGAACATATCAAGGTTGTCGTTCGACGCGCAGCCATCCGTCCCGAGCGCCACATTGACGCCAAGCTCCATCGCCCGCGCAATCCGCGCAAAGCCACTCCCGAGCTTCATGTTGCTCGTCGGATTGTGGATGAGTGACACACCCTTTTCAGCCATGATTCGGAAGTCGTCATCCGTGCACCACACGCAATGCGCTGCATAGCCGCCGTGATCGAGGATGCCTGTCTCGGCGAGGTATGCGATCGGCGTCTTGCCGTGTCGCGCGAGGCATTCGTTGTGCTCCCTCTCCGTCTCCGAGACATGGAAATGAAGCGGACGCTTCAGCTCCTTATTCGCTAGACATGGAAATGAAGCGGACGCTTCAGCTCCTTATTCGCTTCGGCCAATCCGCGACAGAACGCCTCGTCGGTCAGATACTCGGAATGGATGCAGAGATCGGCAAGGACATTAGACCTTAGACGAGAGACATTAAACGACTTGGTAAATTCAATGCACTCCTCAAGCCGCCCTGGGATGAAATTGAGCCCCACGCGACAAACTCGACCCTTCATTCCGGCCGCGCAAAGCGCCTTCTCCATCTCCCACGGGAAATCGTACATGTCGGCAACGCAGGTCGTACCGCCTGCGAGCATTTCCATAAGGCCCCAGACATCCCCTGCATACACATCCTCCGGCGTCATTTTTGCTTCGACTGGAAAGATCGCCTCCTCAAGCCACCGCTGAAGCGGCAACCCGCTCCCCAGCCCCCTCACCAGCGTCATCGCGGTATGTCCGTGGCAATTGATGAGCCCGGGCATTACGAGACGGGGCGAAGCCCCGTCTTGAGGTGAAGGTGAAAGGCGAAGGTCAACAATGGAATCGCCCTCAATCACCAAGTCACCGTACCCGACCTTATGCCCGGGCAGGACCATCCAGCAGTTCTCAAGTTTCTGGCTCATTTTGTTCAATTATATCAAAGACAGCCTCGTCAATGAGTTCAGGAACCCGGATTGGCAGCACATGCTCGTTTCCCGGAACCATCGTCACTTTCGCCTGCGGAAAGACCTCTTTCAAAAACTCCGCGTTGCTGGGCCTTACAATCCCGTCCTTCTCGCTCTGAAAGATAAAGACAGGGAAATTCCGCCGTTTCACTGATTCACCTGACTCACTGATTGACAAAAGCTGCAAACGCAAGTCGGTGGTCTTTAAGTAATCCAATCCCCGCTCCATGTTTCTCTCGTCGTACATCGGCGACGGATCGTCCCCGAACATCATCTGCGTCCCCAACCTCAGCGCCGCCAATCGCCTCTCGCTCATCCCCTTCCAATTCTCGGCCTCCATCATCCGCGGCGTGGTCGAAACAAGCACCAGTCCCTTCACCTTCTCCGGCCACTTGAGCCACATCCGGAGCGCCGTCGAGCCGCCCATCGAAAACCCGACGAGCACGACCTCGTCCGATTCCTCCATCACCTTCTCGGGGAGTCCGTCCAATTGCTCGACGTAGTCGAAGACCCAGTCGTGCGGAAACGCGCAAAGCGCCCACGTCTCCGGCCCCGCCGCCCAGCCATTAAAGACCAGGATTCTCACCTGACCTTCTCGATGTGCGGACCCATCGGATAGCGGCCGAACTGCGAACCGTACACGGCAAGCCCATGATCCGCCTCGAGACGCACCGTCACCTTGCCATCCTTCACCGCCTCCGCGGCAACCGGCGCCTCGACGAGCCAGCCGTAGCTGCCCGCCTCGTGGAGGTGTCCGTTCTGCGGCTGCGAGAGCCACGAGAGAATGCCGCGGTGATCCGCCGGATCGTCGGGAAGCGTCATCTCCTTCACGAGCTTGCCGCCGACGTAGACCTTCAGGTTTGAGGGGAACTTCACATCCGACGTCTGCGGATAGCTGTTCGGATTCTTCGAACGGTCGAAGCTCCCGCCGCCGAGCATATAGTCGATTCCGCCGCGCTGCTCCTTCTCCGCAAAGTCCTTGCCGTTCTTGCGCTTCGCCGAAAGCTCGGTCCTGAACACTCCGCCCTCGGACGGAGCCGCGAGCTCGAATTCGAAGAAGCCCTTACCGAAGCCGTTGAGCTTCAGCCCGCCGAGGACATTGGTCGAGCCGCCACTCCATTCGGCTTTGCTCGCCACAACGGTCGCCGGCGCCGCGTTCGTGACGCCGAAGGACCAGAAGTTGCGGACGATCTCCTCGCCGTCGGCATTCAGTTTGAACACAACGACACCGCAGGACGGATCCTTCGGCGCGACAAACCGATGCGTCCAAAGCGTTTCGCACTGCCAGCTCTTCGCGGTCTTCGTCTCAAAGGATGCACCCGCAACGAGCAGTTCAAGCTTCTTGCCCTCGTACTTGTCCGTCGTCAGCGACACGCCGACCGGAATCTCGACTTCCTGCCCCGGTGCGAGCATCTCGCCCGTCTCCCAGCCCGCTTTGCCGGCGAAGAAAATCGCCGCGTCGCGGTGGAGGTCGGCGAGCGTCATCCCGGCGAGCTCGTCCATGCCGTCGTACTTCTTCAAGCGATCGAAGCGCACGTAGCCGTTCCACTCGTTGCAGACGTCGTGATGCTCGGTGTAGAGCCAGCCGCCGCACTTGAGGTGACGGCGGAAGGCGTTGATCATCAGGTGGTAGTCCCAGCTGAAGTCGCAGTCGCCCGTCGATCCCGCGTAGCCCCAGACGTTGCCGCACTCGGAGTTCATCATCGGCTCGTCACCCTGGACGCGTCCGCCGATGTAGTTCTTCCGCGAGCCCGGAAACGTGCCGTCGCACCACGCCCTGACGGTCTCCTCCCACTTGTAGCCGGGACGGTACCCGTGCCATGTGTTGACGTCCGTGACGACATGGTCCTCGTTGCACGGCGAGTTATCCTCGACGAGACGCGTCGGATCGAGCGCCTTCGCCTTGCAATAGGCCGCCGCGACCGCACGCTGGGCCGACTCGCGGTAGACGCGCTTCTTTCCGCCGCTGCCCGAGGCGAGCCCCATCGCGAGCGAACGGTTGGAGAAGAGCCCCCACGTCTCGTTGAAGAGCGTCCACTGGTAGATCGAGGGATGGTTGAAGTCGCGCTTGACCATGCCCTCGAAGCACTTCCAGTGCTCCTCGAACATCTTCTCGGAGGCATTGCCCCACGCGCAGGGGACGTCCGCCTGGATGAGAACGCCCAGCTTGTCCGCCCAGTAGAGCTTCCGCGGCACCTCGACCTTGATGTGCACGCGGTTGCCGTTCAGGCCCAGCTTCTTCGAGAGGAGGATCTCGTTCTTCATGAACTCGTCCGTCGGAAACGTATACCACCCGTCCGGATGGTAGCTCTGGTCGAGGCAGAGCTGCAGGTAGACGGGCTTTCCGTTCAGCGTCACGTAGCTGTCACCGTTCGGGGTCTTGCCCGTGCCGATCTCGCGGAAGCCGAAATAGGTCTTCACCGTGTCGTCCCCGAGCGTCAGCTTCACGTCGTAAAGGTACGGATCGTCCAGCGTCCAGAGACGGGGCTTGTCGAGCTCGAGGAATCCGCCGAGCGTCAGCTGTCCCGCCCTGACGGGACGCGAATAGCTCTCGCCGGCCACTTCCACCCGCAGCACCATGTTCGACTTCGCCGGAGCGCCGAACGTCGCCGCCAGCTCAACCCGTCCCGCCTTGATGTTCGGCGTGAAGGTGAACGCGTCGAGGTAGACGTCGCCGCGCGCCTCGAGGTAGACCGTCTGCCAGATGCCGCGGGCGTTGCCGTAGCCCTGCTTGCCGTAGAGATAGTGTCCGTCCTGCGCCACCTTCGGGGACGGATCCCAGATCCTGAACGAAAGCGTCTGCGCCTCGCCCCACTTCACGAGGTCGGTGAGTTCGAACTCGAACGGCGTGTAGCCGCCCGAATGGGTGCCGAGGTCCTCTCCGTCAAAGGCGCAGGTCGTCGTATGGTCCGCCGCGCCGACGACCACGAAGACGCGTTTGCCCCTCCACGCGGCGGGCACCGTCACATTCCTGCGGTAGTAGCCGATGTCCCCTTCGTCCTCGACGCCGGAGAGCTTGCAGCCCCAGCCGAACGGCACCATGATCTTACGGTCGTACTGGCCCGGCTTGAAGCCGAAGTCCCATTCGCCGTTCAGGTTCATCCACTCATCGCGCTCCCAGTCGGGACGCGGATGCTCCGGAAGCGGAATCTCCGCGGCAAACGCGAACGCCGGGCACAACACGGCAACTGCCAGCAACTCAGTCTTCATTTTCGATCTCCTCCAGAATCCGCTTCGCGACCATTCGCTTTGTCATCAGCGGAAAATTCCTCTGCGTTCCGTCCGGGAAGACGAACGTCACCTTGTTCGTATCCGTCCCGAATCCGCACCCCTTCCGCGTCACGTCATTCGCGACGATGAACGAGAGTCCCTTCTCGCGGCACTTCCGCGCCGCCTCAGCAAGAACATGATCGGTCTCCGCGGCAAAGCCGACGAGACGAAGAAGACATCGACCATCCACTGTCCACCTCGACCTCCGGCCTCCGACCTGACGCGCAATCGTCTTCAAAATATCGGGGTTTCTGACGAGCTTCAGCACCCCGCTCATCTCGCCCTTCTTAAGCTTCTTAGCCGCGCACTTCGCCGGCCGCCAGTCGGCGACCGCCGCCGTGGAAATAAAAATGGTTAAATTCCGCCGATGGTCGGATGCTCCGATGCTCCGATGCTCCGATGACAAATCACCGCAACACGAAGTAAGAAGCGATTTCTTCACCGCCTTCATCATCTCCCGCGCCGACGTGACATCGACTCTCTTGACGCCCTTCGGCGTCTTGAGCGCAACCGGCCCCGCCACCAAGACGACCTCATGTCCCCTCTTCGCCGCCTCCGCGGCAATTGCAAAGCCCATCTTGCCGGTCGAGGGATTCGACAGGAACCTCACCGGATCCAGATATTCCCTCGTCGGCCCTGCTGTAACGATAATCTGCATATCCGCGCACTAACAACCAACAACCAATTTTACTTTCGCGGTCGTCAGACCGCGAAGTAAAATCCGCTTCGTCTTCGATGTCTCGCCGCTCTTGAAGACCACGGCGCTCTTCGGCAGGTCGAAGGCATCGGCCAGAGTCTCGATGAGCTCCTTGTTGGCCTTGCCGTCCACGGGCGCACACCGAATCCTCACCTTCACCGCATCGCCGAGGAGTCCGTCAATGCCAGAATATGAGGAGCGCGGCTGCGCCCTCACATTCAGGATGACGCCCTCCGGCGTCTCGGTGAGACAACTCGCGTCCATCAGACGTTCAGCGCGGCATTGTCCTTCTCGACAGCACCCTTGTCGAATCCCATCTTCTCGAGGTCGACGTTGACGACACCCCAGGGCTGCACGTTACGCCAGTTGCCGCGGGTGAAGTCCGGAATGGACTGCAGTTTCGATCCGCTCCGGACCGACGTCTCGGTGAGCTCGCAGAGGCAGCTCGTCGCGGCGAGATCGTAGACATCCATGTCAAGCGGCTCCCCGTTCTGCAGGCACCACGCCCAGCGGAGGTCCATGATGAAGTCCATGCCGCCGTGTCCACCAATCTTCTGCGCCACGTCGGAGACGTTCTTCCACAGCGGGTGCATGTACTTCGCCCGGATCTCGTTCGCCGCCTTCTCGTCGAACCACTCGTGCGCCTTGCTGTCGAAGCACTTCTCCTCGAACGCACAGCGGAACGGATAGTCGCCCATCGCCCCCTTCGTGCCGGAGATGAACGCCAGGCGGTTGTAGGGACGCGGCGAGCTCACGTCGTGCTGGACCATGATCGACTTGCCCTTCGCCGTCTTGATGAGCGTCGTGGTCATATCGCCCATCTCCGCCGGCGGATCATTCTTGCGCGGATCGTCGTCTCCAAGAAACTCCTTCTTGAACTTTTCGTAGTTCGTGTTGTAGGCGCCGCTGTCGAGTGAGACGAGGTAGTCGAGGCGGTCGCCGCGGTTGATGCCCATCGTCTGGCAGAGCGGCACGAGCCCGTGCGTCGGGTAGCGGTCGCCCTTGTGCACCATGTTCTCCTGGTAGCGCCACTTGGCCTCGCCGTTGTACTTGCAGCTCGAGGGGATGATCCCCCGGAGATCGTGAATGTACGCGCCCTCCGCGTGGTTGATCTCGCCGAACATCCCGAGGCGCGCAAGGTGGAGCTCCAGGAGCTCGATCTCGCCATAGACGCAGTTCTCGAGCTGCATGCAGGGGATCTGGAACTTCTCGCTCGCCTCGACGAGCTCCCAGCACTGGTCGACCGTGAGCGCGCTCGTCACCTCGATGAGCGCGACCTTGCCGCCGCAGAGCGCCCGGAGCCCGACCGGCTGATGGAGCGCCCAGGGCGTCGCGCAGTAGATGACATCGCACTCGCCGAAGTCGCAGAGGTCCTTGTAGGCCTCGTCGCCGACGTAGGTCTTGATGCTGTCAATCTTCGAATACTTCTGCTCGCGGAGCCAGGCGAGGTTCACCTCGACCCTCGCGGGATCCTTGTCGCAGAGCGCGACGACCTCGCAGCCCGGAATCTGCGCGACCCGGTGGACCGCTCCCGTGCCACGTCCGCCGATGCCGACGAACCCGACGCGGATCTTCTTTCCCATCAGCTTGCGGTAGCAGTAGTTCTGCATCTGCCCGCCTTCGCCGAAGCCAAACCGATTGAGCTGGCAGCCCGCGGCAAACGCCGCCGCGCCCATCCACGCCGTCCCCTTGAGAAATTCCCTTCGATTCATTGTCTTCTCCTCTCCTTATGTCTTAGATTTCAAGTTTTAAACTTTTCAGGCACGTCAGTGCCTGAACGAACGCTGCCCCGTGAACACCATCGCCACATTCGCGTCGTTCGCGCAATCGATCACATCCCAGTCGCGGATCGCGCCGCCAGGCTGCACCACCGAGGTGATGCCCTCGCGGATGCCGACCTCGAGTCCGTCGCGGAACGGGAAGAACGCGTCCGAGACCATCGCGCAGCCCGGAAGCCCGCCCTTCTCGGCCTTTGTCTGCTCCATGATCTCGGCCTGCTTCTTCGCGCCGTCCTCTTCGCCGAACGCGAGACGGAGGTCGTTGAACGGCTTCTGGTACTTCTCCCACGCAATCCAGTCCGCATGCTTCGTGTACGCCTTGTCGCGCGCGATCTCGGCGACGCCGACGCGGTCCTGCTCGCCCGTGCCGATGCCGACCGTGGCGCCGTCCTTCACGTAGAGGACCGAGTTGGACGTCACGCCCGCCTCGACGAGCCAGCCGAAGACGAGGTCCTCGTATTCCTTCGCCGTCGGCAGGCGCTTGATTTTATATTCCTTGTACGAGATCTCGCCCGTCTCCTTGTTCGTGATCTTGCGGTTGCAGTACGCTGGCATCAGGTCCTCGGGCCTCCGGGCGTTCGCGCTGAACGAGGTCTGCGCGACAATGCCGCCGTCGATGAGGCTCTTGAAGTCGATGACGTGCTTCGCGACAAAGTCCGTCAGGCGCTGCATGTTGCGGATGCGGAAGACGCGGAGGTTCTTCTTCGTCGCAAAGAGGTCCATGACACCCGGCTTGAAGTCGGGGGCGACCACCACCTCGGCGTAGTTCTCGATGATGAGCTTCGCCGTCTCCATATCGCACTCGCGGTTCAGGGCGATCGCGCCGCCGAACGCCGCGAGCCGGTCCGCCTTGTTCGCGCGGAAGTACGCCTCGGCGAGCGTCGAGCCCGTCGCCACGCCGCACGGATTGTTGTGCTTCACGATGACGGCGCACGGCTTGTCCATCAGATACCGGAGGATGTTGAGCGCGTTGTCGGTGTCCGTGACGTTCGTCTTGCCCGGATGCTTGCCACTCTGCAGCAACTCGGGGATGGACGCGAGGTACTGCCCCGCCTGAAGCATCTCGACGTCGCCCAGGACGAGGTTCCCGTTCACCAGCTTGTAGAGCGCGGCCTCCTGCCCCGGGTTCTCGCCGTAGCGGAGCCCCTTCTCCTCGCCGTCGATGTTCCACGTCACCTTCTCGTACTGGAACGTCTGGCGCTTGTCCCCTTCAATGAACGAAATCTCCATCTTCGGCGCGAAGTGGTCGGCTTCGATGGTCTTGTAGGCTTCCTTTAGGTCTTTCATACATTAGCTGTTGGCGGTTAGCGATTGGCGGTTAGCCGTTTAAAATACTCTATGGTCTTGGCAAGGCCTTCGTCGAGGGGGATGCGAGGCTCCCAGCCGAGCAATGCCTTCGCAAGCGTGATGTCGGGCTTTCGCTTCTTCGGATCGTCGCCCGGGAGCGGCTTGTAGACGATTCGGGAAGTCGAAGTCGGAAGTCGAAGTCGAACAGCGGAATCGTTCACCATCTTAAGTGTCTTTTCGGCCAGCTGCTTGATGGTGTACTCGCCGGGATTGCCCGTGTTGATTACCGGAGCGCCGAGCTTGTGCTTCTTGAAGAACGCGCGGATCTTCGCCTTCGGCAGCTTCATGTAGGCCCGGAAGGCGTTGATGAGGTCGTCGCAGTACTGGAACGAACGCGTCTGCGAACCGTCGCCGAAGATCGTGATGTTCTTGTTCTGCAGCGCCTGCATGATGAAGTTCGAGATGACGCGGCCGTCCTGCGGATGCATCCTGGGGCCGTATGTGTTGAAGATGCGCACCATGCGCGCGTCGACGTCCGTCTCGCGGATCGCATCTGCGATCAGCGTCTCCGCGACGCGCTTGCCCTCGTCGTAACAGCTGCGGATTCCGATCGTGTTGACATTGCCCCAGTAGTGTTCCTCCTGCGGATGCACCAGCGGATCGCCGTAGATCTCGCTCGTCGAACAATGCAGCATCTTCGCCTTGTCCTTCCGCGCAAGCTCCAGGCAGAACAGGACGCCGTTGATCGAGGTCATCGTCGTCAAAAACGGCTTCGCCTGATAGTGCACGGGACTCGCCGGACACGCCAAGTTGTAGATCTCGTCAAAACGGGTCTTTTTTAACACAGAGGCACAGAGACACAGAGATGTCCGGCGCGCGTTCTTCTCTCTGCGCCTCAGTGTCTCTGTGTTTAAAATACGACCGTCTGAGATGTCCGCCTTGATAAAAGTAAAGTTCGGATTCTTCGCGAACGACTTCATGTGCGCACGCGTACCTGTGTACAGGTTGTCGATTGCAACAACCCGATAGCCCTCGTTCAAAAGCCGCTCGCAGAGATGGCTTCCAAGAAAACCCGCTCCGCCCGTAACCAACGCCGTCTTCATGTTTCTGTAATTATACCAAAACTCGCTCGGCTATGTCACAGACCCGGTCGATTGCCGGCGAGTCGGTAAGCTTGTGCAGGAACTTCCGCCGATAGGCGAGATGGTTGCGGTCGCGGCACAGGCGACGCGATGTCGCGAAGTGGAGTCCGGAAACCATCCAGCCGACCTGGATGAGCACGAAGTCCGAAAGCGACTTGATGTTCTGGTAGTCGACCGGCTCGCCCTTCTCGATGTTTGCGACCACCACCGGATTCGGCGGTGCGGAGACCGCAAGATTCCAGAACGCCCGCGAGTCGCTCTTCCAGTCCGTGTGCGCGACCTGGTCCTCAAGGACACGGAAGATGTCCAACTTGTCCGCGTCCCGCACCGTATGCGCGGCGATCTCGGTCAGAGAATCCATGCCGTCCGGCAAATCGCGGCGATTGTGGTACAAAACGGCCTTGAGAACCGCCGGAGTCCGACACCATCCCTTCTCAACAACGATGTCATGGCTGAACACCGCATGGTCGACGGAATCGGAATCCTTGAAGGTGTTGTAGCGCTTGAGCTGCTCGTAGCGTCCCGTGTCGTGGAGAAGCGCCGCAGCGAGCGCAACCTCGCGCTCCTCGGACGAGAAGCCCTCGCCATCCGCGATCAACTCCGCGTTCTTGACGACGAACGCCGTATGCGTCCGCTTGAGTTGCATCATCGCCGGCAGCCTGCCGTCCGCCTCGCGATACGTGTCGACGTAGGCATCGTAGAGTTCCGTCAATTTGCCGAGAACACTCATAGCGATTAGCGGTTGGCGGTTAGCGATTAGCAGTTAGCAGTTAGCTAACAGCCAAAAGCTAATCGCTAACAACTCTGTATCTTCTCGTTTGCCGCCGCGACCTTCTTCTTCAGCTCCTCCTTGTGGTCGTGGAACTTCTTGCGAAGGTCCGCGTCGGCCGTGCCGAGAATCTGAATCGCCAGGAGCGCCGCGTTCGTCGGACCCGCACTGCCGCAGGCGACCGTCGCGACCGGCACGCCGCTCGGCATCTGCACCGTCGCGTAGAGGGCGTCAAGTCCGTTGAGGGCTCCGCCCGCGACCGGAATGCCGATGACCGGCAGGACCGTCGCCGCCGCAAGGACTCCGCCCAAATGCGCCGCGCCGCCGGCGGCCGCAATGATGACCTTCAAGCCCCGCTCCTCGGCCGTCTTCGAATATTCGATCGCGACTTCGGGCGTGCGGTGCGCGGAGATGACCCGCGTCTCGTAGCCGACCCCGAACTTGTCGAGCGTCTGGCACGCCTTCTGCACCAGCGGCCAGTCGGAATCCGAACCCATCACGATGCCAACCTTGATGTCTGCCATTTGAAGTTTCCTTTCTCTAAGGTGTGTAACTGCCGTTCAAGCGGAAAGGATTCCGCTTTTCCACTCCGCCGGTAACGCGGCGAGGACTGTTTCGACGACCTGCTCGAGCGTGAGGTCCGACGAGTCGATTTCCATCGCACCGTCCGCTTTCCTAAGCGGCGCGTACTTGCGCGTCGAGTCGATCTTGTCCCGCGCGAGCAGCGAGGCCTTGACTGTCTCTGCCGACTGGTTCGCGATGCCCTTCTCGACCTCTTCCTTCTGACGGCGCGCGGCACGCGCCTCGGCGGAAGCGGTCAGATAGAAGCGCGCAGGAGAGTCGGGGAAAACGGCGGTCGTAATGTCGCGCCCTTCGACGACGAGATTGCCGTACGCCGTCATGCCGCGCAGGATCGCGGTAATGCGGTCGCGGACCTCCTTCACCGTCGCAACCGGCGAGGCGTGCGCGTTGATCTCGGGTGTGCGGATTCGGTTGCCGGGCGCCTCGCCCTTCACGTAGTAGGCGATGGCGCCGTTCTCGGGACAGCATTCGATCTCGACGGTCGCGGCAAAATCCGCAACAGCCCTCGGGTCGGATGTGTCAACCCTATTTTCCAGACACTGCCACGTCATGATGCGGTACAGGGCGCCGGAATCAACGTGCAGGTAACCGAGTCTCTCCCCGACGATGCGCGACACGGAGCTCTTGCCCGCGCCGCTCGGCCCGTCAATTGCAATTACGTTAGCCATGCGTCTCCTGATAGAACATGAGAAGTGTATACGCGACGAAGACGAGAATCCAGGACCAAGCCTCCTTGCGCTGGATGGCGCCCGGCCACTTAAGATGCTTCCAGTTGATGCCGAAGAACATGATCGAAAGCGACAGCGCCGTCATCAACGGCAAGTCGCGCGTCAGGACATAGTGCGAAAACGCCGGCTCGCCGTTCGGCCCGGGGACGAGCGGCGAAATGCACGTTGCGAGCCCCACCACCGCAAGCGTGTTGAAGAGGTTCGATCCGATGATGTTGCCGAGGACGAACTCGTGCTCGCCGCGGCGCGCGGAAGCAACGGCGCTCGCAAGCTCGGGAAGTGACGTGCCCGCCGCGACGATCGTAAGCCCGATCATCAGGTCGGAGACGCGGCAGAACTTCGCAAAGTCCACCGCCCCCCAGACGAGGACGTGCGAGGATCCGATCAGGACGCCAAGACCGACCACGAGCTTCACAATCGAAACCCACAGGCGGGGCGCAGGTCCGTCATCCGCCTTCGGCGGCTCGGAAAGGTTCCCCGCCTTCTTCGTCTTCTGGTCATACCAGCAGTAGAGCGGAAGAACGACGAAAAACGCACCCAAAAGCACCCAGGCCTCAATACGCGAACAGACGCCGTCCCTCAGGACCCACATCGAAAACAGCGAGATCGTCGCCAGCCCCGGGCCAGCCACGAACGAAACGGACGGTTTCACGACGAGCGGGAAAATGAGCGTCGCCACGCCGAGAATCACCGCGATGTTGAAAATGCAGCTGCCGTAGGCGTTGCCGAGCGACAGGTTCGCGTGCCCGGAGAGGCCTGACATCGTCGAGACGCAGAGCTCCGGCGCACTCGTGCCGAAGCCGATGATCACCATGCCGATGATGAACGGCGAGATGCCGAGCGCCTTCGCAACCTCCGCCGCACCATCCACAAAGAGATCGCTCGACCACGCCAGCGCCACAAGGCCGCCCGCCATGAACACGAGAGAGAGCCAGAGTGGGATATCGCTATACACGAACAACCTTCATCGTCAGGTTCTGCTGCGCGACAACGCGCACATTCGCGCCGACGCCAAGCGCCTCGTCGCACGCCGCCGTCCACTCGGCGTCTCCAAGCATCACACGCCCCGCGAGCGGCGGATTGATCGCCGCCGTCACGATGCCGATGCGGCCGACGGACTCATTGTCGAAGTCCGTCCTCGTCTCGACCTTGCCGCCGACGAAGACCTTCTTCAGGTACTGGCGCAGGAGGACAATGTACAGGATGGAGAAGACCGAGAACGCCGCAAGCTGCCACGTGGGCGAAAACGCCTCGCCGAAGGCGAACCGCAGGACGCCGACCGTCGCGGACGACAGTCCAAAGAAGCAAAGAATGAACCCGGGCGAGATGAGCTCCAGGAGCATCAGCGCCGCTCCGGCGTAAATCCACAGCCATGCACAACTTAACATGCTGCGATTATACCATATTTACCGCAGGATTCGCGCGGCAAAGTCGTCAAAGGCAGGAATCTCGAGCGTCTCGGCAGCGCCGACGTCGATCGCGGACGCGAAAGACGGATCAATCGGGAGACGCACCGTCTCGGGGATTGAGAACTTCTTCGCGAGGGCCTCGGCCTTCGATTCGCCGAAGACGGCGATCTCCTTGCCGCAGTCAGGACACTTGAGGTAGCTCATGTTCTCGACAAGGCCGACGACGGGCTTCTTCATCATCCCGGTCATCTTGACGGACTTTGAGACGATAAGCTCGACAAGGTCCTGCGGCGAGGTGACGATGACAACACCTTCAACCGGCAGAGACTGGAAGACCGTGAGCGGCACGTCGCCCGTCCCGGGCGGCATGTCGACGAACATCACGTCCAGATCGCCCCAGTGGACGTCGGACCAGAACTGCTTGACCATGCCGGCAATGACCGGTCCGCGCCAGACGACGGGATCGGTCGGATCCTCAACAAGCGTATTGAGGGAGATGACGCGTATCCCCGACGTCGTAACCATCGGCTCGATGCCGTCCTCGCCCTGGATGCAGCCGTTGCCGAGTCCGAAGGCCTTCGGAATGGAGGGACCCGTGATGTCCGCATCGAGAATGCCGACCCTGAGCCCCTGCTTCATTGCGGCGACGGCGAGCATCGTCGTCACGAAGCTCTTGCCGACCCCGCCTTTGCCGCTCGCGACGGCAATCACCTTCTTCACCTTCGACGCCGCGTTGAGCGGCGCGGCGAAACTGAACTCCTCCTTGCGGTCAGAGCAACTCTTCCCGCAAGTCGAGCAGTCGTGCGTGCACTCTCCGGACATGGCGACTCCTTACCGTCCGACGGCCTTGCGGTAGCGGGCGATGAGCTGGTTCGTCGAGGCGTCGTGCTTCAGCGACGGCTTCTTCGCGGTGAGGTCCGAGAGCACGCCCTTCGCAAGCACCTTGCCGAGCTGCACGCCCCACTGGTCGAAGCTGTAGATGTTGAGGATCACGCCCTGCGTGAAGACCTTGTGCTCATAGAGCGCGATGAGCGCGCCAAGCGTCTCGGGCTTAAGCTGGTCGCAAAGAAGCGTGTTGGTCGGACGGTTCCCCTCGAACGTCTTGAACGGGACGAGGTTCTCCGGCACGCCCTCCTTGCGGCACTGCTCAGCCGTCTTGCCGAACGCCAGCGCCTCGGTCTGCGCGAAGAGGTTCGCCATCAGCTTGTCATGGAGGTCGCCGATCTCGTTGTGCGTCTTGCAGCAGCCGATGAAGTCGCACGGGATCAAATGCGTGCCCTGGTGGATGAGCTGGTAGAACGAGTGCTGGCCGTTCGTGCCCGGCTCGCCCCACACGATCGGACCCGTCACATACTCGACGGGATTTCCGTCCTTGTCGACCGACTTGCCGTTCGACTCCATGTCCATCTGCTGGAGATACGCCGGGAAGCGGCTGAGATATTGGTCGTACGGCAGGCAGCAGTAGGTCTCCGCCCCGTAGCCGTTCGAGTAGAGGATACCCAAAAGCGCCATCACGACCGGCAGGTTCCTCTCGAACTTCGCCGTGCGGAAGTGCTGGTCCATCTTCCAGTAGCCGCGGAGGAAGCGCGCGTAGTTGTTGCGGCCGATCGCGAGCATCAGCGAAAGCCCGATCGCGGACGGCAGCGAGTAGCGTCCGCCGACCCAGTCCCAGAACGGGAACATGTTCGCGGGCGAAATGCCGAAATCGGCGACTTCCTTCGCCGCGGTCGAGAGCGCCACGAAGTGCTTCGCGACCGCCTTCTTGTCGCCGAGCGCCTTCACGAGCCAGTCCTTCGCGGCGTTCGCGTTCGACATCGTCTCCTGCGTGGTAAAGGTCTTGGAGGCGACGATGAAGAGCGTCTGGTCGGCCTTGATCGCCTTCAGCGTCTCTGCGAGATGCGTCGAGTCGACGTTGGAGACGAAAAAGAACTTGAGGTACCGCTTCGCATACGGCGTCAAGGCGATGTTCGCCATGACGGGACCGAGGTCCGAGCCGCCGATGCCGATGTTGACGATGTACTTGATGCGCTTCCCGGTAAAGCCCTTCCACTTGCCCTGGCGGACGAGATCGGAGAAGTCACCCATCTGCGCGAGCACCCTGCGGACCTCGGGCATCACATTCTTGCCGTCGACATTGACACGCGCCTTCGGATCGCAGTTCCTGAGCGCCGTGTGCAACACCGCCCGATCCTCCGTCGCATTGATCTTCTTGCCGGTGAACATCTTCTCGATCTCGGCCTTGAGGTTCGACGCCTCGGCGAGCTTCACGAGCGCCTTCATCGTCTTGCGGTCGACACGGTTCTTCGAGTAGTCGAGGAACCATCCCGCGGCCGTCGCGGAAAACTTCTTCGCCCGGTCCGGATCCTCCGCAAAGAGCTCCTTAATTGTCTTCTTCGAGGACGCGACCATCGCCTCGTCCAGATACGCCCACTTGTCAGCATTCATATTGCAAGTTCTCCTTGTTTTGAAATCGGTTCCAGTCCCAGCGTCTTCCACGCGAGCGGCGTCGCGACGCGCCCCTTGGGCGTGCGGTCGAGGTAACCCTCCATGATGAGGAACGGCTCGTACGCCTCCTCGATCGTGTCCGGCTCCTCGCCGACGGAGACCGCGATCGTCGCGAGTCCGACGGGCCCGCCGCCGAACTTCTGGCAGATCGTCTCGAGGATCCTGCGGTCCATCTCGTCGAGCCCGTGCGGGTCGATCTCCAGGAGCTCCAGTGATTCCTTCGCGACCTCGCCGGTGATGAAATTCCCCGCCTTGACCTGCGCGTAGTCGCGCACGCGCTTCAGGAGGTTGTTGGCGATGCGCGGCGTGCCGCGCGCACGGCGGGCGATCTCCAGCGCCCCCGCCTCGTCGATGTCCACCCCAAGCTTCGCCGCGCTGCGCGTCACGATCTCGGCGAGCTGCGGCGGCTCATAGTAGGAGAGCCGGTTCACGAGCCCGAACCGCTCGCGCAAGGGCGCCGCGATGAGCCCGATCCGGGTCGTCGCACCGACCAGCGTGAAGCGCGGCAGGTCGAGGCGCACGGAGCGCGCGTTCGGACCCTGGTCGAGGACGATGTCGATCGCATAGTCCTCCATCGCGCTGTAGAGGTATTCCTCGACGGTCTTCGCAAGCCGGTGGATCTCGTCGATGAAAACGATGTCGCCGGACTCGAGCGAGGTGAGCAGCCCCGCGAGGTCGCCGGGCTTGGTGATGACGGGGCCGGACGTGGTCTTCACGTTCACGCCCATCGCCTCGCCGAGGATGTAGGAGAGTGTGGTCTTGCCGAGGCCGGGCGGCCCCGAGAAGAGCACGTGGTCCAGCGATTCGCCGCGGTCCTTCGCCGCCTTCACGGCGAGCATCAGCCGGTCGCGGACCTTCTCCTGCCCGACGAACCCCTCGAAGTCCGTCGGCCGAAGCCGATTGTCAAACGCGTTGTTGCGCCTGTTCAGCTCTTCGCTCGGACGAACATCCCCCAAACCGCTCAACCCCTTAACCGCTTAACCTCTTAACCTATTTCATCCGTCCCGTGTAGGCGTCGGCGCCGGAGTTGTCGATCGTGGCCTGGAAGAACTTCTTCTCGGCCTCCTCGCGTGCCTTGTCCCACGGACGCGGACCGCCGCAGAGCTGCACCGCCCAGAGCTTGAGTTGCTTTTTATGCCAGTTGACGGAGCAGTTCGTGCCCCAGGCGCCGCCGTGGCCGAACCACTGGTCCTCGTCGTCCTTCACCGGAGCGAAGAGCCCCAGCGAGTAGCCGCCGCGATCCGGCGGACGCGTCGAGACCGCGAGGATGGACTTCACGGTCTCCTCCTTGAGGATCCTGACGCCGTTGTCGCCGACACCGAGGTTCATCAGCATCTTGTAGAACTTGAGCTGGTCGTTCGCCGTCGTCCAGAGCCCCGCGCCGGCGGACGCGAAGATGCGGCTGCGGTCGTTGTAGGGGCGCTGCTCCCAGCCATGCTCGTAGAGATACTCGGCGGGCGCATCCTTCTTGCACGTGTAGCTCTCGACCAGATGCGACAGCTGCTCGTCCGTCGGCCAGAACGTGGTGTCCTTCATGCCGAGCGGATCCAGCACCGCCTGCTGGAGGTAGTCCTCCCAGCGCATGCCCGTCACAATCTCGACGACCGCCGCGCCGATGTCGATGCCCGTGTTGGAATACGCGTCCTTCGTGCCGGGATCGAACATGAGCGGACACGCCGCCGCGATCGCCGCGGTTTGGCGGAGCGGAGCGCCGCCGGACCAGCCGCCGCCGCGGATCCCCTCCGCCTTGGCGCAGATTTCAAACGGGAAGCCGCCCGTGTGGTTGAGGCACATGCGGACCGTGAGGGCGTTCTTCGCCTTGACGAGCTTGCGAACGCCGTTCGTCTCGGACTCGAGGACCCAGAGAGTCTTGAACTCCGGCAGGTACTTCGAGACCGGATCGTCCAAGTTGAGCTTGCCCTCCTCGACGAGCTTCGCGACCGTCACGCCGCAGAAGCCCTTCGTCTGCGAGCACTGCATGTACGGATCGTCCATCCCGATCTCGCGCTTCGCCGCGACGTCGGCATAGCCGACGCAGCAGGTCTCCTGCACGCCGTTGTTGTAGAAGACGTTAATCGCCCCGGGGAGCTGCCCGTTGTCCACGTAGGGCTGGAGCGCGTCCTTCGCGAACGTCGTCCCGGAATCGACCGGGAAGTTGCAGGTGCAGCAGCCGGCGAGAATCGCCGCGCCTATGAGACCAATCATCAGTTTTTTCATAGCTTCAACCCTTCTGTCTCGGCAACACCGAGGACGATATTCATGTTCTGGATGGCGGCGCCCGAGGCGCCCTTGCCCAAATTGTCAAACCGCGAGACGAGGACGACGCGGTCGCCGTTGCCGTAGACCGAGACGTCCATTGCGTCGCTTCCGGAAAGCGCAGCGGAGGAAAGGAACCCGCCCTCGGCCGCCGCCGGATCGTCGGCGAAACGGACGACACCGCCCTCGGCATAATAATCGCGATAGCAGGCGCGGATTTGCTCGACGTCCTTGCCGAAGAGCTGAACCGTCACCTCCATGCCGCTCACATGCGGCACGACGACCGGCGAAAAGCACGGCGCGCTCCCGAGCCCGCAGACCTTGACCATCTCGGGCAGGTGCTTGTGCATCTGCGCAAGCGCATACTGGCGTCCGCCGATGTGAAGCTGCGTCGCGGCCGTCTCGTAGTCGGCAATCATCTTCTTGCCGCCGCCCGAATAGCCGGTCAGCGAAAAGGCGCAGAGCTTCTCGTCCGCCGCGACGAGTCCGCCGCGGACGAGCGGTTCGACAAGGGCGATGAATCCGCTCGCATGACAGCCGGGGTTCGCGATGCGCTTCGCCGCGGCGATGCGTTCGCGGCGGCCCTTCAGCTCGGGAAACCCGTACTCCCACGCATCGTTGATACGGTGGGCCGTCGACGTGTCGATGACGACTGTGGACGGATTCTCAACGAGGCGGACGGCGTCCAGGGCTGCGGCGTCGGGCAGGCAGAGAAACGCGACGTCCGACTCGTTGAGCGCCTGACGCCGCGCCTCGACGTCTTTGCGCAGGTCTTCGGAAAGGACGACGAGCTCAAGGTCCCTGCGCGCCGCCAGGCGCTCGCGGATGCGAAGGCCCGTGGTGCCAGCCGAACCGTCTATGAATACGCGCTTCAGGGAAGACATTAGACTTTAGACTAACCGCTAACAGCTAATAACTAACAGTTCTCATTCCCACTCGATGGTGGCCGGCGGCTTTGGGGTGATGTCCCAGACGACGCGGTTGGCGCCCTTTACCGTAGTCGCGATCTTCTCGGCGACCTTCGTCACAAACTTGAACGGCAGCTCGACGACGCCGGCCTTCACGAACTGCGTCGTGGAAATCGCCCGGATTCCGATCACGTAGCCGTAGGTGCGCGCGCCGTTCTTGACGCCGACCGAACGGACGTTCGTCATAATCGCAAAGAACTGCTGGGCCTTCTTGTCGAGCTTCGCCTTGTGCATCTCGCTGCGGAAGACGTAGTCGGCCGCGCGCAGGATGTCAAGCTTCTCCTTGGTGAGCTCGCCGATGCAACGGACCGCCAGGCCCGGGCCCGGGAACGGCTGGCGCATGACCATCGCCTCGGGAATCCCGAGGAGCTTGCCGACCTTGCGGACCTCGTCCTTGTAGAGATACTTCACGGGCTCGACAAGGCCCTTGAAGATGATGTCCTTCGGCAGACCGCCGACGTTGTGATGGGCCTTCACGGCCTTGTGCCCGCCGACGCCGGACTCCATGATGTCCGGGAAGATCGTGCCCTGGCCGAGGAACTCGATGTCGCCGTACTTCTTCTTGAGGTCGCGCGCCGTATCGGCGAAGACCTTGATGAACTCACCGCCGATGATCTTGCGCTTCAGCTCCGGCTCCGTGACGCCCTTCGCCTTCGCAAGAAAGCGCTTCTCGCAGTCGAGCGCGATCAGGTTGATGCCGAACTTGCCCTTGAAGACCTTCTTCACTTCCTTCGCCTCGTTGAGGCGCATGCAGCCGTGGTCGACGAAAACGCAGACGAGCTGCTTGCCGATCGCCTTCTGGAGAAGGACCGCGCAGACGCTCGAGTCCACGCCACCGCTCATCGCAAGAAGCACCTTCTTGTCGCCGACCTGCTTACGGATCGCCGCGATTTCGTTCTTGATGTAGGCCTTGGCATTGAAAGTCTTGCCGACCTTTGCGAGGCGTTCTTTTTCTGCCTGAGTCATACCCGGTTCCTTTCTTGTTGAAATGATACCAGATATTATATCAAATTTAGGCCTTGCCGAGGCGCTGTCCTGCGTAGCGGTTGCGATGAATGGGGCCCCACCACCACTCGTTGTCGAGATACCACTTCACCGTCTTGCGGATGCCAGTGTCAAACGTCTCCTCGGGCTTCCAGCCAAGCTCGTTCATGAGCTTCGACGGGTCAATCGCGTAACGGAGGTCGTGCCCGGGACGGTCGGTCACGTAGGTGATCAGCTCTTCGAAGCGGTTAAGCGGTTGTGCGGTTAAGCGATTAAGCGGTTTTTTTACGATGAGCTCGTCCAGGATTGAGCAGACGGTCTTCACGACCTCGAGGTTCGTGCGCTCGTTGTGTCCGCCGACGTTGTACGTCTCGCCGTCCTTGCCCTTCTCGTTCACGAGGCAAAGGGCCTTCACATGATCCTCAACGTAGAGCCAGTCGCGCACGTTCGCCCCCTTGCCGTAGACCGGAAGTGGTTTGCCGTCCAAGCAGTTAAGGATAATCAGCGGAATCAGCTTCTCGGGGAAGTGGTAGGGGCCGTAGTTGTTGGAGCAGTTGGTGATTCGAATCGGCAGCCCGTACGTATCGTGCCAAGCGCGGACCATGTGGTCGGACGACGCCTTCGAGGCCGAATACGGGGAATGCGGCGAATATGAGGTCTTCTCGTTGAAGAACCCAGTCTCGCCGAGCGTCCCGTACACCTCGTCCGTCGAGATGTGCTGAAAACAAAACCTCTTGCGTCTTTCGTCTCCCGTCTCAAGTCCTTTCCAGTACTTGAGCGCCGCCTGCAGCAAGGTCGCCGTGCCGACGACATTCGTGCGGACGAATTCACCGGGGCCGTCGATCGAGCGATCCACGTGCGACTCGGCCGCAAGATGGAAAATCGTGTCCGGCTTGAACTCCTCGAACGCCCGGTCCATCGCCTCCTGGTCGCAAATGTCCTTCACCAAGAGTTCGTAGCGGCCCTCGACCTCCTTGAGGGATTCCGGAACGCCGGCATAGGTGAGCTTGTCAATGACGAGGACCGCCGCACCCTCGTTCCGAACAAGATGACGAACAAGGGCCGAGCCGATGAACCCACAGCCCCCCGTAACGATACACCGCTTATTCTTCATCTGCAAACTCCTGCGGCGTCTCCGACGACGCGGCCTGATCGTCCAAGTCGTTCCCGTCTGCCGACTCTTCCGTCGCGGGAGTCTCCGGCCCCGTCTCGTCTTCCTCGCCCTTCTTTTTCGGCCGGTAACCGTAGCCATACCCGTATCCATACTTGCGATAACCGTGACCCGAGTGCGGCGTGAAGGCGGCGGCGCTGGACATTTCAATGTCGTTGACAACAACGCCAAGAATGTTGGCTCCGGCCTCCGTCAGACTTCGCGAGCAGAATTGAATCGGGCGGAAATGCGTCCGATCAGGGCAGCACATGATAATGACCGAATCAACCAGCACGGACAGCGACACGACGTCGCCGACGACGCCGTACGGCGGCGAATCGACGACGACATGGTCGTAATTCGCCCGCGCCCAGTCGAAGAACTCGGTGACAGCCGTCGAGCCGAAAATCGTCGCAGGCGACACGCCCTCCGGCGACAGGGACGCGATGATGTCCAGTCCCGCGACGGGAGTCCGATTGACGAGCGAAGCGAAGTCCGGGGCCTTCTCACTCGCATTCTGAAGGACATGCGAGAAGCTGTGGTCTTGGTCGATGTCGAGTTTCCAGATCTTGGCAAGGCGCGGACGGCGCAAGTCAAAGTCAACATGCAAGACCCTGCGCCCCGCCTGGGCATAGGAAATCGCAAGCGACGTCGACGTAATCGTCTTTCCCTCTCCTGGCTGGGTGGAAATCAGCAGCACGCAATGGCTCAACGCCTCGTAGCGCGGCGAATCGAGAAGATTGCGAAGCCCCGCAACCGACTCGGAAAATTGCGAATACTTGTCCTCCACGAGATATTTCGCCACCTCGTCGCGCTTCTTGCGGCGGACATGCGGCAACACCGCCAGGACCTTCAGCGAAAGCCGACCCTCGATGTCCGAAAGATTCACGACCGTATCCTCGAGATTGTCGACGATAAGGACGAACAAGACGCCCAAAGCGGCGGAAAGGAACAGACCGACGCCGAAGATAATCGTCGGGTTCGGCAAGACGGGCTTCTCGGGGACGGAAGCGGGGCGTCCGACACGGACGATCTCATTGTTAGACTCGGCTGCAAGGCGAGCCTCGTTCTCGTTCATCATCAAGCTCTTAAGGAGTTCGTTTGCGATCGTCAACTCGTCTTCAAGGCTCTTGAGACCGGATTCGGCAAGGACAATCCGCTGGGCAAGCGACGCCTGCTCGCTCCTCAAGTCATCCTGCTTCTGCCGAAGGTTCGCCAACTGGTTTCGCGTCACCTTCAAGGTCGAACGTCCCGTCAGGAGCGCGCGGGCCGCTGCGTCCAAAAAGCGCTGACGGGACATCTCAAGCACTTTTTTCGCGGAAACGACCTCCGGATGGTTTTCCGTATAAGCAAGAGTCAGTTTCTGGTATTCGCCCTCGGCATCCTGATAGGCCCGGAATTCCGTCGCGATTTCCTGCGCCCGCGGAACTCCGGTCGAAAGATTCCCGTAACTTGACGGATCCTTCTGCACTGCCGCCAGCATCTTCTCCCATTCGACAAGCTGAGCCTCTTCAGACTCTAGGGAAAGAATGTCCGTCGTTGTTTTTGAGAGCGACTGGCCAATCGTCTCGAGCGACGACTTGAGCGCATCCACCTTGTTCGCCGTGCGGAAGTCAAGAAGCTGCTTCTGGAGCTTGTCCACCTCCCGGCGCTTGCGCTCGACATTTCCGTGAATCTGGGAAACGGCCTTGTCGCAGCGAATCTTATTTTCCTCTTCCGTGAACGCCTCGATCGACTCCGCATAGGCATTGGCCAAGTCAGCGCAAAGAGCCGGAATTTTCGAACGAAGGGAGATTGTGATGATGCGAGAGTTTCGAACAAGCTCAAGCTCGGACTCCGAGAGGACTCCGATGATCTCCTCGTCCGACACGACGGACGTGGGGCGAACCGCCCGGTAGTGCTGAAGGATTTTCGTAACAATCTTCTCGGAACGCCAGTCGGAAAGACGCGTGTTGAAGATTTCGACATAGGAGGAACCATAGTCTGGCATGGCCTCGGCAATTGCCCCCTGTCCCCCCATTGAGCTCGAACGACGCATATCCATTGTGAACTCACTCGTCGCCTGGTAGATTGTCGGCGAAATGCGGTAGACCGCAAAGGAAACAATCAGGCCAACGAGCAAGAAGACGAAAACGGAAAGCCAGCGCTGGGAGATGACGCGCAGCATGCGCGCGGCGGTAATCGTTCCGACGATCGAACCGCCCTCCTCTCCGTTTTTCCCTCCGTAGGCCATGTCGCCGTAGTAACCATAGGACCCGTAGGAACCATACGAGCCATAACTCGAAGCCCCGTAATTTCGACCAGCCCCGTAGTACATCGGCTTCTGGCCGCCGTAATACAGGGGCGACCCACCGCTTCCACCGTAGTAAATCGGTTTATCAGCCATGCTTCCCTCATTTCCTTCTCGGGAAAGAACCCGCCGAAACGGCCAATGCCGCACCGGATGCCATCAAGACCTCCGCCCGCATGGGCGAACAGTCCAAAAATGACAAGAATCCCAGAACCATCACAAGCAACGGCGCAAGCAGACACGCAGGATTGGGCGTCTCCCAATCTGCAATGCTCCAAAAGAAACGACGCCCGTAGGAAAACAAAAGAAAGCCGATTGGGAGAACAAAAATCGCAAGTCCGACAATTCCACGTTCCGCCAGCATCTGCCACCAGCCGTTTGGAACAGACAACGCGCCCGACGGCAGCAAGGCCCAATCTGACGGCGATGCACCGAACCTGAAGTCCAGGGAGAAGGATCCGATACCCGTTCCGATCCAATGATGTGACGTCCAGGCTTTAATCGCCACCTTTGACAAAGCCGCACGGGCATCCCAGAACCAAGTGGAAAAAAGAGACCACTCGGAAACGGCCGATAAGCGGCTCTCAAAAAACCGCTCGGGGAGAAACGTCGCAGGAAGAATTCCCGCAAAGAGAAGCGCCGTCAGAACAAGGAAAAACTGCTTGACCACTTCGGAAGAGCAAATGGTCTTTTGCGCGAAGAAAAACGAATAACCCAACAACAAGGCTTCTGCAAAGACAAAACCAACCAAGGCATATCCCGGCGAAAAGGAAAAAAGACCAGCTCCACTTCCACTGATTGCAATAACCGGCAAAAACATGACGCGCCACCAGCCGCACTCAAGGGCCGCCACAAGAGAAACCGTTCCAATGAGCAGATAAAGGCCAAAGACAACCCCGAAGAAGGAAAAACCAGAACCCTCAAGGGCGGCAAAGGAAATAACGCGCGAATTCCCCAGCCCAAGGGCAACGTGCGCGGCAATGGAGGCGAGCCCGGCCAAAGATGACGACAGAAGCAGAAACGCCATCCGAGCCGAGCGGCCAAGCGAATGTCGGCAACCCATCACAAGAACAGTTGCTGAAACCACAGCCGCAAACGGCAAGTAGCCGGCCGTCCCGGCTGAACCTGGAAGAACGGGAACTCTCGCCGACGACAACCGCCAAATCGAGGCCTCTGCATCATACGATAGAGAAATTCCACCATTGGCCGCACGCAGACCGGAAAGAAGGACAACGGACAGCATAATCCAAAACAAAGGATCGCGCCCCACCCCGCAAAGCACTCGCCACCTGGAATCCGAAAGGCGCTCGGCAGCAAGGACAGATGGCCCAAGAAGAATCCACGCCGCCGAAACAAGGGACAGCCACAGCAAGACGCCGGCAATCGCCTCATCAGACGAAAACGGAAAGAGAAAGAGCGGCGCGACCGCCAATATGGCAAGATGCGCCGCCTGTCCGTATTTGGCAATCAGCTTCTGCACGTTCAGTAAGAAAGCTTTACGCCGGCCGTAATCCTCCAGCGATCATAGTCATACGCACCGTTGCAGTTACGAGATTCATCGTTCATCGACTTCTGGTACTCGGCATAGGTGAAGACAGACAGGAGACGGCAAATGGAATAGTCGAGGCCAAGTCGACCCGTCCAGATGTTCAGGATATAATCCGGACTCAAATTCGCACGCGCATAATCGTGCGTCTCGCGGCGATAGCGGATGTCAAAGGTGGCGCGCAGTTTGCCGCGGACCATCAGCTTCGCGATACCCCAACTGATGGCGTCGATGCGCGACGAGGATGCATACTGACGCTCGGACGGCTGATAGTAGCTCGTCGCAAGAAGCATCGTATTCCATGTCTCGCCAATCTTCCAGTTGCCCGAAACCGTATAGACAAAACCGTCGTCGGTCGTCAGATCGTCAGCATATGAGAACCGGCTCCACCCGGCCAAAACACGATAGGAGATCCGCTCCGTCATATAAGAACCGAGACCGGCCTGGACGGAGAATCCGTCAGAATCCCCAGAATAGGTGCTGCCGTCCATGTTGTCCTGGCTGTACCCCATATACGCACCACTCAGGATGATATCCGTCCAGCGCGAAGGCGCAAAACCGAGTTCAGTACCCACATTCCAACGATCCCACCCGTAGAAGGCCCGCTGGGCTGAAGTGTCGTTTTCATAGTCAAGCCAGTAGTAGCTTGCATTGATGTCCGCATGCCAGTGCTCGTTGAAACGCCTCTGAATCGCACCGGCAACCTGAAGCTGCCTCGCGTCTGCATTGTAGGGGCCAGCGTCGACCAACATATCATCGGCCATCGTGATCTGGTGGAAACTCTGGCCGAGAATGAGCGACCAGCCCTTCTCCGCACCCGTCGAATTCGCCCAATTCCAGTGGAAGTCCTCGCCGTACTCATGCCGATTGTAATTGCGGTGGCAGCGCTTGAAATACTGGCGATAGTTGTAGAAACCGGACAGACTCGCCGACCAGCTCTCGGCGTTGTAATTAAGCCAAAGCGAAGGACTGATCGTCCACAGGAAATCGTCCTTGTCCGAATCAGTCGATCGACCTGAATTCGCGTCGACATTCGAGTCATAGGTGATGGACGTCGAAACATATGGACGCAAAGTCATCCGTTCACCGATCTTAATCCCGGACGGACGATCCAGAACCTCTGCAACAACTACCTGACAGGCACTTGCGCAAATAGCAGAAAACAAAAAGACCTTACTAAATTTCACGGCAACCTCCCTTAAATCAATACATTGTCTGACCGTCATAAGGCGGCTGAGGAACAATGATATTACCCCCGAACGCTTCGCCATCAAGCGTCGGGATATGATGAATAAGCGGATTCTCACTAAACGACATCTGATCCGTATTCTTCCTGACAAGGTCTCCAAGCATGAAATCAAGATACTGAGGACCGGCAATCACAAGCACAGAGGCAAAGTCAGGTCTGCGCCCGGCATCGGCGGATGCAAGAATCGGCTCGTAGCCCAGTTCCCGGCCGTCCTTTCCGAGGGCCGAGGGAATCCACTCGGTCCTTGCCAGTTCCTTCGCGTCGTCATGTTTGAGCGTATCAATCAGTTTGTCCGCAAGGTCCGCCGGCGATCCGTTCGAGGCGCGGACAAACATGAGAATGGCAAACGCACTGCGCGCAGACCCGTTGTCGGTTTCCTCCGTGCGCTCATTGATAATCTTCATGAGTTCAGTGCAGACTTTCGTGTACTGCTCGTCCGTATAGGTGATCTTCGGATTAGCCGCACGATTCATCAGATCAGACGCGAAGCGCTCGTTGATGACCGTCAGCGCTTCCGGCAAAACCGTCGCGAAGACCTCGGCAAGCAGAGCGGCGGCATTTCCGCTTTTTCTTGTCGCCGTCAGAGCCTCACGATTGAGATTAAGGAATTTCGCCGTCTTTTCCTCCATCGATGCCGGCAACGCGGCGATTGCCTTGTTGACATCGCCGAGAAACGTCTTTTGGTCTTCCGCCGACAGCTGCACAATCGTTTTCCCGAGCGAAGCGCCCTTCTCCCCGTTGACAATCGCACCAATCTGATTACGTGCGTCGGCAAGCGACATCTTCGCTGTTTCGACAGCCGACAGGGCGAACGCGCCAAAAACTGTCATCGTCACAAAAAGAATTCGTTTCATTGTTAATCTCCTCCTATAAATCAATACCAGGTTTCCGGCACCCACACGACATCACCCGCACGAAGCGGCATATCCTTGTCAATGCGCCCGTCCTTGCCGATTTCCTTTAGATCGACTGTCGTCCGCGTCATATTGCCGTCCTTATCACACCGCGTGACGCGAATCGAACCTTTGTCCGCAAACGGCTTGCACCCGCCGGCCTCCTGCAACACCTTCGTCACCGTCAAGTCCATCGTCGGCGGCATATTCACCGGCCCCGGCCTCATAACTTCGCCCAAAACCGTCACCGTCCCGTACGGCGAGACGCCACGGCCGTCATATGGTGCGAACTCAACCGTCACCATCGGCTGGCGATAATACTTCGAATAAGCCTTGACAAGCTTTTGCTTAAACGCCTCACGCGTCAATCCATCACACGCAACAGGTTCCTGTAAGAGCAGGGGAAGCGTCACGTCGCCATTCTGGTCGACGAGAACATTCATCACCGTCGGAGGGGCCGCAACCGTCCCGACCTGAATGATTAAAGCCACGCCAGGACGAATCCGCGGACCGTCCCACCACGTAGCGACGACAGCTGAATCGACTTGCTCATCTCCGTCCCCGAAAACGCCTTGAAGCGTTTTACATCCACAAATAAGGACAAACGCGAGAATCAGGTTCGCTGCAACTAGACACCTTTTACCCATTCACCAGCATTATATCACAAAACCCGAAGGATGGTCAATGGCAAAAATGGCAAAAATGGATTCCCCCAAAAACCCCAAGGCCAAAACTTCCAGCCTTGCGGAAAATCATTTCAGATAACGAATCCGGAAATCCAGCCAAGGAGAACGCCAAGGACGTAGATCGTCCCGAGAATCGCAAGATTCTCCTTCAGATTGCGATTCGTTCGGAATAGGACAAGGAGCCCGAGCCCCGAGCCCGTGAAGGAAGAGGCCATCAGCGCACCGGGCGACATCGCTCCCGACAGATACAGTTTTGCACCGGCGACGGACACGGCACAATTTGGAATCAGCCCGAGCACGCCCGCGAGAAGCTCTCCGAGAAACGGACGGTTCAGCCGAAGCGAATTGAGACAATCCTCGCCGAAACAGTGCATACACAGCTCGATGGCGCCGGAAATGAGAACGATAAAGACGAAGATCTCGGCCGTATGGATGAGCGCAGGGATGAAAATGCCCTTGTGCTCGTGGCACCCGCAATGGCTGTGTTTGCAAAGCTCATGAACGGACACTTTCCGGCGCATGTGCCGCGTCGCAGCGAGGATGCCGTCGATCAGAAAGCCAATTCCGAGGGCGCAAACCACCTTGATGCCGACGATCTTCACCATCAGCGCCGCCGGCACGCGCGCGGAAAGAAGGACGGGGATCAGCTCGTCCGAAGTCGAAAGAAAGACCGCAAGAAGCGTCCCGACCGTGATGACGCCGCCCGCGTAGAAGGACGCTGCAGCAGCCGACACGCCACATTGCGGAATCGCCCCCGCGGCGGAACCCGCCGCAGGGCCGATAGAACGAGCACGCTCGAGAAATTTCTCGAGCGCACCACCCGCTTTCGCCTCCACAGCCTCTAGGACCAGATAGGTCACGAAGAGGAACGGCAGGAGAAGCAGGGTTTCTTGAATGAACTCAATCACGCAGCGGTGATCGCTTCAGCCGGACAGGCACCCTCGCACGCACCGCAATCGACGCACTTCGCCGCATCGATCTTGGCAACACCGTCAACGGCAATCGCCTCCGCCGGGCAAACGCCCGCACACGCGCCGCAACCGACGCACTTCGCCTCATCAACCTTACGAGCCATGGTTCTTTTCTCCTTTATTTACTTTGTTGTGTCTTGAAAGACGCCGCGTATTATATCAAATTTTTCCGCTTCTCACACCCCGCCCTTCCGACGATGACGCTGCGCATAGGCAGCCAGCGCCTTGTCGAGCTCGGCTTCGGAGAAATCGGGCCAGAGGACGTCTGTGAAGTAGTACTCCGAATAAGCCGTCTCCCAGAGAAGGAAGTTCGAGGTCCGCAGCTCCCCGCTCGTCCGGATCACAAGGTCGGGATCGGGCACATCCGGCGCATAGAGGTAGTTGCGGAACGTCTCCTCCGTGATCGGCTCGCCCTTCCTGATCGCCGCATTCATCGCATCGACGATCTCGGCGCGCCCGCCATAGGAGATCGCGACAATGAACTGGCGCTCGAAATGCGCGGTCTTCCCCTCCAGCGCCTCGATTGTCTTGAGGAGGGAGGACGAGAGGTCGCCGCGGCGGCCGATCATGCGGAACCGCACCCGGTTCTTCATGAAGTCCTTCTCCTTCGCCTTTAGCATCCGCGCGAAAAGCGCCATGAGTCCCTCGACTTCGTCCTTGGGCCGCTTCCAGTTCTCCGTCGAAAAAGCATAGACCGTCAGGTATCTGATGCCTCGCTCGCCGCACCAGTTGAGGACGTCCCCGAGCGTCTTCGCACCAGCCTTGTGCCCCTCGCTGCGCCTCTTGCCGCGCTGCGTTGCCCAGCGTCCGTTGCCGTCCATAATCATCGCAACGTGCTCCGGCACGTTGCGCAGAAACTTCACCGCCTCCATTAGGAACCTTTCCGGAGTGGACGCCCCGCTCGTCACGCCAAGCCGCTCCACGCCACTGAAATCAATCTCCTTGAGCTCCTCCATCGAACCTGCCATAAACGCCTTCGCTCCGCCCTGCTCCGCGACTTCCTTCAGCCGCTTCGAATTCGACGACGTCTGGCTGCCCAGAACAAGGAGGCCGAAAGGACTTGAGACGGAAGACGAGAGACACGCAGAGCAAAATTTCTTTACAGCGTCCTGTCTCTCTTTCGTCGCATGGCAAACCTCGGCCATAGTCTCGACATCGTAGGTCTTTCTCAGCTCCGCAACCTGCTTCGCAACTTCGTCGGCGTTCATCGTCGTCTGGCTCACGACTCCGACTTTTCCGCCCTCTCTGCACCTACACCTATTTTCTACACCTAATTCTCCCGCAATTCCCTGCACCTCCACGTGCTTCGGGTCGCCCAAAATGACAACCGGAAGCCCCTTCTCCGCAAACGCCTTCGCCGCCTCGTGCACCTTCGCGACGAACGGACACGTCGTGTCAACGACCTTGAGATTCCGCGCCTTCGCAATCTCCCTCACGGCCGGGCTCACCCCGTGCGCGGAGAAGACGACGGTCTTGCCCTCGGGAACGTCCTCGATTCGCTCAACGAACTTGAACCCAAGGTCCTTCAGCTCGTCAATGACAATCTCGTTGTGCACGAGCTCGTGCAGACACCAGACGTCCTTGAGCTTAAGCGCCTTGGCGATTGCCGCATTGACGCCCGCGCACATCCCGTGCGGTTCTAGGACCTCGATCTTCAAACTCGGGCTTTCTTCTCCGTCTCAAACTTGCGGAACCGCGTCGCGAATGCCGCAGTCGCCGTTTCAAGAGCCGCCTCCGAATCAACGCCCTGCGCGGCAATCGACTTGACGACGCGCAGGAGGAATTCGCCAGGATCACCCTCGACGGCGACCGGCTCCATCTCCTCCTCGTAGCCGATGCGCTTCGCCTTTTCCATCGTACGGCGGGCCTTGAGGAGAGCCGGCAGGGTCGGCGGCACGCCGTCGAGCGCCGAATGACGCGCCTCCTTCCGATGCTCCATCTGCTTGATCTGCTCCCAATTCTTCAGGACCGTCGCCGCATCGTCGGCCTTGACGTCTCCGAAGACATGCGGGTGCCGGTGGATGAGCTTGTCGGCGATTGCATTCGCCACGTCGTCAAAGGTGAAGCGCTTCTCCTGCTCGGCCATGACGGACTGGAACATCACCTGCAGGAGGACGTCCCCGAGCTCTTCGACGTAATTCGCCTTGTCCTCCGGCCGGTCCATCGCCGCAAGGAGTTCGTATGTCTCCTCCAGGACGCACGGTTTCAGCGTCTCCAGAGTCTGGACCCGATCCCAAGGACAACCCGTCTGCGGATCGCGCAGACGGGTTATGATTTCGTGCAAACGCTCGATGCCGGTCATCTTACTTGACCGTACGTTTCTTGCGCGGCTTGGGCTGGCCGATCTCCTCGAGCATCTTGCGGAAGGAGCCCTTGCGGACGTTGAACGGCTTGCCGCCCTTGATGCGCGGGAACTCGCACGCGCGGATCTTCGCCGCGGCGTTCTCGTCCGGACCGACGACGCCCGACTCGCCGTTGAGGGCGCACTCGACCGCCTTGCGGGCGCACTTCTCGATGAGCTTCAGGTCCTTCTTGTTCGGCGCCGCCGCACGGGCAAAGTAGCCGCTCTTGAACACCTGGACCTTCTCGGCCTTGAGGAGCTCGCCGAAGCGCTTGCCGACGTACTGGCCGACGTTGACCTTATCGAGCCGCGGATGGCCGAATGCGTCCACCGGGACGTCCTCGCCACGACGCTTCATCTCGGCGATGATGTCCTTGACGCCCGCGCCCTCGCTGACGAAGATGTTGACCGAATCCCACTTGTCCATGATCGCCAGAAGACGCTTGGCCTCGGCCTTGAAGTCGATCTTGGACTCCGGCACATAGACCGCATGGACGTCCTGACGCTCAAGCGTGAGGTTGAACTCAGGCAGGAATTTGAGACGCTGCTTGAGCATCTTGCGGTAGTACTGGGCCGTCTTGTAGGTGAGCCAGCCGCAGTTGCGGCCCATGACCTCGTGAATTGTGAGGGCACGCGGATTCGCGCTGTTTTCCTTGACGACATTGAGGAAGAACTTCGCGCCCTCCTCGGCGGCCGTCCACGCGCCGAGCGACTGCTTGATCGGATAGACGTCGTTGTCGATCGTTTTCGGCAGGCCGACGACGATCAGCGGATAGTTGTTCTTCGCGAGATACGCCGCGAGATCGGCCGCCGTCGTGTTCGTGTCATCGCCGCCGATCGTGTGGAGCACGTCCACACCGTCCTTGACGAGCTGGTCGGCCGCAACCTTCAGCGGATCCTCGCCTTCCTTCACCAGGCCGCGCTTCACGCAGTCCTTCACATTCGTCAGCTTCACGCGGCTGTTGCCGATCGGCGAACCGCCGTGCTTCGTCAGGATGAGCGCCTGCTTGCGGACCACGTCCGTCACCGGAATCGAATCGCCCTTCAGAAGGCCCATGTAGCCGTTCACGTAGCCGATCATCTCCGTCTTCGGGGACTTCTTGGTGTACTCGTCAATCAGGAATCCGATCGAGGAGCTCAAGCACGGAGCCAAACCGCCCGCCGTCAGAAACGCGACCTTCTTCACTTCTTTAGCCATTTTCTTCTCTCTTTCTTCTTTCGAATCTACAACTACAACTTCAAACTACAACTACATCTGCTTCAGCAGGTTGGCCATCTCAATCGCCGACTGCATCGCCGCAAATCCCTTGTTGCCCTGCTTCGTACCGCAGCGCTCGATCGCCTGCTCAAGGTTCTCGGCCGAGACGACGCCGTCGAGGACCGGAACGCCCGCTTCCAGCGAAATCTGGTTGAACGCACGCGCGGTCGTTTCGTTGATGAGGTCCGCATGCGCCGTCGCGCCCTGCACAACCGCACCCAGTGCGACAATGGCGTCAACACCCTTCTTCGCCAACTTCTGCGCCGCCAGCGGAATTTCATAAGCGCCGGGAACGCGCACCAAAACAAGATTCTTCTCATCTCCGCCAAGACGGACAAAGGCATCCGCCGCGCCCTTCACCAACTGTTCGGTCAGGAAGCTGTTGAAACGACTGACGACAATGCCAACCTTCAGCCCCTTCGCCTCCAGTGTTCCAATGATCTCTTTCATTCGCAATCCTTCTTATTTTGAAAAGACAAGGCGAAATTATATCAATTATTTGAAAAATTGTCTACTGCAAGGCAGAGGCCAACGAGAAAATCGCCTTTTCAAAGCTCACGCCGTACCAATGATCTCGATCGGTTGCAGTAATGGCCTCGCAAACAATGTCGGCCGCCAGCGCCGCCGCTTCAAGCGCGGATTTGCCGCGGAGAATCGCGCCTGCGAAGACCGAAGCGAAGACATCGCCAGTGCCGTGGAACATGCACGGAATACGCTGGTTGAAGTCATATTCAACCGTCTTTCCGTCCGAAACCGCCGAGCCAAGCTCGTTCTCATTGAAGGAGACGCCTGTCAAAACCACGGTTTTCGCGCCGATTGCGTGAAGCTTGGCAATCAGCGACTCAATTTCGGTCTGCGTGTATCTGGAGAGCTTCGGTTCCTGTCCAACGAGAAGCGCCGCCTCCGTGAGGTTCGGCAGGAGATAATCCGCCCCGTTGCAAAGCCGCGCCATCTTTGTCGGGAAGTCCGCGGCAAAGCCCCTGTAGAGGACACCGTTGTCGGCCATCGCCGGATCGACAATGCGCACGGCGTCCGGCTTCGCACAGCTCTTGAAGATCGAAAGAATCGGATCGATGTGCGATTCGCACACGTATCCGGTGTAGAAGGCATCAAACTTGATGTCCTGTTCGACCCACTTCGCCTCAACCTTGGGAAGTTCTGCCGTGAGATCGCAGAAGCTCCAGTCCTTGAAACCCGCAGCCGTATGATTGGAAAGCAGCGCCGGCGGAAGAATTGCGCATTCCACTCCGCAGGCGCTAATAAGCGGCAGCGCGACCGTCGTCGAACACTGCCCGACACACGAGATGTCCTGAATCGTCAGCAACCGTTTCATAAGGTTGCATATTATACACTTTTTCAGCCGAGGAGGTCTGCCAAAAGCGGGTCTTTCGTCCGAATTTCGTCCCTTGTAAGTCCCTCGATCTCGTGCGGGAAGACGATCCAGTCAAGGCCGACGTCCTTCACGTAGTAATCGGGCTTCAGGGACGTGATGTTCTTCTGAGGCTTCCAGTACACGCAAGCCATCCGCATTTCGGCGCCTGTCGCCTCGACACGCTGCTTGACTGCGGCCGCAGTCTTGCCCGTGTCGAACACGTCGTCGACCACCAGGACCTTGTCGCCTTTGCGGAGCATGCCGAAGATGATGTCCCCGTGCGTGAACTCCACAACGCCGTGGTTCTCCCCGATGCCGGCGTAACTCGCACATTTGAGCGGAATGTGCTTCACCGGCCAGCCCGAGACCTTGAAGTACTCGTGTAGCGCGATGCCGACCGGCGCGCCGCCACGCCAGAGGGCGATCAGGATGTCCGGCTGCCAGCCGGACGCCTTCACCGCAGCGGCGAGCCGCCAGGAATCGCGCAGATAGTCATCCGCCGAAAGGTAGTGTTTTTCCATCGTCCGTCGGCATTCTCTTCATCTGGTTTCGCCTACTTGATGAGCGAAAGGAACTCCTGACGTACCCGCTCGTCAGCCCTGAACGACCCGAGCACGGCCGAAGTGACCATCTCGCTGTTCTGCTTCGCGACCCCGCGCATCATCATGCAGAGGTGCTTCGCCCGGATGACGACGCCGACGCCCTCCGCCTTCGTCTCGGCCATGATCGCGTTCGCGATCTCCTCGGTCATCCGCTCCTGGATCTGTAGCCGCCGCGCAAACATGTCCACGATGCGCGCCAGCTTCGAGACGCCCATCACCTTGCCCTTCGAAATGTAGCCGATCGCGCACTTGCCGAAAAACGGCAGCATGTGGTGCTCGCACAGCGAATAAAGTTCGATGTCCTTCAGGATCACCATGTGGTTCGTGCCGGACTTGAAATACGCGCCGTTCACCACCGCCTTCATCTTCTGCCGATAACCCCGCGTCAGATAGGCGAGCGACTTCGCCACCCGCACGGGGGTCTTCTTCAGGCCCTCGCGCTCGGGATCCTCCCCGAGCTCGATCAGCAATTCCCTCACCAGCCCCGCAATCTTCTTCTCGTTCGGCTCTTTCATACTCGATTTAACCTAAACTCGGCCACGTTTAGGTTTAAACTTTAATCTTCCCTGAAGTTGTTCTTGGGAACGGCTCCTTGCGAATAACGACCGTCTTGATGCGCTTGTAAACCGGCAAGGTTAGGTTGAGCTCGCCGATCGCCTTGCGGACGAATTCCTCGGACATCGACGGATACACCTCGGCCTTGATGTCGCGCGTCTCGCCCTCGCCGCTCACGACGGCCTCGCGGACTCCCGGGAGCATCAGAAGCTTCTCCTCCAGTTCCTCCGGCGCGATCTTCTTGCCGGACGAGAGAATGATCGTCCGGGACCTCCGACCCGTGATCCAGACATAGCCGTCCGCGTCAATCGAGCCGATGTCGCCGGTATGATACCAGCCGTCCACGTCGATGACCTGCGCCGTCTTCTCCGGCTGCTTGTAGTAGCCCTTCATGACGCACGGCCCCTTGATGAGCAGTTCGCCTTCCGGCGAAACCTTGGTCTCAACGTCCCTCGCCTCGGAGACATGCCCCTGTGCGCCGACGTGCGGATCGCGGTCAATCGGCGTGATCGAATAGGCCGCACAGGTCTCGGTGAGACCGTACCCCGTCACCGTCTTGACCCCAAGCGCCGTCAGATGCTCGTACGTGCGCCGCGGCAACGCCGCGCCGCCGACGAGAATCCAGTCGATCGGCTGCCCGAGCGCCGCCTCGGCCGACTTGCCCTTCTGCTGGATCTTCTGACCGAGAATCTCCGCCAAGGCCGGAACCAAGAACGCGTAATTGACGCGGAAGCGCTCGAACGCGTCGTAGATACGCCTGAAATCGGGGCACACACCCAGCGCAACGCCCTTCGACAGCATGAGATACGTGACGCACACGCCGAAGATGTGGTGCAACGGCAAAAGCATCAGCGAACGATCGCCGGGCTTCATCGGCAGGCAGGCGCCCGTCCATTCGCAGAAGGTCTCCAGCGCCTTGACCGTCAGCTCCGCGCCGCGCGGCTTCGAAGTCGTCCCCGACGTAAAGACGATCATCGAAGTCTGAGGCTCGCCCGTCGAGTCCTCGTCCAGCTCGAGATGATCCTGCTGCCAAACGCTGTCCTTGAGGCCGAAGGCTCCGCGCAGCTTGTCCAGGAACCGTTCCGTCTTGATGGTGCCGAAACCGGCGACGACGAGCCCCGGGACCATCTTTCCCGCCTCGTGCGCCTTGTCCTCGTGGAGCGAGGAATGAATCAGCGCCACCGCACCCGTAAAGCGCATCCGCTCGGCGATCTCCACCGCCGTCATGTTCATGTCGATCGGAATCGCCACCGCGCCCGAAAAGAGGCACGCCGCGTGCGCGACCATCCACTCGTAAGAATTTTCGCCTAGGATGCCGAACTTGGCCCCGGGCGCGTAGGTGCGGATGAGATGGATGACGATGTCGATGTCGTCCGTAAACTGCTTCCAGGTGATCGGGAGCGCCAAGTCTCCGCTCGTCACCAGGAAGGCGGCCGAGAACGGCCGCTCCGCCCGCATCTTCTTGAATGCCTCGAAAATCATTTGGCTTTTAGCTGTTGGCTGTTAGCTTTTAGCCGTTAGCAGTCATCAAATGCTAATCGCTAATCCTTCTTATGATAAGTTTCGTCCACTTCCTGCCAAGTTCTCGTCGTGAAGAACTTCGAGATCGCCGTGTCGTACTCGGCCGTGTGGGTGAAAGCCTTCTTCATCAGCTTGAAGCGCGTGTCGAGGCCGAGCGTGCCGTTGTGATCCGCAAGCTCGTTCGCGATGTTGCCATAGTCAAGAGGATCGGTGACCGAGGCGACGCGCAGGTAGTTCTTCGCCGAGGCGCGGACCATGCACGGGCCGCCGATGTCGATGTTCGTGCGCGCCATCTCCGGCGTCACGCCCTCCTTCGCGACCGTCTGCTGGAACGGATAGAGGTTGACGACCACCATGTCGATCGGCTGCGCGCTGAGGCGCTTCAAGTCGGCCTGATGCGCGTCATTGTACGTCTCCGAGAGGAGCCCGAGGTAGATCTTGAAGTCAAGCGTCTTGACGAGCCCGCCCTGCATCTCCGGCTGCCCCGTATAGTCCGAAACCGCGATCAGCGTCTTGTCGGCCTCGGCCCCGAGAATCTCCTTCACCTTCGTGTAGGTACCGCCCGTCGAATAGATCTTCACACCCGGACAGGCCTTGACGAGCGCGGGGACGAAGGTCTCAAGCCCGGTCTTGTCGCTCACGCTCATAAGCACGTTCTTGACGGCGATGCGGTTGTCGATTTCAGTAACGATATTCAGGGACATTTGAGAAAACTCCTTTCAGATCCCGAATATTATACCACACCGCCTACTCGTACCTCAAGCAGTCAATCGGATTCAGCTTCGAGGCCCGATAAGCCGGATAAAAGCCAAAAAACATGCCGACAAACGCCGAGAACAAGAAGGAATAGACTGCCGAGGAGACCTCGATCACAATCGGCCAGTTGTTGACTTCTCCGATTGCATTCGCCGCGACGATCCCGAGGATGACGCCAATCGCCCCGCCCACGGTCGAAAGGACCACCGCCTCAATAATGAACTGCGAGAGAATCATGAACGGCGTCGCCCCCAGTGCCATGCGAAGTCCGATCTCCTTAATGCGCTCCGTGACGCTGACAAGCATGATGTTCATGATGCCGATGCCGCCGACCAGCAGCGAAATCGCAGCAACGGCCGTCAGGAGAATCGTCATCAACGAGGAGACGGACCCCATCGTGGCCATGATCTCCTTCGTGTCGCGCATCTCGAAGTCGTCATCCTGGTAGTCGGGCAGCTTGTGACGCTGACGGAGAAGCGCACTGATCTCGCGCGTCGCCTCCTCGAGGTCGTCCATGCTGACCAGCGAGATGTTCATCATGTTGATGGAGCGGAATTTCGACCGCTGAAGGACGCGCCCGACGGTCGTGTAGGGCGCCATCACCGTATCGTCCTGGTCCTGGCCCCAGCCATTCGCCCCCTTCGACGCGAGAACGCCCACGACCTTAAACGGCATCGCGCCGATGCGGATCGTCTGCCCGATCGGATTCTCGTCGTCCTCGAAGAGGTTCTTCTGCACGGTCGTCCCGATGACGCAGACGCGCACGTAACCCCGCTCCTCCTCCTCCGAGAAGAACCGCCCTTCGCCGATCTGCCAGTTCCGCACCTCCGGCATGTCGCTCGACACGCCCGAGACGCGGCAGCTCCAGTTCTTGTTCTGGCGGATGAGCTGGCTATTGACGTTCACCGCCGGCGAAACGTACTTGACGAGATAGCCGAGCTCCTCCTTGATGGCCTCCGCGTCATCCGCCGTCATCGTCTGCCCCGCGCCCATGCCGGAGCGGACCTGCCCGCGGCGGTTCCAGTCCGGAAAGACCATCATCAGGTTGTTGCCCATCGACGAGATCTCGTTGAGCATCATCGTCGAGGCGCCCTTCCCGATGGCGAGGACCGAGATCACCGCGGCAATGCCGACGATGATGCCGAGGCACGTGAGAAGCGCCCGCGTCTTGTTGCGCAGGATCGCGAGGACCGCCACCTTGAAGATCATGCCGAAGCTCACGCGAGGGCCTCCTTCACGAGATGCGAGACCTGCTCGGTCGTCTTACGGACCCCGCCGTCCGCCTTGTCGTCCACCATCACCCGACCGTCCCGCATCACGATGTGCCGCTTCGCGTAGGCCGCGATGTCGTCCTCGTGCGTCACCATCACGATCGTGATGCCCTCGTTCGAGAGCTCGGTAAAGAGATTCATGATCTCAATGGAGCTCTTCGTGTCGAGATTGCCCGTCGGCTCGTCCGCAAAGAGGACCGGCGGCTCGTTCATGAGCGCCCGCGCGATGGCGACGCGCTGCTGCTGTCCGCCGGAAAGCTCGGACGGCTTGTGCGTGCCGCGCCCCTCGAGTCCCACGCGCTTGAGGAGCATCAGCGCCCGCTTCCGCCGCTCGCGCCACGTTAGACGCCCCATGTAGAGATCGGGCAACTCCACCTGCTCGATTGCGCTCGTCCGCGGCAGGAGGTTGAAGTTCTGGAAGACGAAGCCGAGCTTCCGGTTGCGGATGATCGCCAGCTCCTTGCGCGACCGCGCGGCGACCTCCAGCCCGTCCAACCTGTAGCTGCCGCTCGACGGCGTGTCGAGACAACCGAGGATGTTCAGCATCGTCGACTTGCCGGACCCCGATGCGCCCATGATTGCGACAAACTCCCCTTCGTCGATGTCGATCGACACGCCGTCCAGCGCCCGGACAGGCTCCTCGCCCTGCGCATAGATCTTCTTGAGATCGCGAATTTCTATCAGATGCGACATCTTATTAGGACTTTAGACGGGAGACGGAAGACACGATTTCAAACCTCAAACTTCAAACCTCAAACTCACTTCTTCGGCTCCGGCGCGGTCCCCTTGTTCTTTCCGCGCTGCGGCATCTTCTGCTTGAACGGATTCGTCGTGTCGTCCTTCTTCGCCGCCAGCGTCGCCGGGGTCTCGTAGCCGATCACGACCTCCTTACCCTCCAGCTCGTCATGCTCGAGAATCTGCATGAGCGTCGTGTCCGACACGCCCTCCTTGACCACAATCGGCCTCACCTTCCCGTTCTCGCCGACGACCCAGATTTTGCGCCCGCGCGGCACGTCGCCCTCCTCGCGGTCCTCGTCCTTCGGACGGAACCGAAGCGCCGCGGCCGGCACAGCAACCGCGCTTTCGGCGCGCGCCGTCTCAATCGACAGCGTCGCCGTCATGTCCGGGAAGAGCATCTCGTCCGGATTCTCCGCCTCGATGATGATCGGATAGGTGACGACGTTGTTCGTCGTCGTCGCGGCCTTGCGGACCTGCTTCACCTTGCCCTTGAAGCGCTTGCGGTAGGCGTCGGCCGTGAACGTCACCTCCTGCCCGATCTTGATGTTCCCGACGTCCGCCTCCGGCACCGTCGCCTCCACCCAGATGACGTTCAGGTCCTCCGCGATCGTGAGAACCGGGACGGCGTTGTAGGACGAGACGACCGTCTCGCCTTCCTCGACCTTGCGCGCGATCACAACGCCGTTCACCGGCGAGCGGATCGTGCAGTAGTCGAGATCGGCCTTCGCCTTGCTCACGGACGCCTCACTCTGCTCCACCGCCGCCTTCGTGGTGTCGCGCGTCTCGATCGCCGCGTCAAGATCGGCCTCGCTGCACATCTGCTTGGCGAAGAGGTTGCGCTTGCGGACCAGCGTCTTCTCCGCGAGGACGAGCTTCGCCTGGTTGGAATGAAGCTGCGCGACCGCGCTCTTGTACGTCGCCTCGTAGACGAGCGGATCGATGAGCGCCACGACCTGCCCGTTCGTCACAGTCGAGTTATAGTCGACGAACAGCTTGATGACCTTGCCGTTCACCTGCGCGCCGACGGGGATGCCGTTCGAGGTGTTGCGCGGCGTCACGCGCCCCGTCGCCTCCACCGTCCGCACCACATCCGCCCGCGTAATCGTCGCAAACCGGAACTTCGGCCCGTTCGCCTTCGCCATCGGACCCTTCGAGCACCCGATCAGGCACAAGGCGACGGCAAACGCCATCCAGATTCGATTATTCGACAATTCGATTATTCGATTATTTCTCATGGAGCTCCTCTTCTCTGTACTCCGGCACGCGGCCGATGATCGCGAACAGCGCCGCTTCCGCACGCTGCCCCGTGTAAAACGCGGACACGCGGTTGCCGAGGGCCCGCGTATACGACGACACGGCTTCCGTGAAGTCCACGCGGCTCACCTCGCCCTCCTGATACTGCTGCTTGACGAGCCCGAGGTCCTCCCGCGCCTGCACCACCGTCATCCGCGCCGTCTCCAACTTCTTCTGCGCGTTGTCCCGCACCGCGATCGCCGTCTCCAGGTCAAGCGAGAGTTTCTGCTCCGCCTCGTCCACGTCCGCCGCCGCGCCCTGCAGCGCGACGACCGCCCGGTCCACCGCCGTCGTCTTGCGATAGCCGGTGAAGAGCGACTGCACCGCGTCAATGCCCCAGTGCCACACCCAGAGCGGATCGGCCCAGTTGACGCCGACCTGGGCCGAGACGGACGGCATGAGGTCCGCAATCGCATAATCGACCTGTCGGCTCGCCGCCCTGAGCTGCGCCCGTGCGATTGCCATCGCCGGCGCATTCGTCCGCGCCAGATTGAACGCTGGCTCGACACCGTACTCCGTGCGGGCAAACCCGCGCATCACCGAGGCGAGCGCGGCACCGGACGCCGGATAGACCTCGTCGCGCGTTCCGCGCGACACGTCCACGCCCAGCGCCTTCATGAGCTCCGCGCCGGCCGTGACGACGGAATTGGATGCGACGATCACCTCTTCACGCGCCTGATACAGGTTCGACTTCGCCCGCGTGACGTCGAGCTTCATCGCCTCGCCCGCCGCCAGGCGGTCCTCGGCTTCCTTGAGGTGGATCGCGAACTCCGTCTGGTTTGTGATCGCCACCGCCAGAAGCGCGTCGCACTCCATCAGGTCGAAGTACGCCGCCGAGACCTCGTTGAAGACCTGGTAGCCTGTCTGGATGAAATCATGCTCCGCGGCGATCACCCGCTCGACCTGGGCGCTCGCACGTGACGCATTCCGCCCGAAATCGTAGATGAGAATGTCCAGCGAAAGCCCCGCGCTCGCAGCGCCCTCCGTGCGCCACTTGATCTTGTTGTCCGGCGTCGACGACTCGGAATAGCCGCTCGAAAGCGCCAGGTGCGGAGACGTCCACGGCGAGTAGCTGACGAGCGGCGCGTCCGCGGCGATTTCCCTGAGCGCGAGCCGCGCATCGACGACCGCCAGCGCCGCAGACACCATCGCCGGACGGTTCGTCATCGCGAACTGCACCAGCTCCTTGAGCGAACGGTCCGAAAGGTCAAGCTTGGCCACCTCCTCGCGGACTCCGTTCGCCTTGTCCTCGACGGACCTCTGCGCTTCCTGCGCATTGAAAATGGTCATGCAGCCGGAGACGACCAAAAGCCCCAGCAAACATCCGACAATCCTACCAGATTTCATACCACATATTATACATACTCTCAGGTATGTATGTCAAGAGGAGCGAGGAAGCAAAAGCGTAAAGACGCAACCCTTCGGCTCATTCGCCCGAACGGTCAGGTCGCCGCCCATCTGACGCGCAAACTCGCGCGCCGTGCAAAGCCCGATGCCGAAGCCGCCCTTGCCGCTCTCAAGCACCGTTCGCGCCCGATAATAGCGGTCGAACGCCTTCTTCATCTGCCGCGGCGTCATGCCCTGCCCCTCGTCGGCGAACTCGACCTTGACGAACGCGCCCTCGCGCACAAACCTCACCGACACCTTCCCGTACGGCGCCGCGTACTTGAGGTCGTTGCCGAAGAGGTTCCAGAGGATCTGCAGCGTCATCGCCTCGTCGGCCATGGCGAAAGTTTGAAGGTTTGAAGGTTTGAAGGTTTGAAAGTCGACCGCTCCGCCTTCGCTGTCCCCGTAGTCGGCGGCGAAGAGCTGATAGGCCTCTTTCGTCAGGGCCACGATGTCAATCGGCTTCAGTTCCGGTTTCTTCCGCTTGCCGCCGAGCTTCAGGAAATCCTTGATGTTATTGACGATGAGGAGCATCCGCTCGTTGAGCTTCTTCGCCTCGTCGTCGCATTTCCCGATCATCATCCTCATCCCCACGAGCGGCGTCGTCAGATCATGCGCCGTCGCCGCGAGGAAGTCGTCGCGCGACTTCACGAACTTCCAGAAATAGCGAACACCAAAAACAGTCATCGCCACGAACAGCAGCGCAATCAAGGCCCCCGCAGGGTAGAATATCGTCCTGAAGTCGAGCCCTTGCACTGGTTCGACGACGAGCCGATAGGCCTTATCGCCCTTGAAATACCAGACCAGCCCGCGTTCATACCCCCATGGTTCCTTCGTGATTTTGAGTTCCCCGCGTTTCAAGCCAGATGCGGCAAAATCAAACACTTCGCCTCTGCCCGCCTCTTTTGCCTCGACAGTCAGGGCCCGATACTCCTGCTGAACTCGTCGCTGTTCGTTGCGCTCGAACTGCGGCACCTTGTCAATCAGAAAATAGACAACCGCCCCAACCAGCATGAGCGCTGGCAGCGAGATGAGAACGCTGTTCCAAATGAGCCAGCGGTCTTTCATAGCCCCATCAGCGCCTTCGCCCGCGCGAACTGCGCGGAGAGATCGACCTTGCGGTTGCCGTCCACGTATCCGCCGGTGCGGAGGTCCTCGACGAAGCGACGGAACTTGTGCGGACCGGGCTTCAGGTTGTCGAGCGCGACGACCTCGGCCGTCCCGAACGTGCAGGACTCCGAGAGCATCCCCGTCGACTCGGCCGTCACGTACAGCTTCTTCGCAAGCTTCACAAACGCCGGAATCGGATTGAAATGGTCCTTCGAATAAAGAAGCTTGTAGTCCCACGGATAGCCGTCGACAACCGACTCCACCTCCGGCGGCGTGCGACGCGAGGTCGTGACCCAAAATTCAGGTTGAAGGCTGGAGGTTGAAGGTTGAACGGCGGAATGGAAAATGGCGTCAAGCTGGGTCTTCATCCACTCGGGCGTCATCGTCGAGCACTTGTTCGGCCCCCCGACGATCACCGCCACGGCTCCTCGCTTGCTGTCGTACGCGTGCTGTCCCCGCCTCTCCCGAAACGCCGCCACGCCCTTCTCGTAGAACGCCTCGTCGTTCGCCACCAGGTTCGCCGGGATCTCAATTACATTCGCCGCGGCTTTCGGACGGTCGAACGCCGGCGCCAGCACGCAGTCAAAACTCTTGATGTCATATCCCCTCGGATACAACACCACCCCGCACTTCACACCCATTTTCTTCGCCACAGCCTTCGCCGCATAGAAGGTTCCAGATCCCGTCCCAATCACCGCGGAAAGTGGAGAAGCGGAATCCTTGTTCTGAAGCGGAAAGGATTCCGCTCCTCCGCTCAGCAGCGCCGTCGTTCTAACCCCCACACGATCCAACAAATAACTCAGCGCCTTCGCAAGTTTCGACTTGAAATGAACCTCAACCAGCTCGAATTCGCACCCAAGCGCCCGCGCAAAGGCCTTCGACTGATTCTCGTGCCCCGCTTTTCCGTCCGTCAATATCAGCACCTTGCCCATTCCAGCACCCTCCGCCGCTTGCCAACCGCTAAAAGCTAATCGCCAACAGCTATCTTCGCCGTCTTCCGATTGGCGCTTTTCAGCATCTCGCGGACCGCCGCGCGCATCTGGCGCTTGGCAGACCCCATCGACGCCTTGATCGTGCAACCGGCCGCCTTGACGTGTCCGCCACCGCCGAACTTCGTGGCAAGGACCGTCGCATCCCAATTGCCGCGCGTGCGGATCGAACAACGTGTCTCCTTGGTGCGGTCGGGAATCTGGTAGAAGAAGAGCGCAATCTCGTTCTTCACCACGGACCGCGGAATCTCGATGATATCCTCGGCGTCTGCCTTCGTGCCGCGCACCTCGCGGAAGTCGTCTCGCGTCAGTGTCACCTCGGCGACCTTGCGGTTCTTCCAGACATGCAGCGACCGCCACGCGATGCGCTTCAGCTCGATCGCCTTGCGCGGAAAGGTTCCGTAGAGGATGTCGTTGATGAGCGCCGTGCGAACGCCGTATTTAAGTAAGTCGCCCGCCGCGCGCATCGTTCCCGGCTTTGTCGAGTCGTAGGCAAACCGGCCCGAGTCGGTGACAATCGCCACCCACAGCGCCTCGGCGATCGCCGCGTCAAGCTTCCACTCGTTCCACTTCGCAATCTGCCAGACGATCTCGCCCGTAGAAGACGCCTCGGGATCGACAATGGAGACGTCGGCAAAAGAGCCGTCGTTTGTGACGTGATGGTCGATACAGAGCTTCGGCAGCTTTTCTGCGACGGGCCGCACTTCAGGCGGCATCCGCGCGAAAGACGCACAGTCAACGGCAATGAAAAGGTCAAACTTCTTCTGCCGCTTCAGCTTGCGGACGGGAATCAAGTCCGCAACCCCCTCCAGAAAACCCGGCTTCCCGAGCGCATTCACATCCGCTGTGGCGAACGCCTCGTGTCCGGCCCTTCGGAGAAGTCGCGCAAGCGCAATCATAGAACCAAGAGAATCCCCGTCTGGGCTCAGATGGCCCGAGACGAGGATTCGCTTGGAGGCGGCGATCAGCTTCATCGCCGCCGCGTAGTTTTCACGCTTCACTTACGCCTTCTCTTCGGCTTCGAACGCGGGACGCTTGCCCTTGTACCACCAGAACATGATCGGGGTGGCGATGAAGACCGAGGAGAACGTGCCCGCGATGACGCCAATCAGCATGATGAGCGCGAAGTCGAAGATCGAGCCGTCGCCGAACGCGAAGAGCGCGAGAACCGCGAAGAATGTCGTCACCGAAGTGATGACCGTACGCGAGAGGCACGCATTGATCGACTTGTTGCAGACATCGTAGAACGAAAGCTTCTTGTCGTGACGGAGCGTTTCGCGGATGCGGTCGAACACGACGACCGTGTCGTTCACGGAGTAGCCGATGATCGTCAGCACCGCGGTGATCACGATCAGCGAGATCTGACGCCCGCAAAGCGAGAAGAGTCCGATCGAGATGAGCGCATCGTGCGCCAGCGCGACGAGCGCGCCAAGGCCGAAGCCGAACTTGAAGCGGAAACCGACATAGACGAGAATCGCCAGGAGCGAGAACAGGACGGCGTTGCGGCCGGAGTTCTTGAGGTCCTTGCCGACCATCGATCCGACTTCGTCCACCGACGCGGCCGCAATCTCCGCCTGCGGGAACTTCTCCTGCAGAAGCTTCGTCACGTACGCGCCGACGTCCTTGTTTTCAAGCGCCTGGCCCTTCGCCGTCTCGGCCGTCTCGCCCGTCTTGACGAGCAGCGTCGCATCGCCGACGCCCTGCTGGTACTGGATGACCGCCGCGTTATCGAACTCGTTCAGGGCCGCGCGGATGTCCGCGACCGCCGGCTTCGCCTCGTTCTTGAGGTTGTACACGATCGACGTGCCGCCGGTGAGGTCGACGGACAGGACGTCCGCCTTGTTGTTCACGAAGCGCATCACGAAAATCGCGAGCGAAATCGCGATAATCAGGAAGGATCCGCAGACCGTGAACTTCGTCACCTTCATGAAGTCATACTTCGGATTCTTGAAGAAGTGCATCATCTTGAACGGCGTCATCCGGTCCGGATTGACGCAGTGATCGAAGACGAGACGCGTGACGACGACCGCCGTGAACAGCGAGATGACGACGCCCGCCGTGAGGGTGATCGCAAAGCCGCGCACCGGGCCCGTGCCGACCACGAAGAGAATGACGCCCGTGATGATCGTCGTCAGGTTCGAGTCGAAGATCGCGGTGAACGCACGGCTGTAGCCGAGCTTAATCGCCTCGCCCGCCGCCTTCTTCGACAGAAACTCCTCGCGGATGCGCTCGAAGATGAGGACGTTCGCGTCAACCGCCATGCCGAGCGAGAGGACAAGGCCCGCGATGCCCGGCATCGTCAGGACCGGCAACTGCATCGAGCCGCCGCCGCCCATCGCCGGGTCATGCGCGAAGACGCCAAGGATGTTTGCGACGAACACGAGCGCCGTCGGGAGGAGCGCGATGTCGAGGAAGAGCGCGATGTCGGCGACAAGACCGGACATCCAGTAGTAGATGAACATGAACACGGCGACGAGACAGAAGCCGAGCGCCGCGGCGATGAGACCCGCGTGAATCGCGTCCTCACCGACCGTCGGGGCGACCGTCGTCTCCGCGAGGATCTTCATCGGCGCCGGCAACGCGCCCGCGTTCAGCTCATCGGAGAGCTTCTTCGCGCTCTTCGCATCGAAACGGCCCGTGATCTGACCCTGCGAGCCGATCTCGCTCTGGATGACCGGCGCGGAAATGAGCTGGTCGTCGAGGATGATCGCGAGCTGGCGGCCGCGGTCCGTCGGGTTCTTCGGACCATGCGCCTTGTAGTTGCGCGTGAGGGTCGAGAACTTGCGGCCACCCTCGGCGGACAGGCGGAAGCCGATCGCAAGCGAACCGGTCGTCGGGTCGCGCTCGACCATGGAGGAGACGAGGTCCTCGCCCGTCACACGCGGATCCGTGCTGCGCGCAACGAAGTTCGGCGAGTAGGTGCCGTCGCCGTTCTCCTCGAGCATGAAGCTGTAGCGCGCATCCGGCGTCTCGAAGCGGGAGAGCTGCGCCGCATAGCCAGGCTGCTTGGAAATCTCGGCCCAGTTCTCAACGCGGGCATAGCCGCTGCCACTCTTCTTGTAGCCGGGCGGGCAGACGTCCTTGGAGAGGAGCTTCGCGACGAGCTGGTCGTTCTTCGGATGCGTCAGGCGGAACTCGAGGAACGCCGCGTTCTGCAGCGAGGCCTTCGCCTCCTTGCGGGTCTTCTCGTCGGCACCCGGAAGCTGGACGAGCAGACGGTGATTCTTCAGACCCTGGATGACCGGCTCGTTCGTGCCCATCGCGTCGACACGACGGCGGATGACCTGAATGATGCGGTCGTCGCAGCCCTCAAGCGTCTTCGCAATCTGGGCCTCGACGGCACCCTCCTGGTTCGTAATCGCCGGATTCGCCGCGATGATCGACTGCGCGAGCTTCTCCGTGTCGACGCCCAGCGTGAACGACGTGCCACCATTCAGGTCAAGGCCGAGACGGACCTTCTCCTTCGGCGGATTGCAGACATAGAAGCTAACGACGGCAATCAACGCCAGAATCAGCCATTTCCAGATGTTATTACGACCAACGGATTCCTTAGCCATTTTGAATCTATCCTCTTTTTTGAGACTTTGAGGTAAAATTATACCATATTGCCGCGGCAAAAGGCAAGGCCGCGGCAATAGGAGATCAACTTGCGAAAAACGCTTACATCAAGCCCTTATAGAGCTTTTCGATGTCTTTGACCGTCAAATCGCGCGGATTCCCGGGACGACACGCGTCCGCATAGGCCGATTTCGCGAGAAAAGCGACGTCTTCCTTTCTCAGGACGCCCTTCAGGTTCGCCGGGATGCCGACGTCCTTCGAGAGCTTCTCGACCGCGGCGATCGCCGCCTTGCGGACCTTCGCAAGCGGCATCTTGTCCGCGTCCTTCACGCCCATTGCGATCGCAATCTTGCGGTACTTGTCGCCCGTCTTCGGCGCGTTGAACTTCATCGCCGTCGGCAGGAGAATCGCGCACGCCTTGCCGTGCGGCATGTCGTAGAGCGCCGAAAGCCCGTGCGCCATCGAGTGATCGATGCCAAGGCCGACGTTCGAAAAGCCCATGCCGGCGATGTACTGGCCGAGCGCCATGCCCGCACGGCCGGACGGCTTGTTCGCGACGGCGTCGCGCAGGGAGAGGGAAATGAGGCGGATCGCCTCGAGATGCATCATGTCCGTCATCGGGCACGCCGCCTTGGTGATGAGACCCTCGATCGCGTGCGTCAGCGCGTCCATGCCCGTGAACGCGGTGAGTCCGCGCGGCATCGAGCTCATCATGTCCGGATCGACGAACGCAACGACCGGGATGTCGTGCGGATCGACGCAGACGAACTTGCGTTTCTTCTCGACATCCGTGATGACGTAGTTGATCGTCACTTCCGCCGCCGTGCCGGCGGTCGTCGGAACGGCGAGAATCGGCAAGCACTTGTTCTTCGTCGGCGCGATGCCCTCGAGCGAACGGACGTCCGCGAACTTCGGATTCGTCATGATGATGCCGACGCCCTTTGCCGTGTCCATCGAGCTGCCACCGCCAATGGCGATGATGCAGTCGGCCTTCGCCGCCTTCGCCGCCTTCACGCCGTTCTTCACATTCGCAATCGTCGGATTCGGCTTGATCTCGGAGTAGACCGCGAACTTCACTTTCGCCTTCTCGAGGAGATCCGTCACCTTCTTCGTGACACCGAACTTGATGAGGTCGGGATCGGAAAAGACGATCGGCTTCTTCAGTCCGCGCGCCGCGAGCTCCGCGACAATCGACTCGATCGCGCCAGCGCCATGATACGAGGTTTCGTTGAGAATAATGCGGTTTACCATTTCAGTCACTCCTTTGGATTTGAAAACTGCTCTATTATAGCAAAAACGCCGCGGAATGGCCGCGGCGAAAGCATCACAAAACGAAGCTGCGTTTGAACGTGGTTTGTCAATCAGGTGAATCAGGTGAGTCAGGTGAAACGGCGGAAAGCAAAACACATACGGGGCGCCTGATTAAATGGCAGCACTGACAATGATGCAAAGTGGATTAGCGTAGATAAATGCAGATTCCTTTCGATGGCACCCGTTCGGAAAAGACGAGGTTGACCGTGTCGACAAAAGTGAGCGCAGGCCCTGTGCCTGTTGTCTGCCCGGCCATCAAAGTAAACTGGTGCTCGCCAGCGGAAAGTTTCAGCCGAACCGTCGGCTCGGTCGTCCACGCAGTATTGACCGAAACCGTACCATCCTCGGCCGTCAACAACTGGCGCTCAAATACCGCCACTTTTTTGCCGTCAATATAAATGGGGCAACGCTGGCCATTACAGTAGTCATTGTAATTCAGCGAGCGCATTTCGAGCGTCAAGTCGTAATATCCCTTGACCGGCGCATAAAAAGTCTGCTCCAAACCGTTGCCGACTTGGGCGCCGACTGGCGCGACCAACGCCAAGTTGAGAGAGCCACGCGTATAATCGGAGCCGACTGGGTTGCCGCCGGGAATAGCATAGCATACCGAGCCATAACCGTCACCCGGCCCTACGCAGCTCCAACCTACGATGGTGTGGTAAGGATACGCGGCCCCCGCGAGCGTTTTGACGCGATTTAATGGTCCGCCCCCTTCTTTACCACCGTAGGCAAGCTCGAAATTGGCATTGGCAAGCAAATTGGCATTGGTGGCGACGCA
>CADAKF010000002.1:49195-50319 GCA_902788415.1 uncultured bacterium
GCCCTCGGGGATGGTAAGCGACAGCGGGTTGTCGTAGCGATTGGCATCGGTAATCGCATCGCCTCGCCAACCGACAAAAAAGCAACCGTCCTCAGGCGTGACCGTCAACTGTCGGGTAGTGCCAGAGGTCGCGACCTCATCGGCCGCAGAGTCTTGCACGGTACACGCTATGGTTTCAATCTGCACCGTGCGCTGAAACAACCCCAATTTGATGTCGTCAATAGTATCTACCCCTACAACATTGGCGGGAACATCGGCGTAAGGTTCGGCCATTTCGGAGTAAATCGCGAAATCGTATTTGCCAGCTTCTAAAGTAAAAGGCTCGGAGAAGACTTGCTCCCAAGTAGCAATTGAACTCTGACTATATAATTGATGGCAAAATTTGCGAGAGAAAACCTTGGTGCTGCCAATTTCAATACTGATAACGGTATCTGCCCACGAATCACCGCCTCGCAGTCCGCCTGGACCATGCCAAAACGAAACCTGATAGACGCCACCTTGCGCAACGGTCACTTTCTGGCGATAGCGCTTGGGCACATAGACAACTCCCGATTCGCTCGAAGGCCGGGGTGCACGCATGGCAATACGCTGGTTCATGCCTTCGCGCGAGTTTGCACTCACCTTGCTGATATTGGAATTCGGCACGGTGAAGAAAAACGAATTGCCGTAGCTTTTATAGGTGTTTCCCTCCGCATCGGTTGTTTCTTGCTGCACCACAACTTCCCACGGCGAGAGTTGCTGGATGGTATCGCCACCTGGCGATTTTTCTCCGATTTTTTCGAGATCACCGTAACCATTGCCCTGATTGCCGTTTAATCGACCGGGCGAAATTATCGGCTCGTCGAAATTGCCGTTGACGAGCAGATTGTCGCCAACCACCGCACCATGTGCAACGCCGAAGAGAGTGAGCGCAGCAACCGCCGCAACCGCCATCGCGAGTTTTTTCATGAGCTGATCCTTTGTTTGGTTGAATGTAAAATCATCTCTTGAAGCGGAAAGGATTCCGCTTCTCCACTTTTGACGCATCCCGAGTGGGGAAGCGAAATCCTTTCCGCTTGTAAAAAAACGCGACTCGGTCGACCGCTAAACCAGTGGAGAAGCGGAATCCTTTCCGCTTCACTGAC
>CADAKF010000002.1:50331-79535 GCA_902788415.1 uncultured bacterium
CGGAATCCTTTCCGCTTCACTGACGTCCGCAAAATCACGCGCCGGGCGCACGCTACCGCGCCTCCACGCGCGTCTTTCTATCTTCGAGGGGGGGGGGGGTCCGGCATGCGTACGAACGCGGCCACAGCCGTCTGCCGCGCCTTACCGTTCAAAGTTCTCATGCCGATTCTCAACATGCTTCTCCCGCTGTTGGGAGAATAATATCAAATTCCATCGCCCCGCGCAAGTCGGGCGGAGAGCTAAAGGTAGTCGGTCACTCAACACCGCTTCGCGGCATTGAGCGCCCGACTACAGCATTTGGGCATCTGGGCTTGTGAGCATCTGAGCGAATAGATGCTCGAATTTTGGTAAAATGTCCGGCGGGAGGAACGGCATGGACAAGACGGCTGCAGAATCGAACCTGAAGGCGGAACGACACCGCAACCTGAAGATCTGGCAGGAGGCGATGACCCTCGCGAATACTCGCTCGGATCACTCGCCGAACTGGACACGCAGTTCCTCATCGCCGAAATGCAAGGCTACGCAAAGTACACGGACGAGCTCAGGGCGAAGGTCGTCGGCCTTATGGCAGGGATCCGCGCGTTCTCGGCAACGCTCTCAAAGGCCTGATAAGTCGCGACGGGGTGGGGGCCCCGTCGAGGGAAGAGGAATCGGACAAAAGCCGCAACCGCTTTTGAAGCGGAATCATCGGCAATGCACGGCGCCTGCGGCTTTTGGCACGACCACGCGAGAAATGCCCGGATGCTCAATCACCCAGATGCCCAGATGCTGTAGTCGGGCGCTCAATGCCGCGAAGCGGTGTTGAGTGACCGACTACAACTAAAGAGCTATTTCCATTCCGAAATGCGCACGACCCTGTCGTCGTAGTGGCGCACGCCGCCGAAGCTGACGGTGCCGTCCTTCGCCTTGGAGTAGAAGACGTAGACCGGGTCGAACGTCGCCCGCCAGCGACCCTGCTCGTCCTTGTCGATCGTGACCTGGAGATGTCCGTAGTGCTTGCCGCCGGCGACGAGCACGCCGTCCTTGTAGACCTCGGGCGCGTGCACGCTCGCGCGGAAGCGCTCGTTCGCGTTGTCATTCATCTTGTTGCCGCGCAGCCCGTCGCCCGCAACGCCCATGTCCCAGACGAAGAAGCTGTGGTCGGCCTCCGTGCCGTCCGGCAGTGTCTCCCTGCCGGTCGTTTCGGACCTCTCCATCATCTCGTCATGGCCCGCAAACCACCCGTCGACGCCGTACTTGTGCATCAGCGGCAGGAGGACGCGGAGCGGCCGGCCCGACAGCGCCTCGCCGTTCGGATCCTTCGACGGATGGTAGGAGTTTTCGCGGCCGTGGTAGCCGACGGAGAACGGGCACTGGTGCGAGACGATGAAGGTGAACGCACGCGTCTTCTGCGCGTCTGCGAGCTGTGCCTCAAGCCACTTGTACTGGGCGCTGCCGGGATTGAAATCCGGCGCATGGCAGCCGTTCGGACCGCGGTCGATCCAGCAGTTCGTGTCCCTTTCGAGATCGCCGTCGATGCCATTGTTGGCATCGAGGAAGATGAACGCGCACGGCCCGTAGTCCACGCGGTGGAAGCGCTCCGCCTGGTCGTCGTCGACCGCCGCGCCGTTCGGCTCGAACTCGAAGTAGGAGAGAAACTTCCTCATGCCGCACTCGCCGCCGTCCGCATAGGATGTGTAGTCGTGGTTGCCCGGCGCGGCGAGGATCGGACGCGACCCGGCCGGATCGTTGAGGGGGCCTGCGTTGTGTCGCCAGAACTCGTCCCAGTCGCACTGCCGCGAGCCCTGCTGCGCAAGGTCGCCGGCCATGATAATGAGGTCCGCGCCGAAGTCCACCGCGCCCTGCACGTTCTTCGCGTAGGCCTCGGTCTGCGTCGCGTAGTACGTGCGCTCCTTCTCGGTCACAGGATCCGTCCAGTCCTTCGTCAGCCCCTGCACGGGATCGTTGTCGCGCGGCTCCGTCTCGGAGTCGGAGTAGTAGATAAACTTGAGCGGCTTCCAGGACGCCGGATCGGCGGCCGGCGGCGTGCGGAAGGTCTTCGAGTAGGAGGGACCGTCCGCCAGCGTCACCGTATAGTCGTAGGTCGTGTCCGGCTTCAGGCCCGTCAGGCGCACGCGGTACTGGTAGGGACGCGTGTAGGGCATTTCCCAGGCGCCGTAGCGCGAGAGCTTCTCCGTCTTCTTCTCGGGATTTGCGTCATAGTCGAGTTCCGCCGCCGCGCAGTATTCGATCTTGTCCACGGCCGAACCGAAACGCCGGCCGACGACGTTCGCCGAAAGGTCCGCGCGCTCCGTCGCGGACGAAATCGTCCGCTTCTCCGCGCCGCCCTTCTCGCACCAGGTGACGGACGCGCTGCCGTTCGTCTGCGCGAGCCACATGATCGTCATGGCCGTCGGCGCCGGACGCTGCACGTAAGGCGTGACGCGGAACGCATTCGCGCCGCCGAACTGATGCGTCCCGGGCTTGAGAATCCTCGGCTTCTCGCCGGGAAGGACCAGCTCCGCCGTCGTGCCCGCGGGAACCGTGAACTCATAAATCGTCTTCCCGCCTGTGCGCCGCCACGCCGAACGGATCGTCCCGTACGCCGTCTCAAGGGTCGCCTCCGCCTCCGTCAGCGTTCCGCCCGGCTGCGGCGCGAGCCGAAAGCGGCGGAAGCCCGCCGCGGACGGATCCTCCTCCGTCACGTCGCGGATGCCGCAGACCGTGTCGTAGAGCCAGCTCGCGGCGGACCCGAACGCATAGTGGTTGAACGAGTTCATCCAGTTCGGGTGATGCGTGCCGTCGGGGCGGATCGCGTCCCAGCGCTCCCAGATCGACGTCGCCCCCATCGTGACCGGATAAAGCCAGCTCGGACACGTCTTCTGCTCCAGAAGCTCGTAGGCGAGCGCCGTCTCGCCGGACTCCGTCAGCGCCCGCAGGAGGACGGGCGTCCCGAGGAAGCCCGTCGTCAGGTGCGTGTCGTACGCGCGGATCTCGGCGACGAGCAGCTGCCGCGCCTTCTCGCGCGCCGCGGCGCCGGGCGCAAGTCCGTAGACGATCGCGAACGCCGCGGACGTCTGCGTGCGCTCCTTGAGCTCGCCGTCCGCATCGAACCACTTCGCCCGGAACTCCGCGAGCCGCGCCGCCCGGCGCTCGGCGAAGTGCCGCGCCTGCGCGTCGCGCCCGAACGTCCGCTCGACGAGAATCGCGAGGCGCATCATCTCGATCCGGAGCGCCTCCGAGACGAAGGCCGAGTTCGTCTTCCGCTTCCCGAGCGCGAGATGGTCGCCGATTGTCGGCGGCGTGGGAACCGAGTCCTGCAGGTCGACGTAGCGCTCGATCGGCCCGACGGACCGCTCCAGCGCCGCGCGGTCGCCGTACTTGCGGTAGAGCATCCACGGGCACACGACGCCCGCGTCCGCCCAGCCCGCCGAGCCTGGCCCGCCAGTCTCGCTCTTCGGCTTCATCTCGGTGTGGTACGGCGCGATGGTCGTGAACGCGCCGCCCGAATGGTCCGCAAGCGCATTGAGGTCGGCGATCCACTTGCGGAAGAACCCGCGCACGTCGTAGTTCATCATCGCCGTCTCCGAGAAGACCTGCGCGTCGCCCGTCCACCCGAAGCGCTCGCAGCGCTGCGGACAGTCCGTCGGTACGTCGACAAAGTTGTCCTCCTGGCTGCGGAGGACGTTCGCGTAGAAGCGGTTCACGAGCTCGTTTGAGCAACGGAACGTTCCCGTGCGGCGCCCGACGGACGAGATCTTCACCGCCTGCACGGACGTCTCGTCGAACGGCTCGTCCGCCGGCCAGCCCGAGACCTCGGCGTAGCGGTAGCCGTAGAACGTGAAGCTCGGCTCGTAGACGAGCGGCCCCTTCCCGCACGTGAGACGCGTCTCCTGCCGCGCGAAGACGAGGTTGTCGCGCCAGATGTCGCCGTCCGCATCGAGGATCTCGCCGTGGCGGATCACGATCGTCGTGCCCGGATGCCCCGCCTTCAGCGTCACGCGGTCGACGCCCGAGAGGTTCTCGCCGTAGTCGAGCACGATCTTGCCCGAGGGCTTGCGGACGATCTTCTGCGGCTTGAGGACGGCGAGCGTCCTGACGGGCTGCCCGTCCTCCGGCACGATCGCGCCCGGCCAGGTCGTCTCGCTAACCGCGCTGTCCGCGCCGCCCGCGAGTTTCCACGCCGTGTCGTCGAACGTCGCGTCATACTCCTCGCCGAGGTAGATGTCGTTCTCGAGGAGCGCCGGCAGCAGGTACGCCGACTTCCAGCTTCTGTCCGTGCCGACCGTCTCGCGCGCGCCGTCCTCATACTCGAGCGTCAGCTCGGCCCAGAACGCCGGATGCCGCCGCCAGCCGCACGACTCGAGGCCGACGCCGACCGAGGAGATCATCCCGCAGAACCAGCCGCGCCCGACGAGCGCCGCGAGCGTGTTCGTTCCCTCCTTGAGGTACGGCGTCACGTCGAAGGACTGTTTCAGGACGCGCGCGTCGTACTGCGTCCACCCCGGCATCAGCCGGCGGTCGGTCACCTCGCGTCCGTTCACGAACGGCTTATAGAGTCCGAGAGCCGTCGCCTCCAGGGTCGCCCGGCGGACGGGTTTCGCGACGGCGAAGTCGCGTGCGAGCCGCAGGGCCGGACGGTGCTCGCCCTGCCCCGCCAGCGCGGTGATCCACGTCGCTGCAATCAGAAAAATTGTATTCATCATAGGATTGGTAATTCTATCAAAATCATTTGTGCCAGTTCAACCTACTGTCGTTTCTCCGTTTGCGCCTTACCTGACAGTCACACGAGCAGCCATCGGAGCACTTATGGTCCACGGAGTCATTTTCTCTTGAAGCGGAAAGGATTCCGCTTCCCCACTCTTCGACAACCGCACACTCGGAGGAGAAGCGGGATCCTTTCCGCTTGTAAGCGAAGCGCAGGCCCCGGCTCGGCCGACCGCGGCTGCCCCGATGGTCGGATGCTCCGATGCTCAGATGACTGCTCACACGCGAGGCCTTGCGAAACGAAGTAAATTGCGGCCGAGGAATCGAGCATCCCTCCCTGTCAGTACCCCTTGCACTCCTTCTGCGCATTGGCGTAGTACCACTTCCAGAACTCGCGCACCTTGCCGACGTAGAAGTGTGCGCGCACATCGCCGTCCGTCTTCTCCCACGCCTTCTCGATCAGCTTGTCCAGCTCCTCGCCGAGGTTGTCGCAGCCCCACTTCTCCGACGGCGTTTTGATCGCGAGCCGCCCGAGCTCGCTCCAGCCCGTCTCCTCGAAGTCCGTGTCGCGGTGCTCGGTGTAGCGGAGCGCGCGCAGCTTCGCAAAGAAGTCGTACATCAGCTCCGCCCCCGCGCCGTAGACGTTCCTGCAGTAGTAGGCGCGGACGTCGTCCGGATCGCAGTCGCCGAGGTAGATCGAGCGGTTCGCGCACCACATCTCGGCGACGGACCCCTCCAGGTTCTCCGTCTCCTGCCCGAAGAACTTCACGCCGACCTGGCGGTACGCCGCAAGGTCGAACGCCTGCACGTCGGCGCTCGGGCGGAAGTTGCCGCCGAGGAAGTACTCGCTCACGCCCATTGAACGCGCGATCTGCCCCCACTGCACGATGACCCGCCAGAACTTGTCGTTCACCGGCGCGTAGATGGGGATGTCGTAGTTGACGCGCACATACGGACAGAAGTGTGCGCGCACGTAGCGCGACACCGGGGTGCGCGGCACCGGAATCGTGTAGAAGTAGATGAGGTAGTTGAGCTCCGCGTCGCGGTTGAAGTAGGTGCGCACCATCTGCAAGTAGGCGTTCGCGTTCACGAACGTCGCCTCGGCGTGGAAGTCGGGGTCGTCCGTCGTAATCAGCGACCCGTCGGGTAGGCGGAACGGCTTGCGGCACTCGGCGCACTCGCACGTCTGCCACGTGTCCTCGATCCAGCACGCGACCGAGTCGTCGTTGTAGCGCTTGTAGTAGGCGCTCCCGTCCGGCAGGTGCGGCAGCGCCTTCACGAGATGGTCCTCGAGGTACTCGCGCTTGCCGTCCTCCAGCACCTTGATGAGGCACGGCGTCGAGGTGAAGCAGCCGGGACGGAGCCGCTTGCCCTTCACGAGCGGCCACTTCTCGTTCTCCGTGTTGCCGCCGCCGAAGCCGAACCAGTGGTTCGCCGCATAGACGCGGTAGGACGAGTAGTCGAACGCCGCCGGACCGTACCAGCAGCCGAAGTAGTTCGCGCGGTTGAAGTACGAGTACTCCTCCGAGCCGTTGGAGAGGCCCCAGTTGTCGATGCGCGGACGGACGACCCAGTTCGCGCCCCACGTGAGGTCCGCGTCATCGCCGCACGCCTCCGGATAGAGCTTCTTGAACGAGAGGACGTCCCTCTTGCGTCCATCGCCCTGCCGCGGCCAGAGGAGCCCGAAGTTGCCCTCGAGGAAGTCGAGGATGCCGTTTATCGTGCCCTTGTCCTCGCCGACGGTCTTGAAGTCGGGCGAGCCCGCGAAGTAGAAGTTCTTGCCCGCGCTCGCGACGATCGTCAGGTTCTCGCCCTTGTGTTGCCTCTGCGCGGACGCGACAAAGTCCTTCACCGTCTGCGGCGCATCCGCCGGCACGCCGAGGAAGAGCTTCACGTTGTCATTCGTCGAACCGGTCTTCTGCTCGAGGATCGGAATCTCGTTGACCGGCTGCAGGATGCGCGTCAGCTCGTCCCTGAGCAGCTTCGCGGCGAAGCGGCGTCCGACGGCGTTGCGCTGGCCGAACGGCGTCAGGACGATTTCCGCGTTCACGATGCGCTCGCGCATGAGCGGCACCTTCTCCGCGAGACGACCTCTCGCGAACGGATCGTTCTTCACCGCCTCGCCGTAGGGCTTCACCTTGTGGTTCGCCTTCCAGTCCTTGAACTCCTCCCAGAGCTTCATGTCACCGCCCGAAAAGACGAGGCCTTTTGTGAGCGTCGGCTTCGCAACGGTGAAGACGACCTTGTCGCCCGGCGCGAGCAGCTGGTTCTTGAGCGTGAACTCGTAGCTCGTGATCTTGTCGAGCGAGAACCACTTGTTGCCGACGGGGTCATCGTTGACGAGGTCGCACTTGAACGCGGTCCATCCCTTCGGCGCGGGTCCGCCGTTGAGGCGTCCCTCCGAGAGGTAGGTGCGCGTCACGCCGCAATCGTTCCAGTCGTAGCAGTCCGCGTCGCTCGCGAACGAGACACCCACGTTGTCGATGTACTTGTTGAACATGAAGTACTGCGGGATCTTGTTGAGCCGCTTGCCCTCGCAGCGCTCGTACTTGCCCGTGCCGACGACCTCGACCTTGTAGAGGAACGAGAGCGTGTTCCAGTCGAGCGCGTTGACGGCGAACGGCAGCTTCGCGACGCCGGTCGTGCGCTTCGTTCCGCCGTTCGTCCAAGTGATCCGGAGGCACTCGAGCGTCTCGTCTCCGACCTTCTCCGTCACGGTCTCGGTCTTGACGCCCTTGCCGACGTCGCCGGCCTTCGGCGCCCAGCCCCGGACCGGCAGCGCGCGCGTCTCGACCGCGCCCGTCTCGACGAACTGCCGCGGCGCGGGGCTCTTGAACGGCACGTACTTCTTCGCGCACTTGACGTGCAGGTCGAAGATCGTGATCTCCTGCTTGAAGTCCGCCGCGGTCGCCGGATCGACGACGATCCGGATTGAATTGGCGCCACGGCGGCGCTTTTTGATCGGGAACGAGTAGGTGGTGACGTCCCCTTCGCGCGTCACGTCCTTGCAGGCGGCCGTCGCGAAGTCGCCGACGCCGCCGAACTTCACGACGAAGTTCGCGCCTGCGTTACGGACGGACGACTTGACGCGGAACGTGAGGTTGGTGAACTCGGAGGAGACCTCCATCGGCACGAAGAGTCGGTCGATGGTCACCGCGCGCACACTCTCGTTCTTCTCGCGGTCCAGGCTGAAGGGACGCTCCTGCTCGCGCACCCGCGAGATCCCCTCCTTGACAATCTTGTCGAACCAGTCCGCGGCAATCGGCGTGATGCGGATGCCGGGGCCGTACGAGCCCTTGTACTCGACCCAGACGGTCTCGGAGACGCGCGTGTTGGCAGTGAAGTGATGCGGCATGGCGACCGGCGTCCAGTCCGGCGGCGGCGCATACCAGTCGCGCAGGTACTTCGGGTCCTCGTACGTCGGTGCGGCCACAAGCCCCGCCGCCAGCATCAGTGTGCAGAATGTCATCGTCTTTTCCTTTCTCAATTCAACGTGTACATTTTACCACACCCCGCGCACCGCGGCAATTATACGAAAGTATAATGAATCAGTTCACAGCCCGTGCAATCGGGATGCACCTGAAGGCAGTAGTCGCGATGAATCTGAAGAAGTCCTTGGATCAAGAGCCCGTTCGTCGCGTAGAACGCCGCCGGATTGTGATCACGCCCGAACATCCGAAACGCCGTCAGGCGCACCGGCTCAGAAAGATCCTCCGCCGGCAGCCAGTCGGGAATTAACGAGATCCGATCCTCCGCGAGGGCGAACGGCACGACGACGTTCGCGAGAACTGCCGCGGCACGTCCCTTTCCCATATACCCCTCGCCACACATCGCCTTAATAAGCTCCCGGCAAGCGGCGGACGAGAAATCCGCGCTCTCGGACATCTCCATCGTCGGCGTCCGCGTGAAAATCTCCGCGGCGCTTGCGAGACGCTGTTCCGGCGTGTTGTGCGGACGATACCCCGTGCGATCCCACTCCTCGAATCCGCCCGCCGTCAGAAGCATCGTCCGCGCCACATCCGCATTCGCCGACAACTCTCCAATCGGCACGCGCTCGGCCACGCGGCGGAACTGCGCCTGGTTCTTCTTGTAGCCGAGCGCCGTCATCACCTCCTCATAGAAGACCTGCCGCCGATTGCCCTGCGCCGCACAGATTCGTCCCGACATTCGCCGCGCCTTCATGCGAAGACGATGTCGTCCCGCTTCTGCGAGAACCTGCCGCGCCAGGTCCGGATCGTGTCCGATCTTCTCCTCGCAAGGACGCACGCCGGACGGCAGCCGCGCATACGGATAGGCCATCAAGTCGATCTGCTCCGGCGCAAAGGCCGTATCGGCGGTGACGAAGCGCCCGAGCCAAATTGACAGCGCACCCGCCGGCAGCGAGCCCGGCACGGGGCCGCACCCCCACGTCACATGTGCAATCACATTGCGGTAGTTCGGGTCGACTCCGTGCCGGTGGAAGTCCCAGTCGGACGGGCAGAGATGCACCTCGACATCCCCGACGACACGTCGCCGCTCCTTGCCGATTTCCAGAACGGCATTGCGAAAGTCCGGTCCGGCTTCGAGGTTCCACTCTCCAGGACTGACGACCGTGACCTCGCTGCCGCGACGCGTCGTCAGGTTCTTTGGGCGCAAGGCGGCGTCATACCAGATGGCCTGGACATGCCGTTCGGTAATGGGTTTCATTGTGGTTCCTTTCAATGGGGCGAAGGGAGGACTTTAGACATGAGACGAGAGACTTTAGGTCGGGTAAGGACTTTAGACGTTAGACGAGAGACTTTAGGTCGGGTAAGGACTTTAGACGTTAGACTTAAGACGCGCTGGCGCCGCCAAGCCACCGTCTCACGTCTAAAGTCTAAAGTCCTACCTCCGTCTAAGGTCTCTCGTCTCATGTCTAAAGTCCTTCCCTTCCGGTTTCATACTTCCTCGTCCCGTCACAACTTGGATACCCCGTGCAACTCCAAAACGGATTGCCGGCGTTGCGGCCCTTTCGGGCAATCATCTTCCGCATGGGCTTTCCGCATTTCGGACACTTCGGTGCGCCTTCCGCCGCCTGACGCGCATCGCGCCGTTCCAATCTCGCCCTGCTCATGCGCTCGGTGAATCCTCCCTCTTCAGTGAAATCATCGGCCAGGCGTTCCATCTGGCTGTGAATGAGCGCATTGGCTTCGTCAATCGCCAGCAAAATCGAATTCGCCGCGATCTTCGCGTCATCGTTCTCCAGCCACTTTGCGAACCGCTTGCGCATCTCAAGAATGTAGCGCCCGTATTCATGCCGCGCGTCATCGTTCTTCTCGAAGCGGTCAAGCCGAAGCGCCTTGAATTCAACTGCCCGTGCGTCTGACTCGCTCCACGGCGCCTCACCGCAGTCGGCGAGAAACGCTTCGTAGTCGCCCGCCAGCTCTTCAAGCGAGCCCTTGGCGACGTCGATGAGCCGCAGCTCCGTCTCCCGTGACGTGCCGGCGCGCGATGACCCCTCGACGAGATTCTGCCGCGCACTTCGAGCGGCGCCGACCATCTGTCCCGTCGTTTTGCCAAGCGAATCGTTGTGGTAGTCGTAGTTCTTGCGACAAAACGCCGTCGTTGCGTGATAAATAAGGCAGGCGAAGCCAAATGAAAACGTCTTGCGATAGCCGCCGCTCGGGCCGATGATCCGTGTCATAGAAGATTTTCTTTCTGGGAAGGGAGGATGTTAGACATTAGACGAGAGACTTTAGGTCGGGTAAGGACTTTAGACGTTAGACGAGAGACTTTAGACAGGGTAAGGACTTTAGACGTTAGACGAGAGACTTTAGGTCGGGTAAGGACTTTAGACGTTAGACGAGAGACTTTAGACAGGGTAAGGACTTTAGACGTTAGACTTAAGACGCGCGGACGCCGTCAAGCCACCGTCTCACGTCTAAAGTCTAAAGTCCCCCCTCTCACGTCTCTTGTCTCACGTCTAACGTCCTCCCCCCTCCCCTATGCCGCTTTCTTGACTTCTTCGACAATCTTTTCCGCCAGCGTCGGATTTTCCTTCAGGAACTTGATCGCGGCGAGCGAACCCTGCGCGATCTGCGTGTCGCCGTAGGCGAACCAGCTGCCGCGCTTTTCGACGATGCCGCGCGAGAGCGCCGCGTCGAGAATCGACCCTTCCCTCGATATTCCGCAGGAATAGAGGATGTCGAACTCCGCCTCTGTGAACGGCGCGGCGACCTTGTTCTTCACGACCTTGACGCGTGTGCGGTTGCCGACGACCGTTCCGTCCTTATCCTTGATCGCCCCGATGCGTTGCACCTGCAGCCGACAGCTCGCGTAGAACTTGAGCGCCTTGCCGCCCGGCGTTGTCTCGGGGTTCCCGAACATCACGCCGATCTTCTCGCGCACCTGATTCGTGAAGATGCAAAGCGTGTTCGTCTGCGCCAGGGTCGCGGTCAGCTTGCGCATCGCCTGGGACATGAGACGCGCCTGCAGCCCCACGTGCGCGTCGCCGATGTCGCCGTCGATCTCCGCCTGCGGCGTCAGCGCCGCCACCGAGTCGACGACGACCACATCCACCGCGCCGGACTTCACCAGCTGCTCGCAGATGGTGAGTGCCTCCTCTCCGCTGTTCGGCTGGGAAACAATCAGGTCATCGAGATTGACGCCGATCTTCCGGGCGTAGCCGGGATCAAGCGCGTGCTCGGCGTCGATGAACGCGGCTGTTCCGCCCGCCTTCTGTGCGTTTGCAACGACGTGCAGGGCGAGAGTGGTCTTGCCGGACGACTCATGCCCGTAGCATTCGACAATTCGTCCGCGCGGCAATCCGCCGACCCCCAGCGCCAGGTCAAGAGCCAGGCAGCCGGTCGGAATCGCCTCGACAGACTTGTCTGCGGCATCCCCGAGCCGCAAGACCGCCATCTCGCCAAATTCCTTCCGAATGGTCTTCATCACCTCTTCAAGAGCTGTCGCCAGCTTGTTCATTTTTCGTTTTCCTTTCTTTAGTGGTTTTAGAACTTTGGACCTTAGACGGGAGACTTAAGACGGGCAGTCACGACCAGTTGACGAACCGTCCGCGCTTCGCGAAGAGCACGACGTCCGAAATATGGTCAATGACCGGCTTCCCGCCTCCGGGAACTCCGTAGATTTCAATAACGTCGAAACGAAACGCCCCGTGCCACTTGTTGTTCCTCCGCCAGGCGTTGCAGGCCCGGCGCAGATTGAGGCGCTTACGCCGGTCGACGCTCCGGAGACGCCTCGCGTACGGCGACAGTGCCGCGTGCTGCTTCACCTCGACGAAGACCATCGTGTCCGTCTTCCGGTCCCAGGCGACGATGTCGATCTCGAGACGCGCGTCCCGCTCGACGGGACGGACGTTCCGCTCGAGAATCTCGAATCCGTGGCGGCGGAGATGCTCCGCCGCCACGGCCTCGCCCCAGACGCCGTGCGCGACGCCGAGGTTGCGGAGATCAGGCCGCGGCCTCATGCCTCATCTCCCTTGCCTCGCGCCGGTACGCGGCCGTGTCATGCGGCACCAACATCGGGATGCCAAACGCGACCAGATAGAGCGAGCCCGCGATCGACTCGCAGAGCCCCAGCGCCTCCGCCTGACTGAGGAGAATGTGCGCACGAGTTTCCTCGCCCCCTCCTGCCGGGGTCTTGTAGAGCTCGAGGGAATATCCCGAGACCGGATCGACCAGATGACGGAGGCGAATCGTCGTCGTGGCCTTCGCCGTGCGGTGATAGAGCCCGTGCTCCCCGTTGATCGACTCGCACTCGCCGCGGAAGACCTGCAGCATCGCGCAAAGGTCCGAGAAGTCGAGCTTCACGCAGATCCTGTTCTCCCAGTCAAACCGCGGGAACGTCGGGTTCGGCCCCATGCGGTTGCCGACGGTCATCTGGTTCGCGACGGACATCATGATACTGCCGTCCGTGTCGTCGTGCGCCGGATGGAGCTCCAGCGTCGCCGCACATCCCGTGCCCTTGGCGTTAGCGTGGTAGAAGCGGAGGCTCGGACGGTACTGTCCGGGCGCCTGCGTTTTCGGATTCGTTTCAGTGTTCATTTTTCCTTTCCTTTCTTTTTGGTGGACAAAAATCAGACCCAGAAGCGGCTTTCCTCGGCGTCGAGCCGCCGATAGGACACGGCGTTGTAGACGTCTTCGCGACCGACGGCCTCCCGTCCGTCGAGATCCGCAAGCGTCCGTGCGACGCGCAGGACCTTGTCGTAGGCGCGCGCCGAAAGATGCAGCCGTTCGATGAGGGAGACGATGTAGTCCCTTTCAGAGTCCGTCAGACAGCAGACGCGCGCGAGGTCACGACTGCGAACATCGGCGTTCGTGTGGACGCCCGGCATGTCTCGATAACGCTCGGCCTGAAGCGCCCGCGCCTTCAGAACGCGGGCGCGGATCTCCGCGCTCGACTCGCCCGGCTCCATTTTCGGCAGTTCCTTCGCGTCGACCGGCGGCACTTCGATCTGGATATCGATGCGGTCCAGCAACGGTCCCGAAATCCGGCTCTGGTATTTCATGATCTGGTTCTGCGAACAGCGGCAGGCGTGATGCTCGTCGTCGCCATGCCACCCGCAGGGGCAGGGATTCATCGCCGCGACTAACATGAACTTACTGGGGTAGTCGCAGGCCGCCGCCGCACGCGAGACGGCGACATGTCCGTCCTCGAGCGGCTGACGGAGAACCTCCAGAGCCGTGCGCGGGAACTCCGCGAACTCGTCCAGGAAGAGGACGCCCCGGTGCGCCAGAGACACCTCGCCCGGCTTCGGATGCGTTCCGCCGCCCAGAAGCCCGATGGAACTCACCGTGTGATGCGGCGCACGGAACGGCCGTTCGGTGACGAATCCGCTCCCGCCCTTCGCCTCCCCCGCGACGGAATGGATGCGCGAGACCTCCAGCGCCTCTTCGACCGTGAGCGGCGGAAGGATCGAGGGAATCCGCCGCGCGAGCATCGTCTTTCCCGAACCCGGAGTCCCGATCATCAGGATGTTGTGCCCGCCCGCAACGGCGACTTTGATCGCCTCTTTCGCGATGTCCTGTCCCTTGACGTCGGCAAAGTCGTCCAGCTTCTCGCTCTGAAGCGCGATCAGGCTGCGAAGGTCCGTCTGCCGCGATTCGATCGTCCGCTCGCCGTTCAGATACTGGACGGCCTCCTGCAGCACGCGCACGGGGATGACGTCGATGCCCGAGACGACGCTCGCCTCCTCGACGTTGTCGGCGGGGACAACGGCCGCCCTGAGCCCCACGCGCTTCATCTCCATCACCATCGGCAGGATGCCGCGGGCGGCGCGCACCTCGCCCGAAAGCGCCAGTTCGCCGATGAAGCCGTACTCGTCGAGATGCCGATTTTTGATCCGCCCCGAGGCGCCGAGAAGCCCGATGGCGATCGGCAGGTCGTAGATGGAACCCTCCTTCTTCACGTCCGCCGGCGCCAGGTTCACCGTCACGTCGTATTCCTTCTTGAGCGCCAGCCCCTGGCTCTTGAGCGCCTTCGGAATGCGGTCCTTCGCCTCCTTAACCGCCGTGTCGGGGAGCCCGACGATCGCAAACTGCGACGTGCCGAGCTGCGAGTACACCTCGATCTCCACCATTCGCGCGTCAACGCCGTTGATCGCACCGCTATAGCACTTCGATAACATTCTTCCGCACCTTTCTGTCTCCTGAAGACACGAACATTATCGCAATTCCAGGCGAAAAAAGAATAAAGACAACCTAAAGGAAACCTAAAGATTTCTTTAGGTTTCCTTTAGGTAAAATTTAGGTTCGGATGCTGCGTCAAACGACGCGAATTCGCGTCACTCTGCCAACCCGTAGCCGATGCCGCGCCTGTTGACGATGAAGCCGGACGCCGCACCAAGCTTCTTGCGCAGATTGCTGATGTGCATGTAAAGCATCGTATCCTCGCAGGCGAAGCCATTGCCGCGCAGCTCGGTGATGATGTCATCCGGGACAATCAACGCGCCACGCTGCGAATTGAGGATCTTCAGGATGTCCGACTCGGACCTCGTGAGGCGGGCGATCTCCCTTCCCTTCTCCATCACGGCAAGTGTCTTCAGGTCGACCGAGACGGCGCCAAGGGCAATCATCGTCCCCGAAGCGCGCTTGGCCGCTTCGCCGAACACCTTTGCGCGTTCGAGCGCCCGGTTGATGCGGGCAAGAAGAACGGTGTCGGACGCGCTCTTCGAGACAAAGTCGTCTGCACCAAGGCCGATGCCGCGAACTTGATCCGCTTCGGCGTCCTTCGCCGTCAGGAAAACGACCGGCAGGAGCCCGTCCGTCTCGCGGATCTTCTCGCAGCACCTAAAGCCGTTCATCTTCGGCATCATGACATCGAGAAGAACAAGGTCGGGACGCTTCTCGGCGATCTTCCCAAGCGCCTCATCGCCGTCCCGCGCCGTGCGCACCGCATGACCTTCGCCCGACAGAATCGCCTTGATTCCATCACGCAGCACACGCTCATCGTCAACTATAAGAATCTCCGCCATATGACTTCTGGCAGAAATTATATCATAATGCCCGCCGCCGCGTAGCCTCCCTGCGCACCAAAAACCCTATGAGCGCCACGGCCACATACCACTCGGCACACGTCAGAACGGACCACGGCATTGTCTCGAAGTTCGCCCCCGGCAGCCGCGAAACACCCTCTGCGACTAGGACCATCGCCTTGATGCCGAGCGCGGTGAAGTTGTTGACGTGCTCTGCCACCTTCTCGGAGAGGTAGCTTGCCCCGACCCCCAGAGCCCCCGCGACAACCGTCGCCTTGGCCGTTGCAATGAGGACGAGGTTCGCAACCATCCCGCCGGGAGTCACCCGCCCGAAGACATGTGCGGAAATCGGCACGCCGGCCGCCCAGGCCGCCAACGTCACGAGCAGCGCCTGCCGCCAGCTCGGCATTGACTTCGCGAAATCGCCGACGACGACAATCGCCAGCATCACGGCGAACGAAAGCGCATTGCCCACGTTCGCGATCAGAAGCGGATTGCAGACATGAACGATCAGGAACGTCAGTTCCCACGCCCGGAATCCGCTCGACCTGCGCCAGAACACCGGCGCAATTCCCATAATCGTCGCCATCATCGCTGCCCGCACCGCGCTCGGAGCACACCCAATCAGCATCACATATCCCCACAGGAACGGAATGGACAGAAGACCCGCGAACCGAATGGGAATCAGGAAAAGCCCCAGTCCAACCGTCAGTACCTTCGCTATGGCCATCACATGCAGCCCCGAGATTGCGAAGACGTGCATCGTCCCCGACTCGACGAAAAGACGTTTCGCCCGAGCCGGAAGACGTCTCCGTTCGCCCAAGAGAATCGCCCGCGAGAGCGAGACCGTTTCCCGATCTTCGTCAAGCCCGATACCGACTCGCCGCGAAAGATCGTCCTTCACCGCCCTTGCCACCCCGACCGGCTCCTCCTGCCGCTGCCGGTAGCGCCAGTCCCTGCCGCGCATCCACGGCGATTCGAGATATCTCTGCACATCCCCTCGCGAGGCAAAGAAAAAGATCGCGATGCCGAACAGCAGGGCAAAGACATACCCCCACCCCTTCGCGCCAAGGCCGAAGCCGAGCAGCGCAACCAAAGCCGCGCACAACGCCGGAACTGGCCACATCGGCGCGAACTCGGGCGCGAATGAGGCGGCGTATTCGCCCGCAGCCAGCGCCCCGCAAATTGCCCACAGTCTCATGACGTGGGCATTATTGCAAATCCTATCCGAAAAAGCCTAAAGGAAACCTAAAGAAAACCTAAAGATTTCTTTAGACTTCGATCAGGCCAGAATCGACTTGACGAAAAGTGGTATAATTCACGCATCCAAGGAGAACAAAATATGACAAACGAAACGGCAAATGCAGGCATCGCAGTGACGGACAAGCTCTGCAAAGGATTCACGAAGGAACTCTCGCAGGGACAGGAACTCTGGGAACAGGCGCTCACCTGGCTCACGGACAAGGGACTCTCCTTCGCCGTCAACATCATCGCATCGGCTGTCATCCTCGTCCTCGGCTGGCTCGCCATCAAGCTGATCGTCAACATGGTCGGCAAGGCCGTCGAGAAAGGCGGCAAGAAGAACACGCTCTTCGGCAACTTCATCCGCAACGTAACCGGCAAGATCTGCTGGGCCGTCCTCATCGTGGTCGTCCTCGGCAAGCTGGGCGTCAACATCGCGCCGATCGTCGCCGGCCTCGGCGTCACCGGATTCATTCTCGGCTTCGCCTTCCAGGAGTCCCTCGGCAACCTCGCCTCGGGCCTGATGATCGCCATCAACGAGCCCTTCAAGATCGGCGACTATGTCATTGTCGCCGGACTCGAGGGCGTCGTCACCAAGGTCGACATGATGATGACCGAACTCGCCACCGCCGACAACAAGAAGGTCGTCATCCCCAACAAGTCCGCCTGGGGCTCGCCCATCGTCAACTTCTCCGCACTCGGACGCCGCCGCGTCGACATCCAGATCGGCATCGACTACGGCTGCGACGTCGCGAAGGCGATTCGGATCGCACTGGAAACCCTGCCGACCGTGCCGGGTGTCCTCGCCGATCCCGCACCGGCCGTCTTCATCGCACAGCTCGCAGACAGCGCCGTCACGCTCAACATCCGTCCCTGGTCCGACGGCGCGGACTACTGGAACGTCTACAACGATGCGCAGGTCGCGATCAAGAGCGCCTTCGAGAAGAACGGCATCGACATCCCGTTCCCGCAGCTCACCGTCCACATGGACAAGTGAGTTCCCCGGACCGATCCCAATCGGGCCTCGGCGTTCGCGCCATCATATCAGGAACAGCGCCCAGCCCAAGAGCGCCGAGACCGCGAGTGACCAGATCGGGTTGAGCTTCGCCCACGTCCAACGGATGAAGACAACCGCGGCGAAAATGACCGCGCCCTGCCAGCAGAGCGCGGTCTTCGCAAAGAAGATGACCGCCGCGCCGATGATGCCGACGACGCACGGGCGCACTCCTTTCATGAGGAGCTTCATCCACTTCGCATCCGCCGCCTTGCGGAGGAAGATCGCCACAATGAGCGAGATGACGATGGACGGCACCATCACGCCGAGCGACGCGACGACCGAACCGATGAACCCGCTCTGCGCCATGCCGACGTAGGTCGCCGAGTTAAAACCGATCGGACCCGGCGTCACCTGCGCAAGCCCGATCAGGTTCGCAAAATCCGCCGCGGACATGAACGCATGCCGCGTCACGATCTCGTGCTCAAACAAGGGCACCATAGCCGACCAGAAAGCCGAAGAGAATCACGAAGGTGATGTCGATGCCGAGGACGACGGACGCGACGAACGCGATGGCGCCAAGCGACCACGCAAGCGGTCCGTCCATCACCTGCTTCACCAGCTTGAAGAGGGACATGAAGATGAGCGCCGCGCAGCCCGCACGCACCCCGAGGAAGATGTGATCCAGGGTCGGCGTATCGGAGAGTGACGACAGTCCCGACGCGATGACGACGATGATGGCGAACGGACTCAACACCGATGCGAACGCCGCGACGAGCGCCCCCGTGACGCCTTTCACGCGGTAGCCGATCAGAACCGCCATGTTGACCGCGATGAGTCCCGGCAGGGACTGCATCACCGCGACGATGTCGACCATCTCCTGCGGCGTCAGCCAGCGGCGCTTCTCGACGAACTCACGGTCCATCAGCGGCAACATCGCCATGCCGCCGCCGAGGGTCACGGTGGAGATCCAGAAAAAGACGAAGGCGAGATCCGGAAGATCCCGCCAGCGTCCGCAATTCTGTTCGCTTACTTGCAAAGCCGGTTCAGCAGCTTCAATTCGCCCGCGATGAGGTCATCCGCGACGGACGGACCGAACGGCGAGGTCGCCGACTCGTAGCCGCCCTCCTTGAAGGCGTCCGAGAACGGGAAGTAGCCGCGGCTGCCGTTGGAAAGACAGGAGAGCAGCGTGACACCGAACGGCGAGGCCTTCTTCACCGCCTTGCCGATGTCGTTGAACGGCTCGCCCGGAAAACCCGCGAACGCGACCGCCCTGCCGATCGCAATCGAGGTGATCGGAATCTCGAAGGTGTCGGGACCGTTCGCGAGGCGGCGGATGCGGCCCGCGCGCGCGACTTCCGTCGTGAGCTCCATGCCCGTCCAGCCGTATTTCTTCGTGACGTAGTCCTTCTCGCCGCCCGCGACGCCGTCCTTGTCGGACTTCTCGTGCAGCGCCCACACGTCCTCGGCCCAGGCGAGGTTCTTCTCGTCCGTCGCCTTCGCCTTCTGGGACGGCACCTTGACGTTCTCGACGCCGAAGCGGATTGCGCCCGCCTCGAGCGGCGCGCACTTCATCCACACCGAAAGCGCCGCGCCGGCGATGACGTTCGCCATGTGCTTGGCGTGGTCGTAACCGCGGTCGACGTCGTCGAAGTCGCGCTTGAGCCCGTTGAGCTCGCCCGGCTTCGGCATCACGTTGCAGTGGTTGACGTCGCCCTGCGTGCCGTTGAGCACAATCGCCTCGGCGTCGCCGAACGTCGCCGCCTCGAAGACGCCGCGGGTGAGTCCCGGCCAGTCCGCGGTCAGCGTCTCGCCGCCGACGACGTCCGGATGCGTCTGGAAGTTGATGACGGCGATCGCCTTTCCGCCCTCGCGGTCGATGCGCAGCACCTGCACCTCCTCGTCCGGCGGATTGCCGACGGGCTTGACGATGTCGGGGTTGTTCGTGCCGGGGTTCGTGCGGACCTTGCCGTCCTTCATCAGGTACCGGCGGCCGAACGAGATGCGCTTCGCGACCGAGCGGCCCACGGAGAGCTTCGCGGGCTTGAGGTCGGCGATCGCCTGGACCGCCGCATCCGCCGCGCGCGTGACGCAGAACGCGGAGTAGAGGCGGTCGATCTCCGTCGCCGTGGACGGCACACCGTCGTCGCTCGCGCTGGAGCTGTGGTCCGCGTCCTGCGCGAGGAAGCCGCCGTCATGCGTGTGCGAGGCGTGCACGATGATCGCGTCGCGCTTCACGCCCGTCGCCTTGGCGATTGCGTCGCGCAGGCGGTTCGCCACCGCGTCCGAGATGCCCTCGGTGTCGTACTGCTGGATGATTGCGGTCTCCTTGCCGTCTGAAAACGCGACACAGTTGATCTGGAGCGGATCCAGCACCTCCTTCGCGCGGCGGTCGACGTAGTAGCCCGGCATGAACGAGCCAAGCGGCGGCGTGATGTCCACGCGCGCGAAACCCGCCTTGAACTCTCCCGCGACGGCGACCGAAGCCGCCACCAGCACCACAAACACGAACACGATCTTTCTCATTTGCTTGACCTCCAAATTAGGACTTTAGACATTAGACTGAAGACACGAGACTCTTCACTCTTAACCCTTAACCCTAACGACCTTGCCGCCCTTCTTCGCCGACTCGTGCGCCGCGGCGCAGAGCGCGAGGTTGTGGATCGCGTCGTCCGCGGTGATCTTGCCGTCGTCGAGCTCGAGGCGCATCGCGATCGGCTCGTCGGTGTAGCCGGAGAGCTGGAACATCGTGCCGTAGCCGCGCATCGCCGCCTTGTCGCCGTAGACCTCGTAGCCGAGGTTCGTGAGCGTGCCGGCGAGGCCGCCGCGCAGCTCCGAGAACGCCGCGTTCACGCTGCCCTGCGTACCATCCTCGAAGAAGAACTTGATGTAGGCACCGTCCTCGGCCTTGATCTTCATCGTCTTCGGATAGTAGACCGCGGCGACCTTCTTGATCCTCTTGCCGAACATGAACTCGGCGACGTAGAAGCAGTGGCTCGCGACGTCGCCGATCGGACCGCCCATCTCCGCGACGTTGTTGCAGCGCCACGTCGCCGCCTCGGCGGGATCGTACCCGTAGGCGAACTCCATGTGGTAGCAGCAGTCGTTGACCTTGCCGAGCTTGCCGGCCTTCATCGCGGCCTTGCCGGCGATGTTCCAGGCGTTGTTGACCATCATGTGGTCCACCGTGAGCGAGAGCTTCTTCGCCTTCGCGACCTTGTTGAGCTTCTTTGCGTCGGCGATCGACGTCGCGATCGGCTTCTCGACGATGACGTGCTTGCCGGCCTTCAGCGCCTCGAGGGCGAGCGGCACGTGGCTGCGGTTGTTCGTCGCGATGTAGACGCCGTCCACCGACTTGTCGGCCAGGACCGACTTGAGGTCGCCGTACCACTTGAGGCCCAGCGCCTCGGCCGCCTTCTGCCGCGCGGGATTCAAATCCATCGCGCCGACGAGCACCGCGTTCTTGAGCGGCTTGAAGCGCTTCTTGTCGCAGGCATAGCCCTCCTTCGCAACCCGGTTCTCGGCGATGCCACCGAAGCCGACCAACACGTACCTGATCTTCGCCATTTCTGTTTTGCTCCTTGTTGTGACTGAAATCGACTTGCCTATTATACCAAAAAGGAGACGCCGGACGAAGCCGGCGTCTCCTTTTCCGCACTTGCGCATGCGATTACTTCATCATCGCATCGGCGACCTTCTTGAACGCCTTGATGTCGGCCTCGATGTGCGCGAGGGTGTACGTCGGGTGCGTCCAGAACGAAATTGTCGCATCGGCGAGCGAGTTCGCGACCTTGCAGTTGAACTTCGTGTAGTCGATCTTGCGGTGCGCCGGATCGTTGAAGGGGTAGTTGCGCTTGCCGAAGCCCTTCCGCTTCGCGAACGCCTCTTCCTTGTACATCTCGGGCCACAGCACCGAGTACGCGCACGCGCCCTCGGCCTGAACCGCCGCGATGAACTCCTTCATCGAGCACTTCAACTTCGAGGTGTCGAGGACGAACGGCACGAGCCAGAACGAGTTCTCGCGCTCCTTCGTATCGACCGGCAGGTACTTGATGAGCGGATGTCCCTTGAGGCCCTTGATGAGCGCCTTGCCGAGCTTCTTGCGCTGCGGCAGGTTCCACTTGTCGAAGCGCTGCAGCTCGCCGAGGCCGATCGCGCTCTGGATCTCCGTCATGCGGAAGTTGTAGCCGACGCGGCGGTGGATGTAGAGCTGCTTGCCCTCCATCTTGAGGAGGTTGAGCTTCGCGCGGACGTCATAGCCGTGGTCGCGCACCGAGCGGATCTCCCAGGCGAGATCGTCGTCGTTGCAGACCACCATGCCGCCCTCGCCGCCCGTCGTGAAGTGCTTGGACTGGCAGAACGAGAAGCAGCCGACCGTGCCGATCGTGCCCGCCTTCTTGCCCTTGTACTTGCCGCCGAAGCACTGCGCGCAGTCCTCGATGACGTAGAGCTTGTGCTTCTTCGCGATCTTCATGATCGGGTCCATGTCGGCGACCATACCGTAGAGATGGACGACCACGATCGCCTTCGTGCGCTTCGTGATGAGGGCCTCGATCTTCTTCGGGTCCATGAGGTGGTCCGTGCCCGTGTCGCAGAAGACCGGGAGCGCACCCGCCTGGACGGCGCAGAAGGAGGACGCGATGAACGAATAGGACGTGCAGATGACCTCATCGCCCGAGCCGATGCCGAGCGCCGTGAGCGCCACGTGCAGCGCAGCCGTGCCGTTCGAGACCGAAATCGCGTTCTTGACGCCGAGCCACTTGGCCCAGGCCGCCTCAAACTGCATGCCGACGGGACCCGTCCAGTAGTTCACCTTGCCGGAGTGGAGGATGTCGAGCACCTTCTTGTCCGTCTTCTTGTCGAACTGGGGCCATGCGGGGAAACCCTTGGACCACACCTTCTTACCGCCGTTGATGGCGAGCTTTTCCATTTTGCTACTCCTGTGTTTTTGTTTGACGTTATCCACATCGTGCCTCGGAGCGGAAAGCTCCCGTGCTTCCTGACGCAGAAGTTGATGCCGCGATTATATCAACATTTCCGAAAAAAGGCAATGCGCCGCCGCCCACGTCAGCGGCCCGCGAAGTGCGCCTCGATCTCGGCGAGCGTCTTGCCCTTCGTCTCGGGCAGGAAAAACGCCGCCGTGATGAAGTAGATCACGGTCGCCGCGGCGAACCCGAAGAGGACCGGCGCATAGCCGAACTTCTCGACGAGGGCGAGCATGCGGTCTGCGATCAGGAACGCGACCATCATGTTGATGAACATCGCGATCGCCATGCCGTTGGCGCGGATGCGGTCCGGCATGAGCTCCGAGAGCGCGAGCCACACGACGACGCCCGGGCCAATCGAGAACGACGCGATGTAGACGAGCACCGCGCCGACGACACACCAGCCGGCGACCGGACCCTTCGCGAGCAACCCCTGGTTGACGGCGACGAAGACGCTGCCCGCCGCGCACAGCGAGAGGATGATGCCGGACGTGCCGAGCTTCAGGAGGAAGGTGCGCCCCTTTCGGTCCACAAAGACGCAGGCGAGCGCCGTCATCGCCAGCATCGTCGCGGTGAAGGCTGTGAAGCCGACGTTCGCCGCGGCATTGGAGAGCCCCGCGTCCTGGAACATCTTGAGCGCATAGTACTGCATCGAGTTGATGCCGGTTGCCTGGTTGCAGGCCAGGACCACCACGGCCAGCACGAACGGCAGGATGTACTTTCTCTGGAAGAGAGTCGAAGTCGAAGACTCCAGTCGAACAGCGGAATTTTCATTCCTCCCCTGTTCGTCTTCGACTCCCGCCTTCGCCTTCTTCGCCAGCCACACCGGCGACTCCTCCAGGCCGAGGACGCCAAGGAAGAAGAGGACGGCGGGAACGGCCGACGACCAGAAGACGACCTGCCAGGCGACGGTCTTCGCCGCTGGGGAAACCGACGCCGAATCCGCCGCGCCGACGAATTTCACGACAAGGAGCCCGACGAGCGAGCAAAAGAGGATGCCGACGGTGTCCATCAGCTGGAAGACACCCGCGCCCTTTCCGCGGTCGGCGGCGGGAAGCGTCTCGGCAAGATACATGGGCACCACGACGCCGATGAGACCGGCGGCGAAGCCCTGCAGCGCACGTCCCGCGTAGAAGAGCCAGAAGTTCCCGTCGCAGAAGCAGATCGGCAGGCACGCGAGCGCAGCCATCGCGGACGCGAAGAGCATTGTCCGCTTGCGGCCGATCGTCTCCGCGAACCAGCCCGCAAGAAGCCCCGCAACCGCCGCCGTGAGGACGACCGCCGCCGTGAGCCGCGAAATCTCCCCCTGCGTGAAGAGCTTCAGTGACTCGAAGTAGGGAATCGCCGGCGCGATAATCGTGCCGCCAAAGTCGAAGAGCATGCCGCCGCAGCCGGCGACGACCAGGAGAAAGCAAACCGAGCGTTTCATGTGGAAACCGCCTTCCGCCCCTTCAGGCATGCGATGACGATCAGCGCCGCGGCAAGGAGAAGCAGGAACGCGGACGAGAAGAGGCGGATCATCTCCCCGCTCTTCACGGCCGAAACGAGAATCGCCGTCAGCGCCCACGAGGACACCCCGAACATAAACACCATCGGGATCGCGGTAATCCAGCCCGGCTTGCGGTTCCGCACAAGCCAGATGGTCGCCGTCAGCAGGGTAAGGGACGCCAGGAGCTGGTTTGCGCTCGCGAAGAGCGTCCAGAGCTGCTTCGCCGCCTTCGGATTGCCAAGAAGAAGTCCCGCCGCAAGCGCACAGACGATGAATGTGCCGACGTACATGTTGTGCGCGACCGTCTTCTTCGGCACGAGCTCCTGCCAGCTGAAGCGCGCAAGGCGCGTGCCCGCGTCCACGGACGTCATGAGGAACGCCGCGACCGAGAGAAGCATAAAGCTCTCCGCTATGCGCTGCGGGATGCCGATCTTCACGCAGAAGCCGGCAATCGTCGAGGCGAACATCTGCACCGGCTCCATGCCCTGAATCGCCGTCACATACTCCTGCTGCGAGAGGTAGGTGCCCGCCACGCCGATCAGGGCGATGATCGCGAGGACGCCCTCCAGAAGCATGCCGCCGTAGGCGATCGGACGGATCGAGCGCTCGTTCGAGATCTGCTTGGAACTTGTCCCCGACGCAACGAGCGCATGGAAACCCGAGCATGCGCCGCACGCGACCGTGACAAACAGGAACGGGAAGAGAAGATCGCTCGTGCCCGCGCGGCCGACCGCCGAGAAACCCGCGAATGCGTCGATGTGCAGCGTCGGATGCGCGACGAAGACGCCAAGGAAGCCGAGCAGCATCATCGCGTAAAGACGCCAAGGAAGCCGAGCAGCATCATCGCGTAAAGGAGATAGGCGTTCAGGTAGTCGCGCGGCTGCAGGAGGTACTGCACCGGACAGGTGGACGCAAAGAAACAGTAGGCGATCAGGATGAGCGTCCAAACGAGCGACGTCGTCTCCTTCGTAAGTCCGAACATCTTCACAAGGTCAAGCGGAATGACGTTGCCGATCCAGACGAACGCGAACATGACGGGAACGAAGATGAGCGAGGCGACGAGGACGGACATCTTCCAGCGATAGACGCAGAATCCAAAGAGCACCGCCTCCGCAATGAAGAGGAGGGATGCCGTCGCGATTGCGGGATCCGCGACAAACGTGCCCGCGATCTGCCGGTTGAACTCCGCGACGACAAGGACGAGCGCGGACCAGCTGAAGAGGAGGAACATGACCTTCCCAGGCTTCCCGAGGATTGTCCCGATCACCGTGCCGATCGACTCACCTTCGTGCCGGACCGAGAGGAACAGCGCGATCATATCGTGCACCGCGCCGATGAAGATGCAGCCGAGGACGATCCAGAGCGCGACCGACGCCCAACCGAACTCCGCCGCCAGCACCGGCCCCACGATCGGACCCGCCCCCGCGATCGCGGCGAAGTGGTGCCCGAAGAGAACCGTCGGATGCGCCGGCACGTAGTCGCAGCCGTCCTCCTTCGTGATCGCCGGAGTCGGCTTCGACGGATCGACCCCGAGCTTGCCGGCGACCCACCTCGCGTAGACGAGGTAGCCGACGAGAAAACACGCCGAGACAATCAGCAGCAGAATCGCACCATTCATGTGAACGAACCCTTTCTATGCCTTGAAGTCGACGAGATGCCCGATCAGCGAGCGGATCCCGCGATAATAGAAACCAAGATCAAAAAGCGTACGGGTGGAGGTCAGGCGATGCCAAAGCGCCCCCGGCTGCAGGAAGCCGCGGTAGACCTCCTGAATCGCGCACTTGATCTCCGCCTCGGAGACACGCGGCGTCTTGGTAATCGCACGGCGCATGTCATACTCGTCCCAATCCTTCGTGACAAGTCCGTCGTTCGCCTCGAGCTCCTTGAAAAGCGGCGTCCCCGGATAGGGAATCGTGAGCGTGCACTGAAGGGTCGACGCCCACCCTTTCGCCAGAAGCTTGCGCGCAAGCGCAACTGTATTGGCGATTTCCCTCGGACCTTCCCATGCGTGTCCGAACATGAAGGTAACGTGCACGTTGAGGCCAGCCCGGTGCGCCGCCTCGCAGCCCGTGAGGACATCCTCGACCTTTAGGCACTTGCAGAAGCGGTCGAGCGTCTCCTGATTCGCGGATTCCACGCCAAAGAGGACAAACTGGAAACCGGCCTTGCGCATCAGGCAATAATCCGCGTACGTAAGGCGTCCGAAGCGCATGTTGCAGTCGATCCGGACCTTCTTCGGAAGTCCGCGGCGGATCATCTCGTTGCAGAAGGTCGTGAGCCATGCACCGACCGGAAAGGACCCCGAGTCGTCCATGATCTCCTTGATGCCGTACTTGTCGACGAGCATCTCGATCTCGTTCACGACATCAATCGGATCGCGCGTGCGGTACTTCGGATAAAGGGTCGTCCAGCTGCAGAACGTGCACTTCGCATGCCAGCAGTCACGGCCGGACATGATATAAGTTCCGGGCGTGCGGCGGAAGTTGCCGTTCTTCTTCGCGTAAAGCTCCCAATGGACGAGGTCGCGGTCAATCCAGGGGAGGTCCTGGAGCGAATCGCGGAGCGCAAACGGATAGACACCCTGGTGCCGGTCGCCGTTCAGGAAGTCGAGAAGCCCGTAGTCCCAGTCGCCACCGGGGATGATCGCCCACACGCCCGGCTTTTCAATCGATTCCTGCGGCAGCGCCGTCACATGGTCGCCGACCATAATGACCTTGTAGTCATGCGCGGCAATCCACGCCCAATGGCGCTTGACAACGGGCGTCTTCGTCTCAAGGACAACGTAGTCGGGCTTGAACGCGGCGAGACGGGCGTCAAATTCCTCCAGCGTGAGTTCCGCGGCGATTCCGTCGAGGAACAGGACCTCGTGCCCCGCCTTCTTCAACATCGTCGCCGCGGTCGCGGGAACGACGGGGAAGATGTAGGTCGGGCGTGAAAACCACTGGAACTGACGGTTTTGAGTGAGAAGAGCAACGCCCTTCTCACTCTTCAATGGCGGATATGCGATTGCAATTCGCATTTAGCGATTAGCGATTAGCGGTTGGCGGCTAGCTAAACGCTAACGGCTAACAGCTAACAGCCAACTTACCAGACGTAGCCAAGACCGACGATATAGCGGTAATCGCTCTTCTTGCGGTCGTTCGCGGGCTGCGAGTTGTAGTCCCACTCGATCTTCGCGATCAGGTCGAAGTCGTAGATGAGCTTCGTGGTGAAGCCAACATCGGCATTGGCGAGGAATTTCTCCCATTCGTCGACCTCCGGCAGGATCTCAAGGTTGTGGAAGAACTTGAGGCCGTCGGTCCATTTCGGGATGTAGTTGAGGTGGTGTCCGTAGCGGAGCGCACAGAAGCCATCCGACTTCTCGTCGTCATTGTTCTCGTAATCTTCGTTGATGTAGTTGACGCCGAGCTCCTGGTTGAAGCTCCACTTGCCGGTGGACTCGAAGACGCTGTTGTCAAGCCACTGGTAGCCGCCACCGAGGCCAACGCGATAACGGGCGTTCAAGTCCTGGATCACGTCACGCTCCCACTTGAGGTCCTCATAGTTGTACGCGCCTGCGGTCCAGAAGTGGTCGTGCTTGGCCGCGATCGCCCAGCGGTCCTCGGTCTTCTCCCTCCCCGCACCGGTCTTGCCCTGCTTGCCGTAGTAGTAGCCGAAGTCGGCGTTCAGGCGATCCTTCTCCCAGCGGCGGTTCACGTTCGCCTCAATCGCGGCGTTGTCCTCGTAGGTGTTGCCGCGCGTGGCGTTGAAACCGACATGGACGCTGCCGTGCCAGGTCTCCATGGTCGGATCGGTCGCCTTCACGTTCGCCATGTCGAGCTTGCCCTTACCATCATACAACTCGCCATCCTTGATGTTGAGAATCTTCTCCTCGGTCGAGTTGTCGTTGTACTGGACAACGTGGTTCTTCGCCGCGTCAATGGACTTGATGTTAGCGATGTCAATCTTGAGATCGCCGAGGTCATCCGACTTAAAGAGGAGCTTGCCCTCCTGGATGAGTCCTGCTTCGCCCGTCAGGAACGAACCCGACTTGAGCGTGACCTTGTCCGCAAACGCCGCGCCCGCGAGAAGCGCCGCACCGACCATCAGTATTGCCTCCATTTTTTATCCTTGTTGTAGTCCGGATCCTTGGTAAACGGAAGATAATCGCTGAAGTTAAAGCTCGTCTTCTGGGTCTTGAGCGGATCCTTCGCCTGTTCTTCCAGGAGGCGCATGTCAAGAGAATCGATCCCTTCCATGTTCTTCTCAGGACGGTCACCCGGCTCAAGCTTCTGGCCCTTCGTATACTGACGCCCAAGGATGGCGTTCTTCGGCAGCCCCGCGTCCGGAGCGACCGCATGCGGATCGACGAGCCCCACCGTCACGAAGACGACGATCTCCTTCTGCTCCTTGATGCGCACCATCGAGCCAAACAGCCGCGGCCCGATCCACGGAATGTCCCGCAAGAGGGGAATGCCGTTGTCGACCTGCCGCTCGTCGGTGACCGACAGACCGCCGATCACCGCCGTCGTGCCGCTCGCAAGATTGAACTCGCTGATGAGGCGCTGCACCTTGATGACCGGATACTTCGAGGAGATCGTCCCCTCTTCTTCGGTCGACCCCGTCTCGACCCAGTCTTCACGCGAAGAGATGGTCGGGACGATCGAGACGTTGATAAGCCCGTTCGTGCCGATTCGAGGCGTCACCTCCAGCGAGATACCCCAGCTGAAGAACGCCTCCTGGGCGAACATCATCTTGTCCTCTCCGGGAATAGGCGCCATTTCCGCGGCAATGTCAACGGAATCGCTCGTGCCGGTCGTGCGCTTTGCGGCCACCTTGACGTTCGGATACTTCGTCGTCATGTCAACCATCGCCTTCTTGCCGCTGGAAACGATGATCTTCGGATTGGAGAACGTCTTCGCGTCTTCCGTCGCGTCAAGCGCGCGCAGCGTCAGCGACATCTGTGAGAAGTTGAGCGTTCCGTTGAAGTAGGAGATGTCGCCGTCGCTTCCGCCGACATAGGTTCCGCCGGTGCCAGCGTCCGTGCCACCCACAAGACTGTATGACGTCTCTCCTTCGGTTTTACTCTTGATGGTCCGCGTATAGTTCTTCACGCCACGCCCGATGGTATGCTGCTGAACGCCGCCGCCGAGCGTCGCGGTGCCCGTCATACCGTCCAGCATCGACCAGTCGATGCCAACCTTGTGCGAAGCCGTGTTGCCGAGCTCGATGAACCGCGCCTCGATGTAGACCTGCGGCGCCTCGATGTCGAGTTCGGCTATGGACTTCTCGCATGCGTCGAGGATGATGCGCGGCGCCGTCACCATGATCGCGTTCGACTCGGGGAACGCGACGGCCATCTTCGTCACCTTCCAGTTC
>CADAKF010000003.1 GCA_902788415.1 uncultured bacterium
GACGATGCAGTTGTAGGCCTCGCTCGTCAGCTTGTAGTTCTTCGAGCGGTCCATGCCGTAGTAGCGGCCCATCGCCGTGCCGATTACGGCGTTCCCGACCGATGCGAGCTCGGTCTTGAGGCGCGCGATGTACTCAAGCGTCGAGCGCGGCGGCGTGTCACGCCCGTCCAGGAACGGATGCACCACAATCTTTCCCTCGGGGAACTCGGCGCGCGCGCGCTTCATCAGCTTGAAGAGGTGCTCCTGGTGGGCATGGACGCCCTCGTCCTGCAAGAGCCCAAAGAAGTGGAACTGCGAGTTGTTCTTCTTCCAGTTCGCGATGAGGTTCTTCCACTTCGGAGACTCGAAGAGCTCGCCAGACGAAAGACCGTCGTCGATGCGCTTCAGCTCCTGCACGACGATGCGCCCCGCGCCCATGTTGAGGTGACCGACCTCGGACGAGCCCTGGTAGCCGTCCGGCAGCCCCACCGCCTCGCCGCAGCAGTCCAGCAGACAATGCGGATAGCGCGCGCGGATCTGGTCGATGACGGGCGTCTTCGCCCCGTACACCGAATTCCCCTCCTTGCGCGCGTTCACGCCCCAGCCATCGCGAATAATCAGAACAACAGGTCTCATTTTCTTTTTATCTCCTTGTAAAGTCGTATTATACCAAATTTGTCACTCCTTGACGCGCTCGCGGAGACGCTGGAAGAGCGCGTAGAGCGCGGGAACGAAGACGATGCCGACGAAGGTCGCCGCGAGCATGCCGCCCATCGTGCAGATGCCGATCGCGCGCATCGCGCCCGCGCCGGCGGAGTGCGCGAAGACGAGCGGCAGCACGCCGATGATGAAGCTCCACGCCGTCATCAGCACGGCCCGGTAGCGGAGGTTCGCGCCGTTCATCGCCGCCACGTTGATCTTCCGCCCCGCCTCGTGGTCCTGCTTTGAAAACTCGACCATCAGGATCGCGTTCTTCGCCGCGAGGCCGATCAGCATCACACAGCCGAGCTGCGCGTAGACGGACGACTGCGTACCCGTGAGCCACAGCGCGAGATACGCGCCCGTCAGCGCGAAGACGACCGACAGCATCACCGAGGTCGGAATCGTCCAGCTCTCGTACTGCGCCACAAGGAAGAGGTAGGCGAAGAGCATCGCGAGCGCCATCAGCCAGAAGAGACGGCCCTCGTTCTCCTTCTCCTGCAGCTGCACCGGACCCCACTCAATGTCGAAGCCCTTCGGCTTTGGCATCGTCTCGACAAGATTCATCAGCTCAGATGACGACACGCCCGGCTCGGGGTTCACGTCGAACCACGCCGCCAGCATCTTGTTGTAGCTCATCGTCTCGCGCGTGCCGCCGACGTACTCGAGGCGGCCGATGGACGAGAGCGGTACGGACTCGCCGGTCGGCGTCGGGATGCGGATCGCCTCGACGTCCGCAACGCCTCCGCGGAAGTCGGGATCGTTCTGCAGCTTCACCTGGTAGACGCCGCCCTTCAGGTTGAAGTCGTTCACGTAGAAGGACGCAAGCTTGTTCTGCAGCGTGGAGAACACAACCTTCGGCGTCAGCCCCAGCATCTCCGCCTTCTTTCGGTCCAGCTTGAGCTCGAGCTGCGGCGTCGCGCAGGTGAAACCGTGGACGGCCGAATGCACCTTCGGATTCTCCCGAAGCGCCTGAAGGAAGTCCTCAACCGCCACAAGCAGCTCCTCCGGCTCGCAGCCCGTGATTGAGCAGAAGTTGAAGCCGACGCCCGCCGACCCGCCGAGGCCCTTGATCGCCGCCGGCTGGCTGAAGAAGAACTCGGCCGACGGGATCTTCGCCGTCTCCGCGCGGAGCCGGTTCATGATGAAGTCAATCTGCAGTTCCGGATCCGTGCCGCGGTCGTCCCAGTGATCGAGGCGGATGAGACCGCCGCAGAGGTTCTCGCCCGAGCCCCACATACCGTTCGACCCGCAGCGGGACGACATTGACTGAATGCCCGGAATCGTCGTCACGATGTCGTGCAGCGCGTCCGTCACCTCGATCGTGCGGTCCAGCGACTGCCCTTCAGCGAGACGCGCGTACCAGCTGATGTAGCCGCGGTCCTCCTTGGGGAGGAACGTCGTCGGGACGCGCCCCGAGATCCACCACAGCACCGCGGCGACCGCGACGAGAACGAACACCGTCAGGAACGCGCGGCGGACGAAGAAGCGGACGAAGACGAGATAGATCCCGCGCGAGGCGTCCAGCGTCGCGTTGAACGGCCGGAACAGGTCGAAGCGCCGCGCCTTCGGCGGACGGAGCATGTACGCGCAGAGGACCGGCGAGAGGACGAGCGCGACGACCGTCGACAGGAACAGCGCGATGCACATCGTCACCGCGAACTGCACGTACATCATGCCCGTCATGCCCGAGTAGAACGCGAGCGGCAGGTAGCACGCGACCGTCACGAGCGTCGTCGCGATGATCGCGCCCGTGATCTGTCCCATCGACTTCGAGGCCGCCTCCTTCGGCGACAGGCCCTCGCGGATCATCAGCGCCTGGCAATTCTCCACGACAACAATCGCGTCGTCCACCAGCGAGCCGATGACGAGGATGAGCCCGAACATCGTCAGCACATTCAGCGTGTAGCCCATCGGATAGAGGAAGGCGAACGCGCCGAGCAGCGAAATCGGGATTGCGATCGCCGGCACAAACGTCGCCCGCCAGTCCTGAAGGAAGAGGTAGGTGATGAGAATGACGAGGATCAAGGCGATGACGAGCGTCTTGAATGTCTCCTTCAGGAAGACGAGCGTGAACGCAGTCGAGTCGTCCGCCAGCACGCCCTGCACGCCCGCCGGCATGCGCCCGATCCACTTGTCGACCTCGGCCTTCACGCGCGCCGCCGTCTCGACCGAGTTCGCGTCCGGCGACTTGTAGACCTCGAGGTAGACGACTGGATGCTCGTTGAAGCGCGAGCGGATCGTGTAGCCCTTGCAACCGAGCTCGACGCGCGCAACGTCCTTCACCAGGACCTGCGCGCCTGTCTCCGGATTCGAGCGGATGACGATGTTCTCAAACTCCTCCTTCGTCTTGAGCCGTCCCCGCACGTTCAGCTTGAAGGTCAGATACTTGTTCGCGTACTCGCCGCCGACCGTACCCGCGGCGGCCTGGATGTTCTGGCTCTCGATCGCGCTCTTGATCTCGGAGATTTGGATGTTGAGCCCCGCGAGACGGATCGGATCGAGCCAGATGCGCATCGAGTAGGTGCGCCCCGAGGTCTCGACCTGGCCGACGCCGTCCAGGCGCGCGATCGCGTCCGCCACTTGCTTCTCGACGAAGTTGGAGAGCTCCATGATGTCCATCTCGCGCCCGTCCGTGAGGAAGCAGTACATGACCATGCGGTCTTCGGGACGCTTCTTGACCGTGATGCCATTCTGCGTCACCTCCGTCGGCAGCTTCGGCTCGGCGCGCTTCACGGCGTTCTGGACGTTCATGAGCGCCACGTTGGACGGCGTCCCCGGACGAAACGTGCAGTAGCAGTTGTAGAGACCCTTGTTCGAGCAGTTTGACTTGTAGTACCAGATGTCCTCGACGCCGTTGATCTCGTCCTCGAGGATCGTCGCGACGGAATCCGAGAGGTCCTTCGTGCCGGCGCCCGTGTACGTACACGAGACCGTGATCGTCACCGGCGTGATGTTCGGATACTCCGCGACCGGCATGCGCGAGAGGCAGATGCCGCCGCAGAGCGCAATCAGGATCGAGACGACCCACGCCGCCCTCGGATGCTCGATGAAAACCTGGGAGATCGACCTCATCTTAAATTATCGCTTATCGCTGATCAAGGCGCAGCCTTAACGACCATCCCTTTGCGCACGCGGTGCGCACCGTCCGCGACGATCCGCTCGCCGACCTTGAGCCCCTTCTCAATGAAGACGAAGTCCCCGACGAGGTCACCGCGCGCAATCGTGCGCCGCTCAGCCTTTCCCCCGTCGTCCAGCACCCAGACGTACGGGCCCTGCGTGTCCTGCAGGATAGCCGTCGGCGGAATCGCCGGACGCATCACGCCCGCCTTCGAGGATACCGTCACCATCACCGTGCCGCCGACCTTAAGGAGCTTCTGCGGATTCTCGAACTTCGCATAGATCTGCACCGTGTCCGTCGACTCGTCCGCGGCGTTCTCCATGTACTCCGTCATGCCGCCCGTCACCTTCGTCTCGCCGTCCGCCAGCGTCAGGTCGATGACCGCGTTCTCGCGGCTCGTGGACCACTTGGCGCGGAAGAGCTCGAGGAGCTCGCGGTTGGACATCGAGAAGCGGACGCGGATCGGATCCTGCTGGACGAGCGTGACCAGGGTCTCCGCGCCCTTGTTGACGTAGTTGCCCTTCGTCTTCTGCGTCGTGCCCAGCTTGCCCGCGATCGGCGCCACGATCGTGCAGTGCTCAAGGTCATCCTTTGCCGCCACGAGCTCCGCCTGCGCCGCGGCAAATGCCGCGCGCGAACTGTCGCGCTGCGACAGCGCGTTGTCGACGGCGTCAAGCGACACGGCGCGCGTCTCCAGCAGCTTCTTGTGCCGCTCGTAGGAGAGCTCCGCGTACTTGACATTCGCCTTCATCTCCGCCAGCTTCGACTCGGCGTTCTTCACCGCCGCCTCATACTTCACGGGATCGATCCGGTAGAGCGCGTCGCCAGCCTTGACCTGCGAGCCGTCCTGAAAGCAGACCTCGCGGATCTCGCCAGAGACCTGCGGCACGACGTCCACCTTCTGGATGGCGACGATCTTCCCGGGATAGACCTTCTGCCGGAAGTCCGGCCGTTCCGACACCTCGGCGACCGGTAGCGCCAGTTCCGCCGCAGCAAGGAGAATCGCCAGTGCGCTCATTTCACTTCACCTCCATCGCAATCTTTTTCATGAGTGCCGCCTCATCGTCCGTCACGTAGTCAGGCTTGTAGCCGACCTCGGAGACGTCGACGTCGAAGAGGGCCTTCGCCCACACGAGCGCCTGGAAGTACTCGCCCCTCCGTCCGAGATGGAAAACATCGCAGTTCGGCACCCACTTATTCTCCGCGTTCCGCTTGAAATGATCCTTCGGATCCTCGTAGCCGCCGCCCACGACATCCCCTCCGAGCGAGTTCTCCCCGTACTTGACCGGCAGCTGGCGGCGCCAGGCTTGCACGGCCGTTCCGAAGGGAATCACCTGCAGCCCGTACTGCTTCGCAAAGTCGCCGTAAGCCGCATGCAGCTTCGCGTACATTCCATTCTGGTCAATCCCCCACTTCGCGAGCCGCTTGTCCCAAGGCGTGTAGCTCCAAGTCTCCTGGACAACGATCTTCGCCTGCGGCGCGAGTTCGCGGATCTTCGTGACCAGGTTGTCGCCGTACGGATGGTAGGACTCCTTCCGCCAGCTCTCGTGGCTGCCCTGCTGGATGGTGATGATGTCCCACTTCGTCCCCGCAACGACTTCGCGGAGGTTGCGGTGCGACTGAAAGACGATGCGCTTGCCGCGGTCGTACAGGTCGTAGGCGTAGGGACGGAAGTCGGCGGCCGTGTTGGTCACGTTCGCCCAATGGCGCTCCAGCGTGCAGCCGCCGATGTAGAGCGAGCCGATGTTCAGCTTGACGCCGCGGTCCTCCGCCAGCAGGGGCAGGTGGTTGAGCACGCAGATGGAGAAGCTATTGCCAATCATCAGCACCTTCACCGTCTCCGCATCCGCGTTGGCCTTCTCCTCCGCAGACTTGCAGCCAGACGTCAGACAAACGCCAAAGGCCAACAGCCAGCCGCTAACAGCTAACGGCTTTTTCATGACAACCTCCTTAAAATGACTCCTTTGAGATACAAACCTTCCGGAAAGTTCAGCGCGACGGGATGATCCGCGCCCTGACGCGTCCGCCCGACCATCTGAAAGTCACGACGCGCGTCGACCGCCGCCTCCGCGAGCACCTTGTCGAACAGGTCGGACGTCATCGCGCCCGAGCAGGAGAACGTCGCCAGGATCCCGTTCGGCCTCAAGAGCTTCATCGCGAGGAGATTGATGTCCTTATAGCCCCGCGCCGCCTTCTCGACCTGCGACTTGGTCGCCGCGAACTTCGGCGGATCAAGGACGACAAGGTCGAACGCCTTCCCCTCGTCGCGGCACCTGCGCAAATACTGGAAGACATCCGCCTCGACAAAGTCAAACCGCCTCCCGTCTTTAGCCTCAGGCCCTCCGCCAAACGTCAGCTCGGCATTGCGCCGCGCAAGCTCCAGCGCGTCGCGGGAGATGTCGACCTGCGTCACGTGCTTCGCACCGCCCGCCGCGGCCGCGAGACCGAACCCGCCCGTGTAGCAGAAGCAGTTGAGCACCTCGCGGCCCTTCGCAAACGCCCCCACCGCGGCCCGCGCGTCGCGCTGATCAAGGTAAAAGCCGGTCTTGTGTCCTTTGCGCACATCGACAAAATACCGAATGTCCCCCTCTTTGATCTCAATCAGCTCCGGCGGCTCTTCGCCGGTCAAACATTCCAATCCTTCCAAACACTTCAAGCCTTCCTTCGCCCGCACATCAACGTCCGTGCGCGCGGAAACGGACAAGGGCGCGGCCCCTGCGGGGAAGTTCGCCATCAGCGACTGGACAATCTCGTCCTTCCAACGCTCCGCGCCCGCGCTTGTGAACTGGCAGATGACATGTCCGTTGTAATAGTCGGCAACCACGCCGGGGAGTCCGTCGGATTCGGCATTGATCACGCGACAGGCATTTGTCGTCGACTCCGGCGCAAAAAAAGCCGCACGGCGCGAAATCGACAGCGCAACCAGCTCAGCGACGAAAGCGCCGTCCGGGACCCTCTTCGGGTCAAACGACAGCATCCTGACACGAATCTGGCTCGCCGGCGAATAGCTGCCGTACCCGAGCGTCTCGCCTTCGGCGCTTACGACCTCGACCGTCTCGCCAGAGAGTGGGGAAGCGGAATCCTTTCCGCTTCCAGCAAAGGCAACGTCCGCTATTGCCCCGCTAAAAACCCATGGATGGTGCTTGCGGACGCTGTAGTCCCTTTTCGGCCTTAGGCAAATCTTGTGCACATTCGCTAACAGCTCTCTCACCGCACTCTCTTGATCGCGCCGAACTTGCAGACCTGCGAGCACTGCTTGCAGCCCGCGCAGAGCGACGCGTCGATCTTCATCTGGAAGAATCCCTGGCGGATTTCCTTGCCGCGCGTCATCGCGGGGCAGCCCATCTTGAAGCACGCGCCGCAGGCCTTGCACTTGGCCTCGTCGACTTCGCAAAGCCCTTCTTTCGTGAGCTTCGCCGCGATGCGGCACGGCGCATAGGCGATGACAAGCGCGGGCTCGTTCGAGTCCATCGCCTCTGCAAGCGTCTTCTCCAACGCCACAAGATCGTCCGCCGACACCGTCACGACGCGCGAATAGCCGCACGCCCTGGCGATCGCGTCGATTTCGACGACCGGCGCGGGGTTACCGTCCAGCGTCTTGCCGGAGCCCGGATTGTCCTGATGGCCCGTCATGCCGGTGATGCGGTTGTCGAGAACGATCGTCGTCACCGGCGTCCCGTTGTAGAGCGCCGAGAGAATGCCCGTCATGCCGCTGTGGAAGAACGTCGAGTCGCCGAGAACCGCGCAGATGCGCCCCTTGAGGCCCGCCTTCTTCATGCCCGCCGCGTTGCCGATCGACGCACCCATGCAAATGGTCGAGTCCATCGCATTGAGGGGCGGAAACGCGCCAAGCGTGTAGCAACCGATGTCGCCCGTCACCGTCGCCCCGAGCTTGTGCAGGACGTAGAAAACGCCGCGGTGTCCGCACCCAGAGCACAGCACCGGCGGACGACGCGGCAACGTCGCATCCGCCTTGTGCACCTTCGCCTTCGGGACGTCCTTCAGGATCTCATGGCGTAGGTTCTGCAGGCGGTCGGCGTTGAGCTCAAGCATATTGAGCTCGGTCTTGTGCTCAACGACCTTGATGCCCATCGCCTTGATCTGATCCTCGAGGAATGGATCGAGCTCCTCGACGACGAGCAGCCTCTTCACACTCTTCGCGAACTTCTCGACCAGGGCCTTCGGCAGCGGATTCGTCCAGCCAAGCTTCAGGATGTTGCAGTCCGGGAAGATCTCACGGACGTACTGGTACGCGACGGCGCTCGTCACGATGCCGAGGCCCTTCGCCTTCGCGGAGACGTTGACGCCTTTCGCGGGCTTCACAATCTTGTTGAACTTCGACGTGCAGGCCATCTTCTCCATCGCCGCCGTGCGCTTCTGCGCGTTCAGGCGCTGCGTCGGCGCGAACGCCGGCACCGGAATGTTCTTCTGGATGTTCTTCACGTACGGGATGAGCGGATGCGGCTTCGGGCTGAAGTCGCCGAGCTCAACCATGGACGAGCTGTGGCTCGTGCGCGTCGTGAGGCGGATAATGACCGGCACCTGGAACTTCTCGGAAAGCTCGAACGCCTTCACCGTCATGTCATACGCCTCCTGCGAGTCGGCCGGCTCGAGGAGCAGCGCGCGCGCGAACTTCGCGAGGTTGCGGTTGTCCTGCTCGTTCTGTGAGCTGTGCATGCCGGGGTCGTCCGCGGAAATGAGGACGAACCCGCCGAGCGGCCCGACGTAGGTGAACGTCATGAGCGGATCCATCGCCACGTTGAGGCCGACGTGCTTCATCGCCGTCAGCGCGCGCGCACCGGCCATGGAAGCTCCGACCGCGGTCTCGACGGCGACCTTCTCGTTCACCGCCCACTCGCACCTGATCGTGTCCTTGAACTTCGCGATGTTCTCGAGAATCTCGGTCGAGGGCGTCCCCGGATAGGCCGACGCCACCACGCACCCCGCCTGCGCCGCCGCATGGGCGACCGCCTCATTTGCACTCAGAAACTTCTTCACTTCCTTCGAGTCTCCTTTAAAAGCGTATTATACCAAAATCAGTGTTCCTTAATCGTCCCCTTCAGGACGGCAATGAAGGCAGATTGCGGCACGTTGACGTGCCCGAACTCCTTCATGCGCGCCTTGCCGCGCTTCTGCTTCTCGAGGACCTTCATCTTGCGCGTCACGTCGCCGCCGTAGAGCTTGGCGAGGACGTCCTTGCGGAACGGACGGATGTCCTCGCGCGCGATGATCTCGCGCCCGATCGCCGCCTGCACCGGAATCTTGAACTGGTGCGGCGGAATCGTCTCCGCGAGCGCCTTGCACATCTGGATGCCGCGCGTGCGCGCCTTGTCGCGGTGCACCATCGACGCGAACGCGTCCACCGTCTCGCCGTTGAGGAGAATGTCCATCCGCACGATGTCCGACACCTGGTAGCCCGCCGGCTCGTAGTCCATCGACGCATAGCCGTGCGAGACGGACTTGAGCGTGTCGTGAAAGTCGATCAGGATCTCGTTGAGAGGCAGCATGCAATGCAGCATCACGCGCTTCGCGTCGATCGTCTCCGTGCCCTCAACCATCCCGCGACGGTCCATCACGATGCGCATCACGTCGCCGATCGCCTCCGACGGCGTGATGATGCGCGCCTTGAGGATCGGCTCGGAAATCGTCTCGAGGACGGACGGATCGGGCATCTGCAGCGGATTGTCGAGGTCCTTCTCCTCGCCGCTCTTCAATTTCAGCTTGTAGACGACGCCCGGCGAGGTGGAAATGATGTCGAGCCCGAACTCGCGGCGGAGGCGCTCCTGCACAATCTCCATGTGGAGAAGACCGAGGAACCCGCAGCGGAAGCCGAAGCCGAGCGCGAGCGAACTCTCGTGGTGGAACGTGAACGCCGAGTCGTTGAGATGCAGCTTCTCCAGGCCCGCCTCGACCTTCTGGAACTCGTCCGTCGACATCGGATAGATGCCGCAGAACACGGTCGGATGAATGTCGTGGAAGCCGGGCAAGGGCTCCGTCGCGCCGAGCTTCGACGTCGTCACCGTGTCGCCAATCTTGATCTCGCTCGGATCCTTCACCGTGCCGACGATGTAGCCGACCTCGCCCGCCGAAAGCCACTGGACGGGCTTCTTCGTCGGCGAGAAGATGCCGACCTCATGGACGGTCGTCGAGACGCGCGAGCCCATGAACGTCACGTTCTGTCCGGCGGAAATCGACCCGTCCATCACGCGCACGTAGGTGATGACGCCGCGGAACTCGTCGAAGACCGAGTCGAAGACGAGCGCCCTCAGCGGCGCATCCGTCCCCCTCGTCTCCGGCGGCGGGATGCGCTTGACGATCGCCTCGAGGACGTCCGGACACCCGACGCCCGTCTTCGCGGAGACCAGGAGCGGATCGTCCATCGGAATCGCGAGAATGTCCTCGACCTCGCGCGAGACCTCCTTCACGTCCGCGCCCGGCAGGTCCACCTTGTTGAGGACCGGCACGATCTCGAGCTTCGCGTCCTGTGCGAAGTAGGTGTTGGCGACCGTCTGCGCCTCGACGCCCTGCGCGGCGTCAACGACGAGGAGCGCCCCCTCGCACGCGCCCATGGAGCGCGAGACCTCGTAGGCGAAGTCGACGTGACCGGGCGTATCCAGGAGGTTGAAGAGGTAGGTCTTGCCGTCCTTTGCCTCGTAGTGCATCGAGACGGGATGCGACTTGATCGTGATGCCGCGCTCGCGCTCGAGGTCCATCGCGTCGAGCGTCTGCTCCTTGAGCTCGCGCGCGCTGATCGCGTGGGTCAGTTCGAGAATGCGGTCGGAAAGCGTCGTCTTCCCATGGTCGACATGGGCGATGATACAGAAATTGCGAATGTTCTCGAGCTTCATGCCGCGTGGCTCACTTGAGTCCGCGGAACGCCCGGAGAATGCTGCCGATCGTGTCGACAGTCGCATCCTGCAAGATGCCCTTCGTCAGCATCCAAAATTCCGCGCCCAGTTCCGCTTTAGAATACGCCATGACAATCTCTCCTTGTCCTATAATTATACCAAATCTAATCGCACGAGGCACCAAGCATCAGGCACTATGCTCCAAACTCGCTCATCGTCGCTTCGCCGTCGTGCGAGATATTCTTCGCGGCAATCACCTGCCAGAACGTCATCCAGAGGATCTTGAAATCGAGCCACGTCGACCGGCCGTCCACGTAATCGACGTCATAGCGGAACTTCGTCTCCCAGTCGAGCGCGTTCCGCCCGTGCACCTGCGCCCAGCCCGTGATCCCCGGCAGCACCTCGTGCCGACGGTTCTGCTCGGACGTGTAGCGCGGCAAATAGCGGACGGGTAGCGGACGCGGCCCCACGAGCGACATCTCGCCCTTCACGACGTTCCAAAGCTCCGGCAGCTCGTCCAGCGACGCCGCGCGGAGGAACCGCCCGAGACGCGTCAGCCGTTCCTCGTCCGTCCCCTCTCCCGCGCGCATCGTCCGGAACTTGTAGAGCGTGAATGGTCGTCCGTTCAGTCCTGCCCTGTCCTGTGTAAATAGGATAGGCCACCCCAGGTTCATCCAGACCGCAAGCGCGACGAGCGCCGCGACCGGGATCCAGATCGGCGCAAGAAAAACAATGATCGCCAGATCGAGAATGCGCTTCCCGCGATTGCGGTCCTTCGCGACCATGGGGACCGATCCCGCCGCCAGCATCCGGTTGAACTTCCACTTCACGAACGACACCGTCCTCATTTGCGTTTCTTCAGCTCCTTGATCTGATCACGAAGATACGCCGCCCGCTCAAACTCCAGGTTGTCCGCCGCCTCCAGCATGTCCTTCGTGAGTTCGGCAATCAAGTCAGCCGGCGAGGACTCTCGACCCGAGACAGAAGACGAACCCGTCCGCTGTACGACTTCGACTCCCGATTTCGACTTAAAGACATATGCCGACTCATTGATCGCCCTCTTCACCGAATGCGGCGTAATCCCATGCTCTTCGTTATATTTAATCTGCTTCTCGCGGTGCCCTCTCGTGATCCTGAGCAAATCCCGGATCGCGTCCGTCTGATGGTCGGCATACAGAATGACACGTCCCTTCTCATGCCGCGCCGTGCGCCCCGCAGTCTGCACGAGCGACGTCGTCGACCTCAGGAACCCCTCCTTGTCCGCGTCGAGAATCGCCACAAGCGCAACCTCCGGAAGGTCCAGTCCCTCCCGGAGCAGGTTGATGCCCACCAAGACGTCGAACTCGCCCTTCCGAAGCCGCTGCAAAATCGCCACGCGCTCGATCGCGTCGATGTCGCTGTGCAGGTATTCAACGCGAATCCCCGCCTCGTGCAGATACTGGCTTAAATCCTCCGCCGACCTCTTCGTCAGCGTCGTCACCAAAACCCGCTCGCCCAGTGGAGAAGCGGAATCCTTTCCGCTTGTAGAAGAAGAACTCCGTGGACCATTAACAACCTTCTCAATCTCCCCTATCAAATCATCGATCTGCCCCTTCAGCGGCCTGATCTCGATCTCGGGATCCAAGAGTCCCGTCGGCCGGATCACCTGCTCGGCGACCGTCTTCGCCTCACCATACTCGTAGTCGCCCGGCGTCGCCGAGCAGTAGACGATCTGCTTGACCTTCGCGTTAAACTCGTCGAAGGTGAGGGGGCGGTTGTCCTTGGCGCTCGGCAGCCGGAAGCCGTAGTCGACGAGTTTCGTCTTCCGCGCCTGGTCGCCGTTGTACATCGCGCGGATCTGCGGAACCGAGACGTGACTTTCATCGATGATGGTGAGGAAGTCGTCCGGGAAGTAGTCTATGAGGCACTCGCCCGCCGAACCCGGGGCGCGTCCCGTGAGCGGCCTCGAGTAATTCTCGATGCCGTTGCAGTAGCCGAGCTCGCGCATCATCTCGATGTCGTATTCGGTGCGTTCGCGAAGCCGCTGCGCCTCGAGGAGCTTCCCCTTGGACGCGAAGAACTTGAGCCGTTCGTCGAGCTCGGCCTCGATGCGCTTGAACGCCGCCTCGAAACGGTCCTTGCCCATCACAAACTGCTTCGCGGGCGTAATGACGACGGTCGGCATCGTGACGCCACATTTGCCCGTGAGTGGATCCAGCTCCCTTATCGAATCGACGTCATCGCCAAAAAACTCGACGCGAATCGCCTTCGTCTCGTACGCAGGGAAGATGTCCAGGACGTCGCCCCTCACCCGGAACGTCCCCGGCTGGAAGTCAAAGTCATTCCGCGTATACTGCGCCTCAACGAGCTCGGCGATGACCCCACTTCTTCCTCGACCTAGACCTCCGACCTCGACCTTGACCGTAAGGTCCCTATACTCATCCGACTCCCCCAACCCGTAGATGCAGCTCACGGACGATACGACGATCACGTCCTTCCGTGCGATGAGCGCATTTGTCGCGGCAAGGCGGTAACGCTCGATTTCCTCGTTGATGGACGCGTCCTTCTCGATGTAGGTATCGGTCTGGGGGATGTAGGCTTCGGGCTGGTAGTAGTCGTAGTAGGAGATGAAGTACTCGACGGCGTTTTCGGGAAAGAACTCCTTCAGCTCGGCGAAGAGCTGCGCGGCGAGCGTCTTGTTGTGGCTCAGGATCAGCGTCGGACGATTCCACTTGGCGATTAAATTCGCCATCGTGAAGGTCTTGCCCGACCCCGTGACACCCTGCAGGATGAGGCGATCTTCGCCGCGCTTCAGCCCCTCGTAAAGCGCCGCGATCGCCTCCGGCTGGTCTCCAGTCGGCTTGAATTTCGACTTCAGCTTGAATATTTCGCCCATTTCCCTGTATTATACCATACCCCCTTGCATTTCCACCAGCCATTATGATATACTACGCATCACTTGACCATTCGGGTGTGGCGCAGTGGTAGCGCAGTTGACTGTTAATCAATTGGTCGCTGGTTCGAATCCAGCCACCCGAGCCAAGCAAAGCAAAACCGCGCCCCGTTCGAGGCGCGATTTTTGTTTACCACGACCACTTACCTTTAACTACTGCTCGAGCGCCAGAATCGCAAGCCGGCAGTGGCTCAGCGCGTCCGTCGCGATGTACACCGCCTCCAGCTTGTCCTCGCCCGCGTGCCTGATCATCTCCTCGCAGCTCGGATACGCCTTTTTCGCCTTCACGCGCTCCTGCAGGAGCTTCAGCTTCTCGGGCAGCAGCTCGGCGCACGCGACGACCTCCACGTTCGGATGATCCTGGTAGGCGAAGGCGGAGCCGAAGTCGCAGATTATATCAAAATCCACCGTAGGGACACACGCAAACCTTGCCCGCCTTCTCCTGCTCCCGGATGTCGTCCAGGTAGCCGCAAAACGCCTCGACGCTCGCGAACGGCTTCCAGCCGCCGCCTTCCGGACGGATGCCGTGCACGAGGAAGTCGGTCCTCTCGGCGTTCCGCGCACGGAGCTCGTCGATGGTGGCGTCGACGCGGCGATCGAAGTCACCGAAGCAGTTGCGATTCACCAGCATCGTCTCGACACCGCAGGTCTTCGCGATGTCGACCACCGCAGGCGTCCAGCGCGTGAACGGCAGGCAGAGAAGCCGCGGATACACCCCCGTCTCGGTCTTGATCTTCTCGCAGCACGCCGCGACTTGCCGGCGGATTTCGTTCGTGTTGCCGGCACGGGCCAGCGCGGCCAGGTCGACGTGCGAGACCGTATGGGCGGCGATCTCGTGTCCGCGCTTGACCATGTCGCGCACGTCGTCCCACGTCACGTGCCCGTCCGTGCCGACCTTGTCGGTGATAATGCAGAAGAGCCCCTTCCAGCCGCGCTTCTCAAGCTCCGGCACGGCAATCGAGTAATGATCCTTAATTCCGTCGTCAAAGGTCAGCGTAAGCTGCAGCGGCGAGACCGTGTAGACGAGGTTTGCGCTCTTGATGCCATTGTTTGCGGCCGCGGACGCAAACGCCGCACCGACCGCCATGCCAACCGCCAACATCAGCTTCCTCATATATTGCCTTTCTTCCTTCAGTTCCTTCGCCAGCCGCTACTTGCACAGCCGTTTCAGATGCATTCCCTTCATTGTGTCAGAGCCCTTGCGCCAGGCGCTGGGCGACGGCCTTCAGGCTCCGCCACATGTCCTGCTTGAGTTTCTGCACGGCGGGCGTCACCGCACCAAAGCGGAGGATGTATTCCGGCGAATAGGTGATGAGGACGTCCTCGCCCGTCGGCAGCTTCGTCCACTGACCGGGCTCACCTTTCATCCCGGGGAAGTAAAGCTTCAGCGCCCGTCCGCCCAGGACGACGAGAACCTTCGCCCTCTTCGGCACAGGCGGCACGACCACGATCGGCGAATTCTCCGCCGTGCGTCCGAGCGCCGTGATGATCTTCGCCATCATCTCCACGCCCTTCGGGCTGAGCGGCCGGTCGTGAAGGAAGACGAGGTCGCCCATCGCCGGTCTCGCGTCTCGCGTCTCAAGTCCTGTCCGCGTCTCGCGTCCCAGGTCTTTCGTCTTAAGTCCTGCCGTCGTCCCCGAAGGAGCCGAGACCTGAGGCGGTGGACGCGAGGCAACGGCCTGAGGCGCCGGCGCCAGCAGCCCGCGGTCAACCTCGACCGTGCGGACACCAAGCTCACGTTCGAGTTCCAGCGCGGCCTCGAGTCCGTCCAGAATGTAGTCGAGCGCCGTCATCTGAGGCTTTTCTTCTCGCAGAAGTCTCGCACGCGAGCAGGCCACTCGGCGATTACGCCGGCCCAACTGAAGGGCCGTCCCAATCCGAGCGTCTCGGGCGGATTGAGCGCCTTGCGGACGAACTCCGCGGCAGACTTCTCGTCACCCTTCGCGAGCGCCCCGTCCGCCAACGTTACAAGCGCCTCCTGATAGAGCGGCAGCGGACGTTCCCCGAGCTCGCTCGGCAGGAAGTTGATCCTCTCGAGAAACTTCACCGCCTCGGCGTGCGCACCTGTCTTGACAAGCGCACGGGCATAGGCGATCTGCAGGCCCGGGTTCTCCGGCGTGCGCGCAAGATAGCCCTTGAACACATCGCGCGCAGACGCCCAGTTGCCTTCCTCTGCAAACGTGCGGCCATGCGCAAGGCCCACGCGCCAGCTGTCCGCAATCGCCGCAGCCGCGCGCAGGTCGGCACGCGCCGCCGCGCCCGTCCGGCGGGACGCGCGGTAAAGATAGAACTCAGCCTCGTCCGGCCGATCTGCGCACTTCTCAAGGAGCACGTCACCCTCCGTCGTCCGCAGCTTCGCGTTCAGGAAAAGCGCAAGCAGGTAGTCGAACTTCCAGCTGTTGCCGTTCTCGGACGCCCAGCGTAGCGCCGGCAGCGTCTCGAGCCGCCAGGGGAACGCGAAGCGGACGGACAGTCCCGCCACCCGAGCGAGGGCCTTCACGTCTCGTCCCAGGTACGCCGCGCGAATCGCCGCGACGACCGAATTCGCCGCGGATCCGTAGATCTTCTCCGCCTCATCCCCAAGCCCGGCACTTTCATAGAGTCCGGCCGTCTCGAGGTAAGTTTCGTTCGGCGCGTGGTTGCGCACGTTGACCTTGTAATCCCTCTCGAGCCCGAGTTTCACGGCCTCGTAGCGGAAGGCATGGAACAGCGGGAAGTCCTTGAGCGCGGATGCGATGATCTGCCGCGCCGCCTCGACCTGCCCCGTCTTCCGCAGCGAAACGCCGAGCAGCCACAGCGCGTCGCACGCCTCGGCGTTGGCTGCGAGCGCCCGCGCCGCCGTGTCTCCGGCGAGACGCCAGTTCCCCTCGCGCGCATGCGACTTGGCGACCAGCGTCAGCGCCGCCGCGCGGAACTCGGGCGAATAGGCGGCGAGACCGAGGCGTTCGCGCGCCCGTGGCAGCTTGCCGGTCTCAAAGGCGACGAGGCCTTCGAGGTAATTGGCCTCCGGCTCGTAGGTGTTGACGGCGAGGGCCTTGTCAAGAACCCGCACAGCCTCTTCGAAGCGTCCGAACTCGGTCAGCAGGCCGCCGAGCGTGACGAGCGACTTGGAGAAGCAGGGGTCCTTCGCCAGCGATTCGCGGAGAAGCCGCTCGGCGTCGTCCTTGTAGAGGCCCTTGCGGACGCCGCCCTGGCGGAGCCCCGCGAAGATGGCGGCCTGCGCCTTCATCCAGAGACCGTAGGCGCCGTTCCAGTCGAAGTCCTCCGGAAACTCCGTCGGACGGTCCGCGGCAATTTCGGACTTCGCGCGCTTCTCCAGCTCGGCTCGATCGCGCACGAAGCCCCACTTCTCGACGAAGACGTCCGTCGTGCCCGGCACGAAAGTCGGATAGGCGAACGGGGTCTTCCAGCAGACGTCCTGCGGCTGCTGGAAGACGCGGCCGGACTGCAGTTCGACGTACTGTCCGTCGGCATCCGTGAGGAGGTCCTCCCAGATGCCGCCCGCGCGGGAGAGTCCCCAGAGCCAGATCTTGCGCCCGTACTTCTGGTCTGTCTCGCTGAAATGGTAGGCACCGAGCTCCGCCTTCGGCCACCAGACGCCGAAAAAGCGGTTATCGCCGTTAATTATATGGTAGCTCTTGTGGTCCGCGTTCCGCGGCGAAAACCAGGAGACGCCGAAGGCGTTGTTCGAATAGACGGAGATGTCGCGCCCCTCCTCGTCCAGCGGCCACGGATGCGCATCGCCCTCATGCCCGATGTAGTTCCGCCCGGGAAAGAGGTATTCGGGGTTCTCGCGCTTGACGCCGAAGCCGGCGTTCATCCATTGGTAATAGGGACGGCGAAGCCCCGAGCCGTTGAACCAGACGGTCCGCGTCTCGAACTCGCGTCCGGATGCCGGCAGGCGCACTTCGACCTGCCAGGTCGTGCGGCAGATCATCTCGGTGAGCCCGCAGAAGTAGCTGACGGACCCGTCGTCATTCTCACGGACGCACCAGTCGACCGGCAGCGACGTGTAGGGTCCGTGGCCGACGATGCCGAAGTTGAACTCAATGCCGCCCGAGGTCCAGGGTCCGCACATCGCGATATCCCTGAACTTCACGGCGTGGTTGAAGTAAATGAAGTCCTGTCCCGACTTCTTCTCCTCCGCACCCCAGATCTTGCCGCCCACCTCCGGCAAAATCGTCAGCTTCATCTCGTCATTCTCGAGGACGACGGCCGTCCAGGTCCGGTTCGACGCCGTTGCCGTAAAGCCGTCCGAACGGCAGTACGGCCAGAACTTCGAGTCCGTCCGCGGCACGGGATCGGGATCGTCATATCCGTAGGTCGGCAGCGTCAGCTCCGTGACAGAGACTTTCGCCGCGCCGAAGAGCGCAAAAGCCCCCAGCGCGGCGACGGCGAAGATGGCGGCCTTCGTCACTTGCCCTTGTAGCCGTAGGGATTCGTCGACTGCCAGCGCCAGGCGTCCTGGCACATCTTCTCGATGTCGCGCTTGGCCTTCCAACCGAGCTCCTTCGCAGCGAGCGACGGATCGGCCCAGCACTCGGCGATGTCGCCGGGGCGGCGAGGGCAAATCTTGTAGGGCACCGGACGTCCCGAAGCCTTCTCAAACGCCTTCACGATCTGAAGGACGGAGTAGCCGTGGCCCGTGCCGAGGTTGTAGACCTTGAGACCCAGCTTCTTGCATTTGCCGAGCTTCTGAATCGCCTTCAGATGACCGAGCGCGAGGTCAACGACATGGATATAGTCCCTGACGCCCGTGCCGTCCGGCGTCGGATAGTCGTCGCCGAAGACGTTGAGGTGCGGACGGCGTCCGACCGCGACCTGCGCGACGTAGGGCAGGAGATTGTTCGGAATGCCGGCCGGATCCTCGCCGATGAGGCCCGACTCGTGCGCACCGATCGGATTGAAGTAGCGCAGCAGGATCACGTTCCAGGTGGGATCCGCCTTCTGAACGTCCTTGAACACCTGCTCCATCATGAGCTTCGTCCAGCCGTACGGATTCGTGCAGCCCGGGGTCGGAAAGTTCTCGCGGATCGGCACGGACTTCGGCTCGCCGTAGACCGTCGCGGAGCTCGAGAACACGATGTTCTTGCAGTTGTGGTCCGCGAGGCACTTGAGGAGGTTGAACGTGCCGCCGAGGTTGTTGTTGTAGTACTTGAGCGGAATCTGCGTCGACTCGCCGACGGCCTTCAGCGCAGCAAAGTGGATCGTCGCATCAAACGGCGCCTCCTTGTCGAGCATCGCGTTCAACTTCTTCGCGTCGCGGATGTCGATCTTGTAGAACTTCGGCGCCTTGCCCGTGATCTTCTTCACGCGTTCAAGCGACTTCTTCGAGCTGTTGCAGAGGTTGTCGACGATGACGACCTCGTGCCCCGCATTCAGCAGTTCGACCGTCGTATGGCTTCCGATGTATCCGGCTCCGCCGGTGACGAGAATCTTCATGGCTGTTTCCTTACTTGATTGAGGCGTGATAGCTCTGCAGAGAACGGACCTCGCCCTTGCCGCTCATCGCGGCGGCGATGCCCTCCGAGGCGGCCGTCGCGGCGGCGATCGTCGTCAGGTACGGGACCTTGTACTTGATCGCGGCCTGGCGGATGCGGCAGTCGTCCGCACGCGCGTCACGGCGCCCGCTCGGCGTGTTAATGATGAGCTTCACCTCGCGGTTCTTGATCACGTCGAGGACATCCGGACGGCCCTCGCCGATCTTGGCGACAACCTTGCCTGCGAGGCCCTTCCCGTTCAGGAACTCGATCGTGCCCTCGGTGCCGATAATCTCGAAGCCGAGCTCGGCGAACTTCTTCACAGCGGCAACCGCGTCATCCGGCTTCTCCGACAGGGACACGAGGATCTTGCCCGTTTCTGTCGGCAACGGCGAGCCCGCCGCCTCCTGCGACTTGTAGTACGCAAGGCCGAACGTGTCCGCAAGCCCGAGCACCTCGCCCGTCGAGCGCATCTCCGGACCGAGCACCGGATCGACCTCCGGGAACTTCTCGAACGGCATCACCGCCTCCTTCACGCCGAAGTAGGGGACGACATGCTTCTCCTGGTCGAGTCCGAGGCCCTTCACCGTCTCGCCGAGCATGAGGTGCGTCGCAATGCCCGCCATCTGTGTGCCGCCGACCTTGGAGACGAGCGGCACCGTGCGCGATGCGCGCGGATTCGCCTCGATGACGTACACCTTGCCCTCGGGATCGTCCTTCGTGAACTCGATCGCGAACTGCATGTTCATGAGGCCGACGACCTTGAGCTCCGTCGCGATGCGGCGCGTGTAGTCGAGAATCGTCTTCTTATTGCGCTCACTGATCGTCGCCGGAGGGAGCACGCACGCGGAGTCGCCCGAATGGATGCCCGCGAGCTCGACGTGCTGCATGATCGCCGGAATGAAGATGTCCTTCCCGTCCGAAAGCGCATCCGCCTCGCATTCCATCGCGTGGCAAAGGAAGCGGTCAAGGTAGAGCGGACGGTCTGGCGTCACGCCGACCGCCTTCGCCACGTACTCCTTGAGCATGATCTCGTCGTAGATGACCTCCATGCCGCGGCCGCCGAGGACGAAGCTCGGACGGATAATGAGCGGATAACCGAGCTTGCCGGCGCACGCGAGAGCCCCGTCGATGTCGCTCGCCATCATCGACTCGGGCATCGGGATGCCGAGCTTGTCCATGATGGAGTGAAAGAGGTCGCGGTCCTCCGCGTCGTCGATCGAATCGACGGACGTGCCGAGGATCTTGCAGCCCGCGTCCTGGAGCCCGCGCGCGATGTTGAGCGGGGTCTGCCCGCCGAACTGCACGATGATGCCCATCGGCTTCTCGGCTTCGTAGATCTGGAGGACATCCTCGACCGTCACCGGCTCGAAGTAGAGCTTGTCGGACGTATCGTAGTCGGTCGAAACCGTCTCGGGGTTGCAGTTGACGATGATCGTCTCGTACCCCATCTTACGCATCGCCATCGCGGCGTGGCAGCAGCAGTAGTCAAACTCGATGCCCTGACCGATGCGGTTCGGCCCGCCGCCGAGGATCATCACCTTCTTCGGGTTGTTCGAGACCTTCACCTCGCCGAATGCGGCGTGCTTCTCGTTCTCCGGCACATTGTAAGTGCTGTAGTAGTACGCCTCGTCCTCGACGCCGCTGACCGGCACCGAGAACCAGCGTTCCTTGCAGCCGAGCGCATAGCGCTGCTTGCGAATGTCCTTCTCGGGGACGTCCAGGAGCTGCGAGAGGTACTTGTCGCTGAAGCCGTCCTTCTTCGCCTGGATGAGCATCTCGTCCGGCAGGAACCCGCCCTTGTGCAGGAGAATCTGCTCCTCCTCCTGGACGAGCTCGCGCATCTGCTGCACGAACCACGCCTTGACGCCCGTACGCTTGAAGATCTGATCGTCCGTCGCGCCCTTGCGGAGCGCCTCGTACATCTGGAAGTGACGCTCCGAGTTCGGAACCGACAGGAGTTTCAGGAGTTCCTCGAGCGAGAGATCGTGGAAGTTCTTGACGAAGCCAAGCCCGGCGCGACCGCGCTCAAGCCCACGGATCGCCTTCTGCAGCGTCTCCTTGTAGGTCTTGCCGATGGACATGACCTCGCCGACCGCCTTCATCTGCGTGCCGAGGTGGTCCTCCACCGCGCGGAACTTCTCGAACGCCCAGCGCGCAAACTTGAGGACCACGTAATCGCCGTCCGGCGTGTACTTCTCGAGGCTGCCGTCGCGCCAGTAGGGCATCTCGTCCAGGGTCATCCCGGACGCGAGCTTCGCCGAGACGAGCGCGATCGGGAAACCGGTCGCCTTTGAGGCGAGGGCCGAGGAGCGCGAGGTGCGCGGATTGATCTCGATGATGACGACGCGGCCCGTCTTCGGATCGTGCGCCCACTGCACGTTGCAGCCGCCGATGACGCCGACCGCCTCGACGATCTTGAACGCATCGCGCTTCAACTTCTCCTCGAGCTCCTTGGAGATCGTGAGGAACGGCGCCGCGCAGAAGCTGTCGCCCGTGTGGACGCCGACCGCGTCGATGTTCTCGATGAAGCAGACCGCGATCATCTGGTTCTTCTTGTCGCGGACAACCTCGACCTCGAGCTCCTCCCAGTCCTTGATGGACTCCTCAATGAGGCACTGGTGGGTGAGCGAGGCGTCGAGGCCACGCGCGCAGATCGTGCGGAGCTCCTCGATGTTGTAGCAGAAGCCGCCGCCCGAGCCGCCCATCGTATAGGCGGGACGCACCACGACCGGATAGCCGATCTCCTTCTCGACGAGCTCGACCGCCGCCTCGACGGAGTGGATGATGCCGGACTTCGGCACGTCAATCCCGAGTGATTGCATCGTCGCCTTGAAGACCTCACGGTCCTCGCCGCGCTCGATCGCATCGAGATCGACGCCAATCACCTTCACGCCATACTTGTCGAGGATGCCCTTTTTCGCGAGCTCCATCGAAAGATTGAGACCCGTCTGCCCCCCCAGATTCGGAAGAATGGCATCGGGTCTCTCCTTCTCAATGATCTGCTCGAGACGCGCCTCGTTAAGCGGTTCGATGTACGTCGCATCCGCCATCACGGGGTCTGTCATGATGGTCGCCGGGTTCGAATTCACCAGCACCACCTTGTATCCGCACGCCCTAAGCGCCTTGCACGCCTGCGTCCCGGAATAGTCAAACTCACATGCCTGCCCGATCACAATCGGGCCTGATCCGATGATCAGCACCTTGTCAATGTCTGAGCGCTTCATACCAGACGTATATTATACCAAAAATAAGCGCCGACGGACCATCCACTCCCAAGCAATCAGCCGCCATTCGACCGAGGCGCCTTCGGGCTTAAGAGTTTCAGGGATAGTCCGCCGGCAAAGTGAGAACCTCGCATCCGTCGTCCGTAATGGCGACGGTATGCTCGAAATGGGCGGAGACACAGCGGTCGCGCGTGACGACCGTCCAGTCATTTTCGAGAACGTCCGTCTTCTCGCCCTTCTTCGTGAGCGTGATCATCGGCTCGATGGCAATCGTCATGCCGGGCCTCAGGACGAGTTTGGTTCCAGGCTTCCCGAAGTTCGGCACTTCGGGATCCTCATGGACGTCGCGCCCGACACCGTGCCCGATCCAATCCCGGACGACGCCAAAGCCCTCGGCCTCGGCGACCTGCTGGATCGCATAACCGACGTCGCCGAGATGCACGCCCGGCCCGCACGCGTCGATGCCAGCCTTGAGACAGCGCTTCGTCGTCTCGACAAGCCGGAGAACGTCCGGATCCGTGACGCCGAGCGCGACCGTCCGCGACGTGTCGCCGTTGAAGCCGTTCTTGAAGATGCCGACGTCCGTCTTCACAAGGTCACCCGGCATGATGACGCGGTGTCGACTTGGAATGCCGTGAATCACCTCGTCGTTGAGCGAGACGCACAGATGCCCCGGAAAGCCCTCGTAGCCATAGAAGCTCGCCTTGACCTTGTGCTTTTCGCAGTACGCGACCACAAGGTCGTCGATCTCGCCCGTGGTCACGCCGGGCGCGACGGCGGCGGCGCAGATGTCGCGGATTTCCGCAGACATCCGGCACGCCTCGCGCATGCGGTCGATTTCCGCCCTTGACTTGATGTCGACTTTCACATCGCAGCCTTAAAGGCGGCAGCGTTCTTGTCCGGACCCTGGTCGCCGTCGATGCGGCGAAGGAGGCCCTTCTTCTCGTAGAACGCGATCAGCGGCTCAGTCTCGCGGTGATAGACGACGAGACGGTCCTTGACGGTGTCGGGATTGTCGTCCTTGCGGATGACAAGCTTCTCGCCGCACACGTCGCAGACGCCCTCAACCTTCGGCGGCAGCGCCTTCACATGATAGCCCGCCTTGCACTTCGGGCAGGTCCGGCGACCGGCGATGCGGTCGGCGATAATCTCGTCGGGGACGTCCACGAGCACGGCGGACCTGATCGGCGCGTTGATCGCCTCGAGGACCTCGGCCTGCTTCACGTTGCGCGGGAAGCCGTCGAGGAGCATCGTAACATCGCCTTTCGTCTCGGCGATGACGTCCTTGATCATCTCGGCGATGATCTCGTCCTTGACAAGCTGACCGGCCTCCATGGCGGCCTTCGCCGCCTGGCCGGCCGGCGTCCCCTTCGCAACGGCGCCGCGAAGGAGATCGCCCGAACTCACGTGCTTGAGGTTCGCGTCCTCTGACGCGAGACGTCCGGCGATCGTGCCCTTGCCCGAACCCGGTGCACCCAGCAAGATGACAATGTCCATTCTCAGCCCCCTTAGCCGTTCTTCTTCTCGAAGTCCTTCATGAAGGAGACGAGCGCGTCGACGCCCTCCATCGGGAACGCGTTGTAGATCGAGGCGCGGAGGCCGCCCACCGAGCGATGGCCCTTCAGCGAGCTCATCCCGAGCTTCTTGGCCTCGTCGATGAACTTCTTCTCAAGTTCCTCGTTGTTGCCCTGAATGCGCCAGGTGACGTTCATGTTGGAGCGGAACTCCTTGAGGGCCGTGCCCGTCCAGAAGTCGCTCGAGTCGATGACGTCGTAGATCTTCTGCGCCTTCTCAGCGTTGAGCTTGAAGAGATTCTCCTTGCCCATCTTCTTGACCCACTTCATGGTCTCGCCGAAGATGTAGATGCCCCAGGTCGGCGGCGTATTGTAGAGAGAGTTCTCCTCCGTATAAGTCGTGTACTTGAGCATCGTCGGAATCTCGGCAGCGCCCTTCGCGGCGAATTCCTTCTTGATCGCGACGACGGCCATGCCGGACGGCCCGAGGTTCTTCTGCGCGCCGGCGTAGAACATGTCGAGCTTCGAGTAGTCGCGCGGGCAGGACAGGATGTCAGAGCTCATGTCGACGATGAGAGGGGAGCCGGTCTGGGGAAGTTCCTTCAGCTCCGCGCCGGCGATCGTCTCGTTCGAGCAGATGTGACTGTAGGCCGCACCCGGCGTCCACTTCCACTCGTCCGCCTTCGGCATACGCGTCGGAATGTCCTTCTGGCAGTCGGCGGCGACGTTGACGGTCGCGCCGCGGAGCTTGGCAACGAGCTGAGCCTCCTTGAGCGCCTTGGCGGACCAGGTGCCCTGCTTGCCGTAGTCGGCGACGGCGCCCTTCGTCAGGAAGTTCATCGCAATCATCGCGAACTGCATCGAGGCTCCGCCCTGGATGAAGCAGACGGACCAATCGTCATTGAGACCGCAAAGCTCCTTGTAGGTGGCGATCGCCTCCTGGTGAATCACATCGTAGTCCTTGCCGCGATGGGACATCTCCATCACCGACATGCCGCAGCCCTTGTAGTCGACAAGGTCCTTCTGCGCGTCCTGCAGGACTTCAAGGGGGAGAACCGCGGGACCCGCGGAAAAGTTATACGCACGTGCCATTTTCTGTTCCTTTTTGTTCATTAGAGTTTATCTGTCCTCGTCCGCAGAGATTATCAGATGGACGATTGAGGCGTATTATACTCTTTTTATTCCGTCTCGTCCAACCGGACCGGACGGCGGTCGCGGAGAATGAGGGACGGGTTAAGCCTGAGCTCTGACGCCATTTCCTTGATGCTTTCAGCCGTCTCGGAAACGTCGTCCAGCATGCGGTCAATGTCGCCCTGCCGCGTCTCGAGCATCGTCTGCACGGCGCTCGCAGTCCGCGCCAACGAATCGACCGAAACCGCCACGTTGCTCCACGCCGTCGAGAGGTCCATCTGATTGATTTGGTTGAGGACTTTCGTCGCCGCGTCCGAAATGTTATCCAGCAGCGACTCCTGCGGCAGAAGAAATGCATGGCGCGGCGTCCAGGCGATCGGCCGATGCTCCGTCAGGTTCTCATTCTGGTGGAAGTTGAGCTCGATGCGGGAGAGACCCGTGATGCCGCTCGTCGTGACCGTCGCGCGCATGTTGAACGTCTTGACGAGGTTCGCGAACCACTGTCTCGCCTCCTCCTGCGTCATATCCTCAATGCCGATGCCGCGCAGCTGGAGCGCCATCAGGATGTAGATGCGCGAATTGTCCGACCCCGAGACGTCATATTTCGCGCCAATGAAGGAAATCTCCCGCACCTCGCCGATCTTGACGCCGCGGAAGTTAACGACGCTGCCGACCGAAAGCCCGCTCACCGGCTTGTCATAGAACGTCTCGACGAGAATCTCGCCGCCCCTCCCCCGCATGCCGCCGAGATAGATGAGCGACGCCACGATGGCGATCGCGCCGACGATGACAGTAAGGCCGATTCTCGTGTAACTCGCGTGATTGTCTTTAGCCATGGACTTCTCCCCTGTTGAAGAACTTGCGCACGAACGGATCTTCGGACGTCTCCTTGAGCTCCTGTGGAGTCCCGAGCGCGATCATGCCGTGACGCGCCTTGTCGAACATCGCCGCGCGGTCGGCGATCTTGAAGATGCTGGGCAGTTCGTGCGTGACGACGACAAATGTCATCTTCGTCTCCTCTTTGAGCTTCAGGATGAGGTCGTCGAGCGCGGACGAGGTGATCGGGTCGAGTCCGGCGGACGGCTCGTCGAGGAAGAGGACCTCCGGCTCGAGCGCCAGCGCTCGCGCGATGGCCGCGCGCTTGCGCATGCCGCCCGAGATCTCGCTCGGCATCTTGTCCGCCGCGTCCGCCATCTCCACCGCCTTCAGGCACTCCATCGCGCGCTCGCGGCGTTCGGACGCATTCATCCGCGTGAACTCCTCGAGCGGCAGAAGGACGTTCTCCAGGCAGGTCATCGATCCGAAGAGAGCCCCCGACTGGTACATGACGCCGATCTTGCGGAAGAGCGCGTCGCGCGTCTCCGGGCCCCACGACATCCCTGCGACCGTCAACTTGCCGCCAAGAATCGGATTCAGACCGATCAGGTGCCGCATGATCGTCGTCTTGCCGCAGCCGGAACCGCCGAGCAGGATGAAGACCTCGCCTCGCGCGACCGAGAACGTCACGTCCTTCAGGATCACCGCCCCCGGATATCCTGCGTCCACATGCTCGAGCTCGATGATCGGTTCCATTACAGACTGACACTCATTCCGATGCCCCAGACGTAGGTTATGACCGCCAACAGTCCGTCCGTAACCGTGATGGCGACGATGCTCCAGACGACCGCCGATGTCGTTGATCGCCCGACACCGTCGGACGAGGACTCCGTCCGCACGCCGGCAAGACAGCCGATCAGCCCCACCAGGAGACCGAAGAGTGCGCCCTTCGTCAGTCCTTCGCAGATCATGTAGACCGTCGTGCTTGTCGATACGCCGCGCCAGAAGACGACCGTCGGAACGCCCATCATCTGTAGGACAATCGCGCCGCCGACAAGACCCGCGAGCTCGGCGAAGATTGTCAGCACCGGCATCGCGGCGATGGCCGCGGCGACACGCGGCAACACGAGAAAGCGGACCGGCGGCAGACCCATCGTCGTCAGCGCGTCCAGCTCCTCGTTGACCTTCATCGTCCCGATTTCAGCCGCAAACGAGCTGCCCGTCCGCCCCGCGAGGATGACGGCCGTGATGATCGGACCGAGTTCGCGGAAAAGCGCGATCGCCAGCATGTTCGACACAAACGTCTCGACGCCGAACGACTTGAGGACGGATGCCGTCTGGAACGCCAGGATGACGCCCAGCAGGAAGCCAATGCAAAGCGTGATGGGAAGCCCGCCGTAGCTCGCCCGCTGGAACGCCAGCAGGAAGTCGCCGAAGCGAAACTGCCGCGGACGGACAATCAGGGAAAGTCCGCTGACGACACTCTCGCCGAGGAGCGCCATCCGCTCGCGGGCATCCGCGAGCCAGCCGACCGTCGCCCGCCCGACTCTCTCGAAAAGTCCCATCAGGGAAGCCGCGTCAGCGCCGCGGACAGCGCATCCGAAAACGCCTTGGAAAACGCCTCGCCGTAGTTGCCGTCCGCAGCGTCGGCAAAACCCTCGCCCCTTTCGAGGCCGAGGATTTCACCGTCTTTGAGGACGCGCAGAACGAGCTTCACAATCGCCTTGCGGTCACCCTTCCGACGGCAGTCGAGCGCCATCTCGGAAACCATCATCTCGACCATTGCTGACGATTTCGTGCCCGAGCTTGAGTTGACGACGGTCGTGAACTTTCCGGACGCCGCCATCGCATCCAAGAGTGCGCCCTTCAGGAGCGTCGACGGCAGCGCCGCAAACTCGTTGTAGGGATCGTGCTCGACCGTCCCGTTTTCCCGCAGGACGGAAATGCCCACGGCATTGTACGGCGCGCGAACGACGACCTGCGAAACACGTCCAATTCCGAGACGGCCGGGACGTTCCGCCGCCGCCGGCCCGACGTATGCAACAGGCCAATGCGAGACGGGAATGGGTGTGGACGAAAGACAGCCCGCCACTGCAGGAACAAGCAAGAAGGCAAAAAACTTCTTCATACGAAGAATTATATCAAATCTTGCTGACGAAGGAGTGCGAAAATTTCAGGGTCGCGTTCACGGAAGGCACGGAAGACCTCCAACGCAGATTTGGATCCACCAAGCGCCAGCACCGTCTCGCGGTATTTCGCGCCGACGCGCCGCATCGCCTCATCATCATCAAGGCCTGCCTCCTCAAATGCCCCGAAGCAGTCCGCACTCATCACCTCCGCCCACTTGTATCCGTAATACCCCGCGGCATATCCGCCCGCGAAGATATGCGTAAACGCGCACAGAAACCGGTTCCCCTCGATCATCGGCAAGCCAAAATGCCCGAACACCTCGCGCTGACACGAGAACGGAGAAGCGGAATCCTTTCCGCTTGAATGAAGGAGGACATCCACTTTCGCGAACGCCAGCTGCCTCCGGCAGGCCGTCGCCGCGCGGAAGTTCTTCGCCGCGCGCACCTTCGCCTTCAGCTCTGCTGGAACGGCGATTCCCGTTCTGTCATCAAGACACCAGTTTTCCATGAACTGACTCGCGACCTCCACGGCATCCCACTCGACGAGATTAATCCCCGCCGCGTCTTCCTCTCCGACCCGCGTCAGCATGCATTGCAGCGCATGCCCAAACTCATGGAACAGCGTCTCCACCTCCCGAAACGGCAAAAAGCACTTACCATTCTCGTCCTTTTTCGGAAAGTTCGTGACAACCACAGCAAGAGGAAGCGTCCGCTGCTCGACTTCGCCTTCGACCTTCACCTCCCTCCGATTCCTGAACTCATTCATCCAGGCGCCGCCAGACTTGAGTCCCGAACGCACGAACGGATCGAAATAGAAGTTGGCAATGGTCTCGCCCTTCTCCTTCACCGCGAAGAACCGCACGTCCTCGTGCCACACGGACGGCTTGTCCGCCACCTCCTCGACATCCACGTCGAAAAGGAACTTCACCATCCGGAAAAGCCCCTTCACAACATCCTCCAGCTCGAAGTGCTTCTTCAGCTCCTCCTCGCTGTAGGCATACTTTTTTTCCCGCAGACGCTCGGCCTCATAAGCCAAATCCCAAGGTTCGCCGTCCAACCTCTCCTCTTCCGCCTTTCCCTTCGTCGCCGCATCGAGGTCGTCGATCATCTTCATGACCGCAGCGACGGACGGCGCGCACTTCGTCGCGAGCGATTTCTCGGCGTAGTTCTTAAAGCCCAGGATCTCTGCCTCCTCTTGGCGGAGCCTCAGGATTTCCGCAATGCGCGGCTCGTTCTCCGGCGCCCGCGCGGCTCGCGCCCGATAGAGCTTCTCGCGCACCTCGCGGTCCGCACAGTGCTTCATCGTCTCGGGATAGTTCGCGTCATCGATCGTATAGGTCTTTCCGTCCTTCTCGTACTTGAACGCCGCCGTCGCGTCGATGACCGTATTATGGAAGTCCGCCCCGAGCTTCGCGAGCTTCATCTGGATCTCGTTGAAACGCTCCTTCTTCACGCCTTCAAGCCCCACGCCGGCGAGCTCCGCCCCCTGCGCCATCTTCTCCAAAATCCGACGCCGCACAGAAAAAATCAAACCATTCTGCACATGGTCGGATGGTCGGTTGCTCCGATGCTCCGATGACAAATCGCCTTTCAGCGACTCCGCGTTCAAAATCGATTTTGCCGTCTCATACAACCTCTTCGACTGACTCACCCTCAAGCTAAACGCCACGATCTTCGGCTGCCACTCCTCCTCGACCTTGCGCCACGCCTCGGAGTTCATCACGCCGAGCATGTGCGAGACCATACCCCAGCACCGCCACAGCCCCCGCGTCGCATCGTCCAACTTCCAGACAAAGTTCTCGTAAGAGAGTGGAGAAGCGGAATCCTTTCCGCTTCCCGCCGCCTCGATCGCGGCGACCGCCTTCTCCGCCTCATCCAAGAGCCGCGGCAGTTCCGCCGCGGCGAACTCCGGGGTAAAATCTTTCCAATCAGGAAAACTCATGGCTTCTCCCGCACGAACAGCTAACAGATAACAGCTAACGGCTAAATGCTCTTCCGGTCGCAGAGGGCCGAGACGAGCAACGCCTTGATCGTGTGCATGCGGTTCTCGGACTCGTCGAAGACCTTGGAGTACTTTGACTCGAAGACCTCGTCCGTCACCTCCAGGGCGCCGCAGTCCTTCGTGACCTCGGTCTCGAAGTCGTGGAACGCGGGGAGGCAGTGGAGGAACATGAGTTTCCCGTCGATGTTGCCCGTCGCGCGCATGAGGTCCATGTTGATCTGGTAGGGACGGAGCATCTTGATGCGTTCGGCCGTCTTCGCCTCCTCGCCCATCGAGACCCACACGTCGGTGTAGAGGACATTCGCCCCCTTCACGCCTTCCTTCGGATCGTTGAAGACCTTGATCGTGACGCCGTTGCGCTTCGCGACCTCCGTCGCCTCGGCGAGGACCGCCGGATCGGGCTCCAGCTCCTTCGGACAGCAGCAGACGTAGTTGACGCGGCACTTCGCGCAGCCCATCATCAGCGAGTTCGCGACGTTGTTGCGCCCGTCGCCCACATAGGCGACCGTCACGCCGTCCAGCGAACCGAACGTCTCGCGCACGGTGAGGAGGTCCGCGAAGATCTGCGTCGGATGATAATCGTCCGTAAGGCCGTTCCACACGGGGACACCCGAGTACTTCGCAAGCGCCTCGCAGTCGGACTGCTTGAAGCCACGGAAGAGAATGCCGTCGTAGATGCGCCCGAGAACGCGCGCGGTGTCCTTCACGCTCTCCTTCTTGCCGAAGTGGATGTCGGGCCTCGTGAGGTACTCGCCATTGCCGCCCTCGTCGCGAACCGCGATCAGCGTCGAGTTGCGCGTGCGGGTCGAGGACTTCTCGAAGATAAGCGCAATGTTCTTCCGATGCAGCAGATCGCCGCGGACACCGGCCGCGCGCCGCGCCTTCAGCTGCGCCGCGAGGTCAATGAGGTTCAGCATCTCCTCATCCGTGAACGAAGCGAGACGCATCATCGAGCGTCCCTTCAAGCTATCCATCCAATTCAGCATTTTCCATCCTCCTTTCGGAAAAGAAAAGCGTATTATAGCAAAAATAGCCGTCAGCGGACGACGGACTCGACCTCGCCTTTCGCAAAGCGGGTCGTGAGGACATCGCCGACCTTGATGTTCTTCGCGTCCTTGACGACGGATCCGTCCGCAGCCGTCGTCAGCGAATAACCTCGGTCAAGGACGCCGTAAGGCGAATAGGCCTTCAGCTTCGCCGCAGCGTTCTCAAGGCGGGACTCGATGCGTTGCAGATGAAGCCTAAGCGCGGGCATAAGCCGCGGACGGAGCCGCTCCAGCCGCCTTTCGGCATTCGACTGGGCTATTGTCAGCGCAGACGCAAGCGCATCCGCCAGCTGATCCACGCGCTGGGCGAAGAACTCGCCCCTGCTCCGCAGAGAAGTTGAGAGCTGAGAGTTAAGGGTTGAGAGTTGAGAAGTCAGGTCCGAGAGTACCGGCACGGCGATTTCCGCCGCAATGGACGGCGTGCCGGCCCGCTTGTCCGCGGCAAAGTCGCAAAGCGTGAAGTCCGTCTCGTGCCCGACCGCGCTGATCGTCGGAATCTTCGATGCCGCGACCTCCCGCACAAGCGCCTCGTCATTGAAGCAAAAGAGATCTTCGAAGCTCCCGCCGCCTCTCGCCACAATCAGCAAATCCGCCCACCGATCCGAATTGAAATAACGAATTCCCTCGATGATTGTCCGCGGCGCCTCCGCACCTTGCACAAGGCACGGGAAGAGCCGGATTTCCAGCGCCGGAAAGCGCCGCGTCAAAACGGTGCACATGTCGTGGATGACGGCGCCCGCCTCGCTCGTCACGATGCCGATCCGCCGCGGCAAATAAGGCAGCGAACGTTTCCGCGCCGCATCGAAGAGTCCTTCCTTCTCAAGCTTCGCCTTGAGCTCGAGGTACTTCTGCATGAGATCGCCCTCGCCGACGAGCTTCGCCGCGAGGACAGTCAGCTGATAGTTGCCGCGCGGCGCGTAGACGGAGACGTTTCCGTAGACGAGTACCTTCGCGCCGTCCTTGAGCCCCGCCTTTGCCTTGCAGCGCGCGAGGGAGCTTGAGAACATAACGCAGGAAATTTGCGCGCCGGAGTCCTTCAGGGTGAAGTAGGCGTGGCCGGACGGATAAAGCCGCCATCCGCCGATCTCGGCCTCGACGTAGATGCGCGTCCACTTCGCCTCCAGCGTCGCCTTCAGCTCCGCCGTCAGGCTCGACACCGAATACGGCTTCGGAAGCTCTTTCTCCGTACTCACCCTCTCACCTTCGCACCTACCTCACAACCACCTTCCGCATCAGCGCATGCTTCTTCTCCCTATAGGAGTGAATGCCGACGGAAAGAATCGTCCCCACGGCGAAAAACGCGCTCAGGAGGTTCGTACCGCCGTAGCTGAAGAACGGCAGCGCCATGCCCTTCGTCGGCAACGCTTTGCAGACGACGCCGATGTTGAACATCGCCTGGAAAAAGATGATGAACGCCATGCCGATCACGAGAAAGCGTCCGAACCGGTCGGACGCCTTGCGGGCGATGTAGACCGAGAGCGCAAAGAATGCGACGAACAGGAGGACCACCGACAGCGAGAAAACGATGCCAAGCTCCTCTGCGCCGACGGCGAAGACGAAGTCCGTGTGCGCTTCAGGAAGGTAGAGGTGTTTCTGCATCGACTCGCCGAGACCTGCGCCCCAGATGTCGGCGTTTGCAATCGCCGTCAGGGCCATCTTCACCTGGTACTGCTTCGACTCGTCAAAGAGACGGGCGAGGCGGTTCTCGTTCGTCAAGACCTTGAAGGCGACGACGGCGACGCCGCACAAGGCGAACGGAAGAATGTGAAGCAAGCGCGCTCCTGCGACGAACATCATGAGAAGCCCAGCCAGTCCAATGACCATCACGGAACCGAAGTCCGGTTCAAAAAGAACAGGCAGCGCGACAACACCCATCAACGCCGCCGGCCAAAACGCCCCGCGCATGAACAGCTCCACACGCCAGCCGGACTTGTCCAGCCAGACCGCAAGCAGGATAACCGTCAGCATCTTGGCAAGTTCGCTCGGTTGGAGACGAATCGGCCCGAGCGAGATCCAACGATGAGACCCGTTAATGGCCGGAAACTTAAACACGACCACCAGCAAGATCAATACAACCACAAAAAAGGCCCAGGATAGGAACTCGTAGTCGCGCCACTTGTGGTAGTCGAACAGCGACGCGAGAACCGCAACGACGATGCCCGCGATCAGATAGAGAGACTGCCGCTTGATGAAGAAATAGACGTCACCGTGCAGGCGATACGCGTTCGCCTCGCTGGCGCTCGCCAAAATGACAAGGCCTAGCGCCACGAGTGCCGTGACCACTAGGCCAAACCAAAACAGTGCGGACTTGCGCACTTCGCTTACTGCTGCGCGTCGGCCGGCAGCTTGATGACCTGCCCGGGAACGAGCTGGTCGCCCTCGGCCATGTTGTTGAGCTCGCGGATGTCCGCGGCGGAAACACCCCAACGGATGGAAACGCCCGTCATGTCATCGCCCTCCTGGACGAGATACGTCATCGTCGGAGCGGCGGCCGACTTCTCGGCCTTCTTCTCCTCAAGCTGCTCGAGAGCGGCGGCGGCATCCTTCGACTCTGTCGCCACAGGAGCGGCAGGCGCCTCGACCGGCTTCGCCTCGTTCTTCTCGACAACCGGAGCCGCAACTTCCTGCTCAACAACCTTCGCAACCGGCTTCACCTCGGCCTTCGCCACGGCCGGAGCCGCCGCCTTCGAGGCAGGAATCTTCAGCTTCTGGCCGACCTTGAGCGAATTGGAGGAAAGGCCATTGAGTTCCTTGAGCTGACGGATGTTGAGCCCATTGCCATAGGCAATCGCCCCAAGCGTGTCGCCGTTCTTGACGACATACTCCTTCGTCGCACCCGTGTACGGCGTAAAGCCCTTCTTGGAGGTCGACTTCTTCGCAGCAGGCGTCTCGGCCTTCGCGACGGCAGGAGCCGTCTGAACGCCCACGTCGATCTTACCCGGAAGCTTGATCTTCTGCCCAACCCAGATAACATCCTTCTTGATGGACGGATTGAGACGCTTGATCGAGCTGATCGTCACGTTGTACTTCTTGGAGATCTTCGCGAGATAGTCGCCGTTCTGGACGACGTAAATCGTGTACTCGGGCTCAACCGGCTTCGACACGTCAGCGACAACCACGGGCTTCGTCTCAACCACACACTTGCAGTCCGGAGCGCTGCAGGTGCACGGCTTCGCATGCTTCGTGCCGGGAGGACAAGTGCACTTCGCGGCAACAGGCTCGATATCAACCGGCGTCGCCTCGACTTCCTTCACCTCATTCTGCGAAACTGAGCCAGACCGCTTGAAATCAGGGTCCTTGCAGCCAGCAAGAGTCGCGACTGCCGCGATGCCGAGTACCACTCCGAACTTGTTCATGTCTTTTGTCCTTCTTTTTTGACGAGTCGCGCGAAGACCTCCCCGCGCTCCCCATAACTTTTAAACTGATCAAAACTCGCAGCTCCGGGCGACAGCAGCACCGTCTCTCCCTTCGCCGCCTCGCGCCTCGCCGCCTCCACCGCCCGATCCAGCGTCTCGCAGATTTCACAATCTACCACACTGCTCCAGGCCGCGAAAAAGGCTTTCGCGCTCTGCCCAATAAGATACACTTTTTTGACCCACTCTGTCAAGGCGGAGAGTGCCATCTTTGGATCGTCGCCTTTCGGCAGCCCGCCGGCGATGAGACGAACGCCTGAACCCGCCATCTTCACGCCGGCAACAAGCGCCGCGATCGAAGTGGCCTTGGAGTCGTCAATATAACGCACACCGTCAATTTCGGCGACAAGATTCATTCGGTGCGGCAGCGGTCTGAACCCACGGAACGCCTTTGCGATCGCCGCGTCTTCCAAACCCGCCACGCGCATCAGGTCGACCGCAATCGCCGCATTCCCCGCCAAAATGTCATTGTCGAAATAAGAATCCACCCACAAAGTGGAGAAGCGAAATCCTTTCCGCTTCAGCCCATCCGACTCCCCTCCGACGAACCCCTTCCTTGCAAAAGTCAACAGCTTCCGCTTCAGCCCGTGATAAACCTCGACGCTCCCATGTCGATCGAGATGGTCTTCCTGCAAGTTGAGGATCGCCGCGGCTTCGAATGTGTCCGGCGGAAGCGTCGTCGTCTCCAACTGGAAGGAACTGACCTCCACGACCGCCCAACCAGGTTTCTCCGAAACGAGGTCCGTCACGGGCCGTCCGTAGTTCCCGCACGGGACGCCGCCAATCGCGTCCGCGACAAGTTTGACAATGGAGCTCTTCCCCTTCGATCCCGTCACGGCCAGAAGCTTCCAGCCGCGGCGTTTCAGCTCCTCGCAGCCGAGCTGCAGTTCACTCTTCGTCCGAAGTCCCGGACTCACGACAACGCAGTCGTATCCGTCCGCAAAGTCAACCTCGTATCCCTGCGCCCTCAGATGCGCAGCCGCGGCCGTGCCGCTTTTCCCCGTGCCTAGAACGAGCGCCTTCACCTCTGCTCGCGGACAAAGTCGCGGCCCTCGTAGGCCGGCGGCACGTAGCCGTGCTGCGAGCCCTGCACCCAGTGGATCTCCTTGTTGCCGGGAATGTTGTTCCAGAGCTTCGCAAGCCCCGTCGGCGGACAGCAGTAGTCGCCGAGCCCCGCGCGGCCGATGTTCGTGTGGCAGCTCTTCGGAATGCGCTTCGCGAAGTTCGCCGCATCATAGTAGCCGAGCGCATCCACCCATGGAATGTACCAGCTGTCCGCCGCGAGATTCAGCTTCGGATCCAGCCGGAGCTTGCCGTTCGTGTACATGTCGCAGTTCCAGGTAATCCAGCTTTCCGCAAGCGTCACGCCCTCGCCGCAGGCCGCCGCCCAGATCGTCTGGAGCCCGCCCTGGCTGCCGCCGGATGCGATCAGGTCCTTGCCGTTCCAGCCCTTCACCGTCTTCAGGTACTGGAGCGCCCGCTTTACCCTGAGCACCATGCCGTTGAAGTACGCGACCTCCGGATCGGCGTTCTGCGCCGGATCAAACGCATAGATCTGGTCGTGCGAACGAATCTCCCAGCGGAGCGCCTTCGT
>CADAKF010000004.1 GCA_902788415.1 uncultured bacterium
AGCGTGGTTAAATGGCGTTGATGGAAAGGATGACCGGCCTAGCCGGTCCACCCTCTTGACAAAGACCTCTCATAAAAGCTTTTCGAGTCGTCGAGTCCGGAGCCGCAGTCGGCTTTCAGATGTTTACCATCGACTGAAAGGCATATGCGGCTTCTCCCCGCTTTTTCTAAACGCGACGGGTCCCCGCCCGTCGCCGACCGAGTTCTGCCTTGTGTGTCGGCAACGGGAAGAGCAAGTCAGGGATGCAGATGCCTGGGTCCATCGCACGCAAACCTTCCGTGCGATGACCGTCCGTCGGACGCCGCGTATCGTAATAATCGCCATCCTCCAGCCCTCGCCCCCGCAACTGCATGGCTTCGCGCAACAGACTCACGAACGCCGGAACGAACTTCTGATATTCTGCGTTCCGAGAGGCGTGCATGCTCGCCGAAGAGCGTTCCCTTGCCAATCCCTGTGCGCGCGGAGATTGTCCCGACTGTCATGCCTCGAAAAGCTCAGATGCACTTTTGCTCAGATGCTCAGATGCCGAGGTCGGTCAAGACTGCGCCAGCGGTATTGACCGACCGAGTACGGTCACTTGCTCTCGACCTTCGACTGGACAAGGTCGATCACCCCGTCGATCTTCGAGTCCAGCAGCAGGGCCCCGTTCTGGATGTTGATGTTCTGGGACTCCTTGTGCGGCGCGAGCTGCTTCTTCATCTTCTTGAGCTCCGCAACGATCTTCTTCGCCTCGGATGCGTTCTTGCAGGTGAACGACGGGTCGCTCCAGAGCTTCAGCTTGACGTAGATCTTCCCGAGCGATTCCGCCAGCGGATAGGCCTTCATGCGGGTCATCACGGCGTCCAGCGCCTTCTTCGGCGTGTTCGGCCAGTACTTGAAGAGCGTCTGCAGGTCGTAGTAGGCGCAGTGCGGTCTCTCGCCCACCTCGTAGCGGATGCGGATCAGCAGGTCGCTCCGCGTCTGGTTGATCGCGTCGAAGAGAATCTGCGCCTCCTTCGACCGCTCCTCGTCGGCCGACTTGATGTCCGCAAGAAGACCCTTCTGGACGGAATCGAGCGGACACTTTCTCGCCGTCTTGCCCTTCTCCAGCGCCTTCGCCAGCGACGTGTTGTACTTCGGCACGCCGACATTGCCGTAGAACGGCTGCCACTTCTGATCCCACCCCGCAATCTGCCGCTTGGCCTTGTTCACGACCGCAATCGCCTCCTTCGCGCTCGCCTCGGTGAGCTCGCCCTTGTAGAGCGGCTCCTTTCCGGCGCCCGGACCCATCACGTAGACGAACGGATACTTGCCGCCGTTGTCCGGCGCGCCCGTGAAGGTCACGTCGTCGTAGACGGACGTCCCCAGCTGGCGGCAGCCCCTGATCAGGGCGGCTTCCTCCTCCTTCAGCCCCTGCTTTTCCCAGATGTCCGTCACGACGCTGTGCTTCTTCGCCCCGTGCACGGACACAACGGCGATGACGTCGCGCGGCAGATCAAGCGTATCCCAGTCCAGCCCCTCCGTGCTCACCCCGTTGAGGGATGAATAGGTCACAATCGGCCCCGCCAGCATCAGCTGCTCCTTCAGCTTCTCGTTCGCCTCGACCTCGACGACGATCGTAACCTTGTGCCGGAGGTCCGACGGACCGATCTCGCGTCCGCAGATATACCCATTCGGCGTGACGCCCTGCCAGTCCGGATAAAACTCGGACACGGGATCGAGCTTCTCCGCCGGGCCCGCCAGAAGCGCGGCAGACAGAAACGAGATTCCAATGGCTGTCAGATGCTTCATCTCGACTGTCTCCTTTCGGTTTCACTCCCAGAACGCATAGTCCCCGATGCGCCTGTAGAGCGTGATTGTAAACTCCCTCTCGGCCGGCTTCCCCCGGCTCTTGTAGAAGAACCGGACCGTCGTCGGACCGTCATAGCCGCGATGGATGCGGATGCGCACCTCCGCCGTGCCCAGCGCCCGTCCCTCGCCGCCGCGCTCCGGCGCCTCGTGGTCCACCGTCACCTCGACGTCCGCGTCGTCACACGTGAAGTCCCACCGATAGCCCGCCTCGACATCCTCCTCGAGATCGAAGTAGAGCCGCTCCCCCTTCTCCACCCGCACGACCTGGTTCTTCGCCGGGTTCGGCAGAATCCTCCGCCAGACCATGTTGCAGCCGGAGGCCAACGCCAGCGTCAACACTGCCAGGAGGGAGGACGTGAGACGGAAGACGGAAGACATGAAACGAAAGGACGTGAGACGTGAGACGGAAGACGCGCCTTACTTGAGCATCAGCGCCGTCAGCAGCTTGCCGAACCGCGCCGGATCGGCGACCGGCGAACCCTCGGCGATCAGCGCCTGGTCGTACAGAAGCTCCACCGCGTCCTTGAGCGCGTCGCCCTCGAGGCCCTTCATCTTCGCAACGAGCGGATGCGACCCGTTCAGCTCGAGGATGCGCTTTTCCTTCGGCGCATCCTTGTTCATCGCCCGCATCATCCGCTCCATCGCCGGCGACAGCCCGTATTGCGTCGCGACGAGGCAGGCCGGCGAGTCCGCGAGACGCGTCGAGAGCCGCACCTCCGAGACATCCGCCTCAAGCTGCTTCTTGATCGCCTCGAGAAGCGGCTTCAGGTCCTTCGCAGCCGCCTCGTTCGCCGTCTTCTCCGCCTCGCGCTCCGTCTCCGTGCCGAAGGCGACGTCTCCGCGCGCAATGTCCACGAACTTCTTGCCCTCGAACTCGCCGAGGGACTCCGTCAGCCACTCGTCCACCGGATCACAGAAGAGGAGCACGTCGCACTTGTGCTTCAGCGCCTGCTCCAGCGCCGGCGAGGTCCGCGCCGTCTCCACCTTCGGCGCGCAGAGGTAGTAGATGTCGGTTTGCCCCGGCGCCATGCCCTTCACGTACTCCTCGAGCGAGACGAGCTTGCCCGCCTCCGTCTTCGCGGACGGCCAGAGACACAGCTTCTTGATGCGCTCGGCGTTCGCATAGTCGGTGCGCACGCCCTCCTTCAGGACGCACCCGAACGAATCCCAGAACTTGCGGTAATCCTCGCCTTTTTTCCTGAGGTCCTCCAGCGTCGACAGGATCTTCGCCGTCACCGCGCTCTTGATCTTCGAAATGACCGCGTCGTCCTGCAGCATCTCGCGCGAGACGTTGAGCGGCAGGTCGCTCGAATCGACCACGCCCTTCACGAACCGCAGGTACTCCGGGAGCAGCATCTCGAAGTCGTCCCCGATGAAGACGTTGCGCACGTAAAGCGAGAGGCCGCGCTTCGTCTGCGGCATGTAGAGCTCCATCCCCGCCTCGCTCGGCAGGAACAGGAGCGCCTTGAACTCCACCGCGCCCTCGCCGGAGAACGGAATCGTCTCAAGCGGATCCTTCCAGTCGTGCGACAGGTGCTTGTAGAACTCGGCGTACTCCTCCTTCTTGACGTCCTTCTTCGCCCGCTTCCACAGGGCCGTCATCGTGTTGAGCGGCTTCGCCTCGTCCTCCTCGCGGCGCTTGCGATCCTCGTCCTTCTCGTCCTTCGGAAGGTCGATCTTCCTGAAGCGGACCGGATACGCAATGAAGTCCGAGTACTTCTTGATGAGCTCGCCGACGCGCCAGCGGTCGAGATACTCCGCCTGGTCGTCCTTGAGGTGAATCATCACGCTCGTGCCGAAGCCCTCGCGCTCCGCGTCGGAGATTGAGTAGCCGCCCGTCATGTCCGACTCCCACATGAAGGCCGAGGTTCCGCCGCGCTTCTTCGAGATGACGCGCACCCGGTCGGCGACCATGAACGCCGCATAGAAGCCGACGCCGAACTGTCCGATCAGCTCCGGCAGGTCGGCGCCCTTGTTCTCCTTGAGCGCCTGGCGGAACGCCTTCGTCCCCGACGACGCGATCGTGCCGAGGTTCTGCTCGAGCTCCGCCGCGTCCATGCCGATGCCGTTGTCGGAGATCATCATCGTCTTCGCCGCGCTGTCGACGGAGATGTCAATCCGCCACTCGGGATTGTCCGCGACAAGCGCCTTGTCGGTCAGTCCCTGAAACTTCGCCTTGTCGATCGCGTCCGACGCGTTCGACACGAGCTCGCGCAGAAAAATCTCCTTCTTCGAGTAGAGGGAATTCACCACGAGATCGAGCATTTCCGCGATCTCGGCCTTGAACTGATTCGTTTTCTTTTCCATAGCGACGATATTATAGCAAATCGCCGTCGTTCCGATTAGGCCTGCACATAGCGCCATTTGTAGGCGAAGGCAGACTTGCGGAGGCCGCGGAGCGCCTCGGAGAGACGATGCCGCGCCGCATCGAACGACGCAGTGACGCCAAGCGAATGCGCCCAAGCCGCAGCGGCCACGACGGACTCAAAACGCACGACGGCACCACCGCCGACAGGCCGCCCTTCGACCGGCTTAAAGTGAACATTCTTTGCGACGGCTCGCTGATAAGGCGTCCGCTTCCCCGTTTGCTGGCTCTCGCGCTTTCTCATACAGTTTACCTCAGCATCAGCATGAAGCCGGGCTTGTTGATCACGGTGACGCCGATCGACTTCGCGGCCGTTTCGGACGGGAATTCGGCGATGCCCTGGAAACCGTAGGGACTGGACGCAGCCCTGCCGTAGAGAAATGCCGCGTCGATGATCGGAACCGCCCCGAAGGTCATCTTGTCCTTCGGAACCGACTGGCCGCCGCCAGCGACGTTGACGAGCGGCTGCTCGACGAGCTTCACCACCTTGCCGCGCACGGGCGAGTCCTTCGCGAGCGAAACCGCGAGCGCGAGGTCCTTGCTCCAGGTGCCGACGGTCATCGGCGCGCCCGCGAAGCCGTCCGCCGGCATCGCGAACTCAAGCGTGCCCGTGCCGAAATCCGGAATCGGCTGCTGCTCGGTCGGCGTCTGGTTGGTCAGGAAGCTCGACGCGGTGAGGTTGGCGTTCGCGCCCGCCACCCGGACCTTGCCGCCACCCAGGTGGAAGTCGTAGCGCACGAAACCCGAGAACGACGAGTCGTCGATCACGAACTCGCCGCCCTTCGCGAGGCAGAGCGGACTCCACCAGTCACCGTTCGTCTCGGTCATGCTGGACCCGTTGCGCAGCTCGAATCGTCCGCCGCCGTAGGGCGACCCCGCCGCGGCGTTCAGGTACCACGGGGCGATGAAGGTGAGACCGTTGTGGACGAGCGAGCAGTTGTCGAGGACGAGCGCGCCGCCGTCGTCAAGGCCGATGGACATCTGCAGGTTGATCGCGAAGTCGGACAGCACGACCTCCGTTCCGGCGCCCTTCACCGACAGGACGACGCGCCGGCCAGTCGTGCTGTCCGCCTCGCCCCAGTAGTCGGCGTTCATTAGGAGCTCGCTGCGGTTCGCGTCCACACCGCGGATGTGCAGCTTGAGGTTCTCAGCCTCGACGGTGAGCTTGTGTAGGCGCTCCCGTCTGGACACGCGGATCTTGACGTCGCCGCCCGACGTGAATTTCGCGAGGCCGTACTGCGAACAGGGATAGCCCGCCTTGTCCTCGGACGTCTCCGTCGTCGACCAGTTGGCGGCGTCGAACCAGTCGTACCAGCCGTCGGCGTCGGTCCGACCGCCGCCCGTCCAGACGTATTCGCTCGCATCGCAGAGGTAGAACGTGGACTCGCCCGCGACGACGTTTGTCCAGGCCTCGTCCTCGTACGCCGTCACGCCGCGAATCTCCCAGCGCCAGATGGCGTTGCGGTCACAGTCGGCGTCCTGCCACGCGGGCCAGGTCACGACGTAGTCTTGGTTCACTTCCGCCCCGACGGTGTGCGCGCGCGGGACGAGCGGCTCGCCGACGGGCGCGGCGAAGAGGATGAAGTCCGTGTCGGAGGCGCCGCCCTTGACGAGCGGACAGGTGAAGGTGACGACCGACTGGCTGATCGACGTCAGCCTGGCCTTGATGGTGGACGCGGACGGTGTCGTCAGCTCGACCATGGTCGTGCGCACCTTCTCGCCCGAGCCGGAGACGATCTCGGCGTACCAGCAGACGGCGGTTCCGCCGCGCTGCCCCGTGACGGCGAAGGCGAAGCTTCCGTCCGCGTTCGGGACGACCGACTCGCCGTACTGCGCAAAGGCGCCGTCAACGCCGTCGAAACCGAGGAACAGCGAGACGGTGCAGTCCTCGCGCGCGCCGCCGAACGAGGAGAGCGCGCCCGCGACGTCGAAGGAATGGGCCGTCAGGTTGCGCGTCTCGGCGAAGGAGACCGCGGGAACCTCGGTGTCCGTGCAGTAGTAGGTCTGCGAAAACGAGATCGCCGCGCGTTCGACCGAACCGTCGGGAACCCGGAATTTCGTGTTGTACGTCGCCGTCTTGGTGACCATGTCGTAGAGCCCGCCGACGCCGTCCTTGCGGCAGCCGACGTACTGGCGGGCGGGGACGTCGTTCGTGTAGATGTTCATCGAGTAGAGCTTGATGTCAAAGCCCTGAAAGAGCGCAAGCGTCCTTTCCGAATCCACCGCCGTCGTGCTGCTCGATACGAGCAGCGTATCGTCGACCTTGATCCACTGCAGACCCGGATGGTAGTAGATCTGGACCTTCTGCCGACCCGTGCGCATCGTGCCGCCGCCGGAACAGACGTATCCGCCGGCGCCGAGGCACCAACCGTTGTAGGCGTAGATGAGGTAGCAGCGATTGCCGTTGCTGCAGGAAAGGCAGCCGCCGTCGCTCGGATAGCTGACGATGTCGATGTCGGCCTCGACGTCGATCCAGTAGTCCGCCGCCGCCTTGCCGCGGATGCCCGTGTCGACGGTCGTCGCGTAGGGATAGGACTCCACGTACTCGGTCAGGTCGTCGTAGACGTCGGAAGCGCGGGTGACCGAGATGAGGGCGAAGCGAATCGCGCGAATCTCCGATCCGAAGCCCTCCGGCACGGCGTAGCGGTAGGTCGATGTGTCGGCGGGGATCGTCGTCACCCGCTCGACATGCTCCCAGCTGTCGGTCGTGTTGCCGCCGACGACGCTGCCGTAAAGGACGTACAGGTCGGTCTCGCCGAACGACCCGTCCGTCGAGAAGCCGAGGTCGAAGCTCGTCACGGCGCCGCCCGTCTCGTTGGTGGACGCGATCCAGACCGGCCGTCCGTTGCCGAACTCGTCCTCGCGCAGGGAGCCGGTCGCAAAGGACTTCACCTCGCTTTCGGACGAGAGCCCGTTCGCGTTCTTCGCGACGAGCTTCGCGTAGTAGGTGGTGTTGGGCGAAAGCCCCTTCAGCACGCTCGTGAGCTCCGTCGAATGGGGCGCGGCCGCGTCAAGGAGCGTCGTCTTCGTGAGTTCCGTCGGCGTGCGGCCCCAGAGAACCTTGACCTCCGCCGAATCGCAGCCCGCGCCCGCGTTGACGAAGTAGGTGAGCGTCGCCGAAAGGTCTCCGTTGTCCGTCGGATTCGGGAAATGGACGACTTCCGGTTCGGCCGGCTGGACGGGTTCGACGTACTCGATGAAGCGCTGCAGGTCGATCGCGCGGTTGGCCGCGATCTCCTCCGGCGAAAGGAGGCGGTTGTAGACGCGGATCGCGTAGATGGAGCCGTTCAGGCAGATGCCGTTGTTGGAGCGCTTGCCGATGAGCGTGGTCGCGCTGCCGTCGCCGTTGAAGTAGTTCGAGCCGTTCACCCCCATCTCGGTCGCATTGAGCCAGTACGGCTTCAGGACCTTTGAGTTGGAGTAGAGCGCCGTGACGGTGTTCGTCAGCGACTGGACGCTCGCCGGATAGTCCATGAGACCGGAGTCGCGCTGGCTGAAGCAGATGGCGTTGCCGAGCTGGCCGATCATGATCCCGCTCGTGTCCGGCGCCTGGACGAGCATGATCCTGCCCGAGTCGGCCTTGTAGACGAATTCGACGGTGCAGCGACCGTCCTCGCCGACCGCCGTGCCGAAGGTCGCGAGAGTCGCATTCGCGTCCAGAAGACCGTAGGAGTCCTTGTTGCCCGCGAAGACGACGCGGTCGGCCTCGGCCGTCGTGTTGTAAAGGACGATCCGATAGCCGTGGATGAGATCAACCCACTCGGCCAGGCTGTCGCTGTGCTGGCCGCGCCCGACATTCTCCCGCCCGTCCCAGTAGCCGACCAGCCCGTCATGGACATAGTCATACGACATCACCGCCGCCTGCGCGCCGAGCGCGCACACGCACGCTCCCACCGCCATCAGGAGTTTTTTCATGAGCCGATCCCTTGGTTGGTTGTTGGGAGAATAATATCAAACTCCTTCGCCCCGCGCAAGTCGGCGGCAAAAAATCCCCCTCCCTGCGAGATGGCGAATGGCGTCCGCATAGGACTCGAAGCCGCGTCCCGAACAGGTCTTCTCGGCGACGGACTCAATGAACGAGACCTTGCGGAAGTCGTCGCGGCTCTTTGGCTCGGAGAGATGCACCTCGACCGTCCGCACCTGCACGGCCTTGATCGCATCGTGAACGGCGACCGAGGTGTGGGTGTAGGCCGCGGCATTGAGGACAAGCGCGTCGAACTTTCCGCGGCACTCCTGGATCCAGTCGACGATCACGCCCTCGTGATTCGTCTGCCGCACCTCGACTTCGATGCCACAGTCTGCCGCGACGTCCCCGATGAACTTCACGAGGTCCGCGTAAGTCCGGTTGCCGTAGATCTCCGGCTCGCGAATTCCGAGCAGGTTCAGGTTCGGCCCGTTGATGACAAGGATTTTCAAATCTTCAGTCCGTCAAAGGCGGACGCCATCGAGCCGACGTTCGCGTTCTTCTCGGCGTTCGCCTTCATCCACTCCGCGACTTCCGCGGCGGACTTGGCGGCCGCCTCGTCCGCGGGATCGCGCTTGAAGACGCGGTTCATGCACTCTTTGCGCGAAAGCGAGATCTTGCCCTCCTCCCGGTCGATGCGCATGATCTTCACGGTGACGGCGTCGCCAGACTTGAGGACGGTGTTCAGGTCCTCCACGCGCTCCCACGCGACCTCGCGCGCGGGGATAAGCCCCTCAACGCCCCCGAGGTCGACAAACGCGCCAAAGTCCATGACGCGCGTGACGATGCCGTTTAGCGTCTCGCCCTCGTTCAGCTGTTCGAGCATCGCCTCCTTCATCGCCTGCTCCTGCACCTCGATGAGGGCGCGGCGCGAGACGACGACATTGAGACCGCGATCGTCCTTCGAATACTCGGTGACGATGAAATCGAACTTGCGCCCCAGGTATTCGGCGGACTCCTTCTTGAACTTGTCGATCTGGCTGAAGGGACAGAACGCGCGCTGGCCCGCGACAGTGACCTCGTAGCCGCCTTTCGTCTCCTTCTCGACAAGGCCCGAGACGGTGTCGCCCGTTTCCCAGGCCGTCTTGATCGTGACGTTGTCCTCCGACCCAACCTCGACGACAGGCTTCTTGGGACGCACGATCAGCTTGTCCTCGTTAAATGCCTTGCCAAACTTATATCCGCGGCGAATGCCGCTGAACTGGTCGTTGACCAGCGAACCAAAATCAAAATCTCCCATTTCTCACTTCGCAGCGAGCTGCGCCTTCAATTCCTTCACTTCCGCCTTCAGTTTGGCGACCATCTTGGGAAGTAGCACGCGGCCGCCGAAATCCTTCATACTCTCGGCCGGGCAGCCGATCACATACTTGAGGGAGCCGTCCAGCGACTGCGGGACGCCCGCCTGCGGACCAACCTGCACGCCGTCCGCGATCTTGATGTGCCCCGAAATTCCGGCCTGCGCCCAGATGAGGCAACCCTTGCCGATCTGCGTGGATCCCGCAACGCCGGCCTGGGCGATAATGCCCGAATAGCCCGCGATCTTCACGTTATGGCCGATCTGGACAAGATTGTCGATCTTCGTCATGGGACCGACGTACGTGCGGCCGATGCGCGCGCGGTCAATCGTCGTGTTGGAGCCGATCTCCACGCCGTCGCCGAGCTCGACGATACCAAGCTGCGGAATCTTCTCGATCTTGATGCCCGTGAGGCCGACCGACGTCGTGTAGCCGTAACCGTCGCCGCCCAGGCGGACGCCGCAGTGAAGGATGCAGTCCTTGCCGACGACAGTCCCCTCGCGAAGGGTGACCTGCGGATAGAAATGGCAGTTCTTGCCGACGGTGCAGCTCTCGCCGACAAAGACCTGCGCCTCGATGACGCAGCCGTCGCCGATCACGGCATTCTTCTCGATGACAGTCCAGGGGCCGACATGGACGTCCTTGCCGAGCTTCGCCGTCGGATCGACGACGGCAGTCGGATGGATGCCGGGCGCGCGGACGGGAGCGGGCGGCGCGAAGATCTCGGCCGCCTTCATGCACGCGTCGTTCGGGTCCTTGACGCGAATGACCGAGCAGGGCGCGCCGTGGTCCCAGTCCTTCGGCAGTAGCACGGCCGAGGCCTTCGTGGACTCGACGAGCTTCACGTGCTTCGGATCCTTGCAGAAGCTCAGATCGCCGGCACGGGCCTCTTCAAGTCCGCCGCAGGCAACCAGTTCGACATCCTTGCCCTCGAGCGTTCCTCCGAGAACCTTGGCAAGCTCACTTGCTTTCATCTCTACCTTTCGCATTCGCGGGGTCGACACCCATCGCCTTCAGGAGATCGTCCGTCACGCTGAAAGACTCCTTGGCAAAAGGTGCGGCGTTCGCATCGAAGATGAAGTCGTAGCCGTTGTCTTCGGCATACTTGACGATGCGCTTGCGCAGGTCGTCCGTCGTCGTCTTGAGGAGACGGCTTTCGAGGTCCTGCAAGTCCTTCTGACAGCGCATCGCCTCGCTCTTGTAGCGCTGCTCGACGCCGATGAGCTTCTTCTGGATCTCCATCAGCTGGTTCTCGATGTCGCTCTTCGCCTTCGCCGTCAGCATCGGATTGCGCATCTGATCGGCAAGTTTCTTGCCCTCCTCCTGCAGCGCGTCACCGTCGGCCTTGATGGCGTTGACCCGCTTCTGGTAGTCCTTGTCCGTCGACCGGAGCAACGTCCGGTTCGACTCGTAATTCGGATGGTTCCGCACCAGGAGCATCAGGTCAACCGTGCCGAACTTCATCTCAGCCGACGCGGCCATCGCCGCAAGCATCGTCATCACAAACATCAGTTTCTTCATTTTCATCCTTTCAGCTTCTTGCTCACCTTCTCGCTCTCAGAAATCATACCCGACGAGGAAGGAGAAGACCTCCTTGTCCGCATGGTCCGGTTCAACAAACGGCGCCGCGAAGTCGAGACGAATCGGGAACATCGGGATGTCGAGACGGAGGCCGCAGCCGCCCGTCCACGCAAACGTGTCGTTAAAGTCAAGGTCGAAGACATCCTCGCCGACCGAACCAAGATCCGTGAACACTGCGAAGCGGAGCATCTTCACAATCGGAATCGTGTACTCGAAGTTCATGCAGAAGAGCGTCTGACCGCCCCACGGCGCATAATCGTCCCTGTCCACGCGTTTCGCCATCGGCGAGACGTTGCGGTACTTGATGCCGCGGATCGAACGCGGGCCGCCGAGGAACATGCGGTTGTAAATCGGCACATCGTCGCCGCCGAAGCCGTCGATCGTCTCCGCGCGGAGGCCGGCCATGAAGACGTGGTTGAAGCGCTTCCAGACGTTGAAGTAGCTACGGTGGTTGACGCCCAGACGCCAATACTGGTTGTCGCACGCAGGCGCCACGTCGACGAAGAGCTTCGTACGGTGCCCCTTCGTCGGGATGCGGAAGTTGTCGCGGCTGTCCTTGATCCAGAAGAGATGGATGGCCGGCTCGAACGCATCGCCGTACTTGCGCTCCTCCTCCTTGAAGGACACCGCGCGGCCGTGATACTCCCACTCGCCGTGCTCGACGTCGTCAAACTCGATGTATTCGCCCGACAGGCCGATGCCGAGGCGGCCGAACGACTCCCACGTCGGCCAGAACTTGACCGGATACGTGAGTGACGCCATCGCGCCCGTACGGTACAGGTCGAACTCGTCATACCAGCGCATCCGGCGGTAGAGGTCGACCGACAGCTCGAGGAGACGACCGAAGAGATGCGGCTCAACGAAGCCAATCTCGGCGGACTGGTAGCGCGGGCCCCACGCCACGTAAATGCGGCCTTTCTGCCCGGCGCCGCGGAACAGCTTCGTCGGCGCAAAGAGGTCGAAGTTGTTCTGGCTCACCTCGGCGGAGATGTAGATCGAGTCGACCGTCGAGGCGCCGATGCCAACCATGAACGAACCCGTGTTCTTCTCCTCGACTTCGTAGACGAGATCGCGGTATTCGGCGCCGTTCTCGTCCTTGCCCTTGTCGGTCGGCTCGAGATAGTGGCGCACGCGCGAGAAGTAGTCGAGGTTCTCGAGGCGCTTCTGCGAGCGCTCCGCGCGGTCGGCGAGCATGCGGTCGCCCGGCCCAAGCGCGATCTCGCGGCGAATGACGTTGTCCTTCGTATAATCGTTGCCGCGGATTTTGATCTCGTTGATGACGACCGGCACGCCCTCGGCGACCTGATAGACGACGTTGACCGTCGAGGCGTCGTCCGTCGGCACGCGCTTGACGGCGACGTGCGTGTCGGCGAGGCCCGAATCGCCGGATCCGACCGTGACCTCGATGCGGTGCGCGGCCTCGTTGAGCACCTTCTCGGAGGCAACGACGCCCGCCGCCGGCAGGCCGCTCTTCTCCTTGACGACGTCCTCTGGATAGCGCGTCAGGCCCTTGATGGAAGACGCGCCGATCCTGTACTGGACGCCCTCGGAGATCTTGAAGACGACATTGGCCTCGCCCTCCTCCGTCGGAACCTTCTCGGGACCCGTCACCGTCACGTCCAGATAGCCATGATTGCGGTAGACCGCCGCCAGCTTCTCGCAGCACTGCGCCTGCTGATCGAGCGTCACGGGGCTGTCCGTAAACCAGCCGATTGGATTCCACCACGGCAGGTCGTCAATCGCCTCGTGCAGTTCGGCGACGTCGATGAGGTCTTCGTCAAGCTCGTAGGACGGCCACATCGACTTCCACATCGAAACATCCACCGCATGCTCGGCGCCGTCGAAAACGTAGTCCGCGATCTTCTGCCGCGCTCCCTCGCTCACGACGAACGTGACGTTGACGTCGTTTCCGCCGAGCGGCGCCGTCCTATAGATGACCTTTGCGTCCGGATAGTGCTTCTTCAGGTAGGCGAGACGCACTTTCGCGGCGGCGGCGGCGAGATCGGCCTCGCCATAGAGATAGCCGTCCTGAAGCCCCGCCTCCTTGGCGACCTTCGACTCGCTGAACTCGTCATTGCCCTCGACAATCAGGGGGGCCGCGAAGCGCATCTTCCGCTTCACAAAGAACGTCACCTCGACACCTGCGGCGGAACGCTGCACGTCGGCGTTGATTTCCTCAAACTCGCCCGAGTCCTTGAGGGACGTGACGTCACGCGTCACCGTCACGGGATCGTACGGCTTGCCCGCCTGCGTCTGGCAGCGGCTGGCGACCGATGACGTGTCACCGCCGAAGCCGTCGAGTGCACGAACCTTGACCTCAGTAACGTCCGCCGCGAACGCGACGGATCCGAAAACTGCGAGAACCGCAAGAAGTGTCTTCATACGGCCTGTATTTTATCAAAATTCAGGGCTTTGCGGAAGGCCTCGCGATCGGGCGCCGGGTCTTCCTTCGCCTTCCCGATTCCGCAGGGGACCTCAAGCGCCGCACTCCCCGTCGTCAGCGCCCAGGCATCGAGGCCGAGCAATACGTTGTCTACCTGGGAAAGGAGATTCCCTGCATGGTTCACCCCGTCCAGTGCGCCGCTGGACGCCAGCAGTTCGACAACGACCTCACGGTCCGCAGATTTCAGCAACCCCCTCTCGACGGCGTAGCCAAGTCCGATGCAGACGCCGATGCCGACAGAGTAGCCGTGCGGCATCTTATAGCCGCTCATCGACTCCAGCCGAAGCGCGGGCCACAGGCCGAAGTCCGTTCCGCCCTTCTTCGCCCGCGTCGCAGAGACGGCCTCCACCAGCTTCACAAGGGACTTTTCGTCCCGTAGCCGATAGTCCGGCGCCAGCTTCACAACCTTCTTCATGAGCGCCGCGTCCTTCGCCACCGCAAGGCGCACCGCCTCGCTGATTCCGCTACGCCACACGCCGTCCAGCACCGTGCGTGCGAATGTGACGTCGATGACGACCGCCGCGGGAACGCACGGCACCCGCAGGGCGTCCTTGACCGTCGCCGAATCAACGGCCGCAAAGTCCGCGAATGCCGCATCCATCATCGCCGCCGGAGTCGTCGGCAGGCGGACGATCTTCACGCCGCCGCGCGCCTGTGCCGCAGCATAGCCCGCGATGTCGAGAATCGTGCCGCCGCCAAGCGCCAGCACAACGTCGTTCTTGCCGAGCTTCGCGGAGAGAATCGCCGAAACAACCTTCAGCGCGCTCTGCAGGTTGTCCGCCTTCACCTTTTCGCCGCCCTGGACGACCACGGGGCTGCCCGCAAGGCGGATGCCGTGCTTCTGCACGTAGCGCCCAATCTTCGCACCCAGACCCTCCGTGCGCTGCACGAGATTCAGATCGGCCACGATCAGGATCTTCGGCTCGTCCGAACCCGTCACCTTCTTGAGGACGTCCGCCAAGACGGACGACTCCCCGAATACGTCCTGCGCAAATTCAACGGGATAACTGAAGCAACTCTTCTGCATGTCTTTTCACCACACTCGTCAACTTCTCTCCACCAAGCATCCGCGCGATTTCCGAAACCCGGTCCTCGCCCGCCACTTCCGAAATCTCCGTCTTCGTCCGTCCGTCCGCAACGCCCTTCGACACCACGAGATGACGCTCGCCGAACACAGCGGACTGCGGCAGATGCGTAATCGCAATCACCTGATGCCCCTTCGCAACCGTCCGCATCTTCTCACCGACGACCTTTCCGACCTCACCGCCGATGTTCGCGTCAATCTCGTCGAAGACGAGGGTGAGCGGGTGAGAGGGTAAGACGCCTTTCCCTCTCACCTTCTCACCTTCGCACCTTCTCACCTTCTCAACACACTTCATCGCCAGCATCACGCGGGCGACCTCGCCCGAGCTCGCGATTGCCGCGAGCGGACGCGCCGCCTCGCCCGGGTTCGGCGCGAACATGTAGACGACGCGGTCCAGGCCGTGCTCCGCCGGCTCGATCGGCTCAAGCGCGACAAAGAACTTCGCCTGCAGAAAGCCGAGATCCTTCAGCTCCTTCGTCACAGCCTTCGCCATCTTCTCCGCAACCGCCTTGCGCGCCTTCGTCAGCTCCGCACCCGCCGCGCGAACCGACTTCTCCGCGGCGGCAATTTTCCTCTCAAGCTCCGCGACACGCTCTTCACGATGCTCCAGCGCATCGAGCTTCGCCTTCTTGGCAGCGAGCAAGGACATGAGACTTGAGACTTGAGACACGTGATACTTGCGGAGAAGCCTGTTCACGAGGGTCAGGCGCGCGTCCAGCTCGTCAAGGCTCTCCTCGCCGACGTCCAGCTTCGAGGCGGCGTCCGCCACCGTGCGCGAAAGCTCCTGGATACGAACCGTGAGGTCCTCCGCCTCCGTCGCCCACTCCGCCGCGGCCGGCAAATGCTTCGCCAGCGAACGGAAGCACGGCTGAAGTCCAATCAGGATTTCCGCCGCAGACCGGTCGCCGCCGAGCGCCTCGGTGATCGCATTCGCGTTCTCCACGATCTCGCCGACGTGCGCCGCCGCCGCGTGGCGCTCGGCAATCGTCTCGTCATCGTCCGTGAGCCCGGCCTCTTCCAGTTCCCCGACCTGAAACCTCAACATGTCCAGTTCGTCCTCGCCAGCGGAGGACATGAGACTCAAGACTTGAGACTTGAGATCCGTCAATTCAGAAAAAGCCGACTGATAACGTTCGACAACCTGAAGCCCAGAACCTGAAACCTGAAACCCTCCGAAGGCGTCGAGCGTCTCACGTTGGAAACTTTCCTCCATCAGCCTCTGGTTGGCGGTGGGCCCGTGGATGTCGACAAGCTTCGCGCCGAGACCCTTCAGCTCGGCGACGGACACGGACTCGTCGTTGACCCAGGCGCGCGAGCGACCCTCGCGCGTCACGGTCCGCCGGATCGTCACACGTTCCGTTCCACCTCCACCTTTTTTCTCCACCTCGAAGTCGGCCTCGACTTCGGCTTCCCTGGCGCCGTCGCGGACGACGGACGCGTCCGCCCGCCCGCCGAGAACGAGTCCAAGCGCGCCCATGAGGACGGACTTTCCCGCGCCGGTCTCGCCCGTGATGACGTTCAGTCCTGGACAGAACTCCGCCTCGGCGCTTTCAACAACCGCAAGGTTCAAAACTCTGAGTCTCTTGAGCACTTCCGCTAACAGCTAACAGCTAATCGCTAACAGCTAAATATGGAGCGGGCGATGGGAATCGAACCCACGTAAGAAGCTTGGGAAGCTCCTATTCTGCCATTGAATTACGCCCGCAGAAAACGGATTGGCGGAGAGAGAGGGATTCGAACCCCCGATACCCTTGCGGGTATGCATGATTTCGAGTCATGTGCATTCAACCAGGCTCTGCCATCTCTCCAGCACACGAGCGCGTATAATACCAAAAACGACGCCCAAAAGTCAAATATGGCTTGGCGTCTCGATGCCGAGAAGGTAGAGGCCCTTCTTCAACACCTCGCCGAAAAGCGCACAGAGGCGAAGACGCGCGTTCTTCACCGCCTCCTCGCTCTTCAGGATCGGCGAATTCTGGTAGAAGCTCGAGTAGAGCTGCGCCGTCTGGAAGAGATAATCCGCGAGAACGCTCGGCTTGTAGATCTCCGCCGCCCGTACGACCGCCCCCGGAAACTCAAGGAGCTGCAGCGCCAACTTCTTCTCGCTCGGCGTGGTCACGGAGAATGGGGAAGCGGAATCCTTTCCGCTTGTAAGCGAAGCGCAAGACGAGAAGTCCACCCCCGCCTTCTCCATCAGCGAGCACACGCGCGCGTATGCATACTGCAGATACGGACCCGAATTACCCTCCAGCGCGAGCGCCTTATCCCAGTTGAAGTCAATCGTCGTGCAGGGATCGTGGCTGAGGTCGGAGTACTTCACCGCCCCATAGCCGATCTGCTCGGCCAGCTCCTCCGTGCCGCCGCGGTCCTTCACGATCTCGTACGCGCGGCGCTTCGCCTCGGAAAGGAGATCGTCCAGCTTGATGAGATTGCCCTCGCGCGTGGAAATCGCCTTGCCCTGGTAGGACATGAGACCGAAGCCGATGTGATGGAACGTCGTCGTATAGCCCATCTTCCGGGCGATCTCGAAAAACTGCTGGAAGTGCAGGTTCTGACGGTCGTCCGTGATGTAGATGATGCGCTCCGGATCGTACTCCGCGACACGGCTCTCGACGCACGCGAGGTCGCTCGTCGTATAGTTGAAGCCGCCGTCAGACTTGCGGACAATCGCAACGCCCAGCTTGTCCTTCTCGAGATTGACGATAAGCGCGCCCTCGCTTTCCTCCGCGAGACCCATCTTGAGGAGTTTCTCGACGACACCCGGCATCGCGTCGTTGTAGTAGGACTCGCCGCGGTACGTGTCAAACTTGACGCCGAGCTTCCTGTACATGCGCTCGAACTCGCCGATGGAAATCTCGATGAAACGCTTCCACAGCGCGAGGTTCTCCTTGTCGCCCTGCTGGAGCTTCACGAGCTCCTGCTTGCAGGACTCCTTCCAGATGCCGTCCTCCTCCTTCGCCTTTGCCGCGGAAAGGACATAGCACTTCTCGAGCGTCGCAACCGTGAGGTTCTGCCGTTCCTCTTCGGTGAGGCACTCGCGATAGCCCTTGATGAGAATGCCGAACTGCGTCCCCCAGTCGCCGAGATGGTTGTCCGCGACGACGTCATAACCGAGCGCGCGGAAGATGCGGTCGATCGCGCAGCCGATCACCGTCGAGCGGATGTGCCCGATGTGCATCTGCTTCGCGGCGTTCGGCGAGGAATAGTCGACAACGACCTTCTTGCCGACGCCAATCTGCGGGATACTGAGATGTTTGGAGGTTTGGAGGTTTAGAAGCTGGGCATTAAGCCACTCGGTCGAGACTGTGAGGTTCAGGAACCCCGGTCCCGCGACTTCGACCTTCTCGAAGACGGACTCGTCCTTCAGAAGATCGGCGATTTTCGTCCCGACCTCGCGCGGATTCATCTTGAGCTTCTTCGCGAATTTCAGCGCATCGTTGCACTGGTAGTCGCCGAACTTCGCGTCCGTCGCCGGCACAACGCGCACAAACCCAAAGTCCTCTCCCGGAAACGCCTTCTCAAAGGCCCCTCTCACGATCTCGTTCAGTTCCATCTCAAAACCCTCCTCGCCAAAGAAAGACCGCGGCAGATTCCGCCGCGGTCTTCACTTGAACCGAATGCCGCGACGATTACTTCGTCGCCGTGCGGTCGTTGTACTCGCCCGTCTCGGTGTTGATGCGGATCACGTCACCCTCGTTGATGAAGAGCGGAACGGGAAGTGTATAACCGCCCTCGACCGTCGCCGGCTTCGTCACCTTGCCCGAGGCGGTGTTACCCTTGACGCCGGGCTCCACCTTCGTGACCTTGCGCTCGACGAGCGCGGGAAGATCGACGCCGATGACCTTCTCGTTGAAGAACAGCGCCTTCACTTCCATCTCGTCCATGAGGAAGTACTTCTTGTCGCCCATCACGTCATACGAGACGCGAATCTCCTCGAAGTTCTCGTCCGTAAAGACGAACGCCGAACCGTCGTCATAGGAATACGTGACGGACTTCTGCAGCAGCTCTGGCTTCTCGAACTTGTCACCCGAGCGGTAACTCTTGGACATGCCCCCGCCCGTCATCATATTGCGGAGCTTGCAGTTGTAGATCGCCTGCCCCTTGCCCGGCTTCGAGAAGTCGAACTCCGTGATTTCCCAGGGCTCACCGTCAATCAAGAGCTTCACGCCCTTGTGGAGTTCGCCCGCTCCGATTACTTCAGCCATGTCTTCCTCCGATCAGCGGAAATTACTTCGTCTTATGCCGCATCGCCTTCATGCGCTTGTCGTATTTGTGCTTCGACATTTTTTTGCGGCGTTTCTTCTTGATGGATCCCATCTTTTTTCTCCTTTCGATTAGAAAATGATCTTGTTCAGCGGAAGCTCGATGATGCCCGTCGCCCCGTACTTCGTAAGCTGCGGAATGAGGTCGCGCACCTGCTTCTCCTCAACGACGGACTCGACGGCGAACCAGTTCGCGTCATGGAGCTTGTTCACCGTCGGCGCATGCAGGGCCGGCATCGTCTTCACGACCTTGTCGAGAGTCTTCGCCGGCGCGTTGCACTTGAGGAGCACGCGGCGCTGAGCCTCCAGCGCGCCCGTGAGGAGCATCTTCAGCTGCTCGAGCTTCGCGCGCTTCGCGGCGTTCTTCCAACTCTTCTTGTTCGCGATGAAACGCGTGGTGGACGTCAGAATCGTATCGACGATGCGCAGGTTGTTCGCGCGGAGCGAGCTCCCCGTCTCCGTCAGGTCGACAATCGCGTCAACGAGCTCCGGCGCCTTCACCTCGGTCGCGCCCCAGCTGAACTCGACGTCCGCCTTGACCTTATGCTGCTTCAGGTAGTTCTTGACGATGCCGATCGCCTCAGTCGAGATGCGCTTACCGTTGAGGTCCTTGACGGACTTGATCTTCGAGTCGTTCGGAACCGCGAGAACCCAACGGACTGGATTCGTCGTCGCCTTCGAGTAATTGAGCTCGCAGATTTCCTGCACCTTGCCGACGTTGCCGTTCTCGTAAACCCAGTCATAGCCGCAGATACCCGCGTCAAGAAGCCCGAGCTCCACATAGCGGCTCATCTCCTGCGGACGCAGCAGACGGCACTTAATCTCCTCGTCGTCAATCGACGGAATGTAGCTCCGGGATGAGCACGACACGTTGAAGCCCGCCCTCTTGAAGAGAGCGAACGTCGACTCCTGCAAACTGCCCTTCGGCAAACCTAAAACAATCGCCATGAATCCTGTTCCTTGGTGATAAATGTGCGAATTATATCATAATCCGCCGCCGTTTGGCAACCTGTCAGGCAAGCTTGGCAAGTTTTTCGGCAATGCCGACGTAGGTCGAGGGCGTCAGCCTCATGAGACGCTCCTTGTCCGCCTTGGGAAGCGGCAGCGCCGCGACAAAGTCGCGCATGATCTCCGCGTTCACGCGGCGCCCGCGCGTCAGCTCCTTGAGGCGTTCGTACGGATGGTCCATCCCGACCTTGCGCATCACGGTCTGGATCGGCTCGGCAAGCACCTCCCAGTTGTGGTCCAGGTCCTCGGCGAGACGCTCTTTGTTGAGCTCAAGCTTGCCGAGGCCCTTCTGCGTGGAGCGGATCGCGATCAGCGTGTAGCCGAAGCCGACGCCCATGTTGCGCAAAGTCGTCGAGTCCGTGAGATCGCGCTGCATCCGCGAGATTGCGAGCTTCCGGGCCATGAAGCCCATCACCGCGTTCGCGAGCCCGAGGTTGCCCTCCGAATTCTCGAAGTCGATCGGATTCACCTTGTGCGGCATCGTGGACGAGCCGATCTCGCCCTTCACGGTGCGCTGCTTGAAGTAGCCCATCGAGACGTACATCCAGATGTCGCGGTCAAAGTCGAGAAGGACGGAGTTCCAGCGCTGGATCGCGTCGAAGAGCTCCGCAATGCCGTCGTGCGACTCGATCTGCGTCGTGAGGCGGTTCTGGCGGAGCCCCAGCGTCTTGATGACCTTGCCGGAGAGCTTCTCCCAGTCGACGTCCGGATACGCGGAGAGGTGCGCGTTGAAGTTGCCGACCGCACCGTTCATCTTCGCCGGCATCACGAGTCGGTCGATCTCCGCCGCCTGGCGCTTGAGGCGCTGGCTGACGACCGCGAGCTCCTTACCGACGGTGGTCGGCGACGCGGGCTGGCCGTGCGTGTGCGCGAGCATCGGCACCTTCGCGTACCGCTTCGCCATCTGCACGATGACTTTCGTCATCTCGTCCATCGCGCCCCTGAGGACCTTCTGCCCGTCCCGGAGCATCAGCGCGTGGGACATGTTGTTGATGTCTTCGCTTGTGCACCCGAAGTGCACAAACTCGGAGCGCGAAGCGAGTGGAGAAGCGGAATCCTTTCCGCTTGTAAGCGAAGCGCAAGAAGCAAGTTTCTCCTTCAGGAAGTACTCGACGGCCTTCACGTCGTGGTTCGTCGTCTTCTCGATGTCCTTGATGCGCTGCGCGTCCTTCACCGAGAACTCCGCGGCAATCTTGCGAAGTGCCGCGCGCTCCTTCGCGGAGAGCGCCTTACACTCCTTGATGCGCTTGTCGTCGCAAAGCGCCTCGAGCCACGTGCACTCGACGAGCACGCGCCGCTTGATGAGCCCGAACTCGGAGAAAATCTCCTGCAGCTCGGCGCACTTGTTCGAATAGCGTCCGTCAATCGGACTGATCGCGAGAAGGGAATCAATATTCATGGAGTGTATTATACCAAATGAGAGGTTTGGAGGTTTGGAGGTTTAGAGGTTTAGAAGGCCAACTTTGCACCTGCCGTTTCGCTCAGTTACTTCGCCAACTCGCCACAGGATTATTGGACTTCTTGCAGAAGAATCGACAGGGAGTCCTGAAGTTCATGAAGAACGCGGACGACCAGCGCCTTGTCGTTCTGAACGCGATAGACCAGCAGATACCGTCCGACGGTCAGGTATCGATAATAGCTGAGGATCTCTCGGCCTGAGCGAAAAGGAGCTCCAAGACGCGGCTTCTCGGCGAGACTGTCGCCCGCATCAAAGACATCGGAAACGAACTTCGCCGACGCCTCTGGATTGAGCAGGGCATCACGGATGTAATCCCGAATCCGCTCGATGTCGGCAAGCGCCTTGGGTGAATAGAGGACCCCGGCCATCAGCGAACTCCAAAACGACGCTTGGCATCCCGCGAGGACACCCACCCGTCTCGTGCAGCAGAGGCCTCCCCTTCAACGAGGGCCGAAACCAGCTTGAGCTCCGCATTCAGGCGTTCGAACGCCGAAATGTCCACGACAGCATAGCGCCCTCGCCCGTTCTTCGTCAAAACGACAGGTCGCTCGTCGGTCACATGCTCCAGCACGGTATTGTAATTCCGCAAATCGGAAAGAGGCATTATCGTCGGCATATACACTTCTCCTTCAGTCCAAAAGTGTAGCAAAATCTTTCGTAAGATTCAACAGCACCACCTCTCGCAACACAGTATTCTTTCAGCAAGAGCACACTGCTCTGCTGTTGGCGACATAATATTCTCAAACGTATAAGGAAGCCCAAGAGACTTCCATTTGGGGACACCAAGCGCGTGGTACGGCAGCACCTCGACCTTCTTCACGTTAGAGAGCGTCTTGATGAATGCACCAAGCTTCGTGAGAGACGGTTCGTCGGTGTTGATCCCGGGAACAAGCACGTGCCGAATCCAAACGGGCTTGCCAATCTCCGAGAGGTACTTTGCGCAGTCGAGCACATTCGCGTTGTCCGCGCCCGTGAGCTCGCGATGCGCCGCGGAATCAATGTGCTTCAAATCAAGAAGGAGGAGGTCCGTCACGTCCATCAGCTTGCGGAACGCGCCAAACCACGGCTCCTCTCGCGTGAACGGCCCCGCCGCCGTGTCGATGCAAGTGTTGACACCCTTCTGCTTCGCCTTCTCGAAAAGCTCCGTCAGGAACTCGAGCTGCAGGAGCGGCTCGCCGCCGGAGACGGTGATGCCACCCTCCGCCCCCCAGTACTCGCGATAGCGCAGCGCCTTCGCGAGAACCTCGTCCGCGGACATTTCCATCGCCGCCGGACGAGCCCAGGTATCGGGATTATGGCAGTACTTGCACCGAAAATTGCAACCTGACAGAAAAACGAGAAAACGAACCCCCGGTCCGTCAACCGAACCGAAGGTTTCGAAGGAATGGACTTTCCCGCTCACAGCGACTTATGGCAGGTCCTCGAAATGACGTCGAGCTGCTGCTCGCGCGTGAGATCGATGAACTTGACCGCATAGCCCGAGACGCGGATCGTGAAGTTCGCGTATTCCGGCTTCTCGGGATGCTCCATGCAGTCGATCAGCTTCTCCGTACCGAATACGTTCACATTCAGGTGATGCGCACCCTTCGCAAAGTAACCGTCCAAGATCGAGACGAGATTCTTCACCCGTTCGCCCTCGTCATGACCAAGCGCGTCCGGATAGATTGTCTGCGTGTTGGAGATACCGTCGAGGGCGTACTCGTAGGGGAGTTTCGCGACCGAGTTGAGCGAGGCAAGAAGTCCGTTCTTCTCCGCGCCGTAGGACGGATTCGCGCCCGGCGAAAGCGGAGCACCCGCGGGACGTCCGTCTGGCATCGCGCCCGTCGCCTTGCCGTAGACGACGTTGGAGGTGATCGTAAGGATCGAGGTCGTCGGCTCCGCGTTGCGATAGATGTGATGCCCCTTGATCTTCGCAAGGAACTCGGTGAGCAGCCACTCGGCGATGTCATCCGCGCGGTCGTCATCGTTCCCGTAGCGCGGGAAGTCTCCCTCGACCTTGTAGTCGACCGCAAGACCCGTCTCCGGATCACGGATTACACGCACCTTCGCGTACTTGATCGCCGAGAGCGAATCGACCGCATGCGAGAAGCCCGCGATGCCCGTCGCAAACGTCCGCCGCACGTCCGTATCGATGAGGGCCATCAGCGCCGACTCGTAGTAGTACTTGTCGTGCATGTAGTGAATGAGGTTCAGGATGTGGACGTACAGTCCCGCGAGCCAGTTCATCATCGCGTCGAACCGGTGCATGACCTCGTCATAGTCGAGGACATCCGAGGTGATCCGCGGGAACTCCGGACCGATCTGGATCTTCAGCTTCTCGTCCATGCCGCCGTTGATGGCGTAGAGGAGGCACTTCGCGAGGTTCGCGCGCGCACCGAAGAACTGCATCTCCTTGCCGGTCTGCGTTGCCGAGACGCAGCAGCAGATCGCGTAGTCGTCGCCCCAGATGCGGTTCATCACGCAGTCGTTCTCGTACTGGATCGAACTCGTGTCGATCGAGACCTTCGCCGCATAGTCCTTGAACGGCTTCGGGAGACGGTTGTCGTAGAGGACCGTGATATTCGGCTCCGGCGAGGGACCCATCGTCTCCAGCGTGTGGAGGATGCGGTAGTCGTTCTTCGTCACCATCGTGCGTCCGTCGCTGCCGACTCCTGCGATCGAGAGGGTCGCCCAGACGGGATCGCCGGAAAAGAGCTCGTTGTAGCTCGGGATGCGCGCGAACTTCACCATGCGGAGCTTCATGACGAGATGGTCGATGAGCTCCTGCGCGTCGGACTCCGTGATTTTCCCCGCCGCGAGATCGCGCTCGATGTAGATGTCGAGGAACGTTGAGATGCGGCCGATGGACATCGCCGCGCCATTTTGCGTCTTAATCGCCGCAAGGTAACCGAAGTAGAGCCACTGCACCGCCTCCTGCGCTGTTGCCGCGGGACGCGAAATGTCGAAGCCGTACGAAGCCGCCATCGCCTTCATGCCCTCAAGCGCGCGAATCTGCTCAGCAACCTCCTCCCGAAGACGAATCACGTCCTCGGGCATCGAGCCCATGCCGCAGTGGAGGAAGTCCTTGCGCTTCTCCTCGATGAGCCGGTCGATGCCGTAGAGCGCGACACGCCGGTAGTCGCCGACGATGCGTCCGCGCCCGTACGTGTCCGGAAGCCCCGTTAGGATCTTCGACTTCCGCGCCGCACGCATCTCCGGCGTATAGGTGTCGAACACGCCCTGGTTGTGCGTCTTGTGGTACTGCGTGAAAATCTCGTGGAGCTTCTCGCTCGGCTTGTAGCCGTACGTCGTGCAGCTCTCCTCCGCCATCTTGATGCCGCCGTACGGCATGAACGCACGCTTCAGCGGCTTGTCCGTCTGGAGCCCGACGATCTTCTCAAGGTCCTTTTCGAGATAGCCAGGACCATAAGACGTGAGACCTGAGACGACCTCCGTCTCCATGTCGAGGACGCCGCCCTTCGCGCGCTCCTCCTTCTGGAGCCCTTGCAGCTTCGCCCATAGCGCGTTCGTCGCCTCCGTCGCCGGCGCAAGAAACGACGCATCCCCCTCGTACGGATGATAGTTCAGCCGAATGAACTCAAAGACGTTGATCTCCTTCTGCCAACGTCCCTCGACAAAACCCGCCCACTGTTCCAACAATTCGCTCATTTCGCTCCTCAATATCTTGGTGACAAGAGATGTATATTATACCATATATTGTGAAACCGAGGCAAATGCGGGGATCTAAAGTGCCTTTTCTCTGCCCAAAACAACAGATTTAGCCACAAAGCGCGTCTTCGCCGCTGACGCAAAGAGGCACAAGGTTACTCAACGCCCCGACCGTCGAATACACCTCGATCTCCACCATCCGCGCATCTGGCTCCAGTGCAAGGCTGCAACCTAACTCCAAATGTAGTCTTTGGCAGACAATAGAGTTTTCAACTTGCGACCGTGCAACGCAAGTCGTGGGACAAGGTTATACTAGACTTATGTTTTCAAGGGAAAAGAGAGACTTCCCCTGTCCAGTTTATATGCAATACGCGACTCCCTTAGCCGCAACCAATGCGCAAGCTGCCTCCATTGCCAAGCACACGCACCTCAACATGCGTGACTTTGGCAGAATCGCTCCAAGAAACAACAAAAGATACCCGAGGTACGCGAGAACGATCCACGGCCACAAATACGTCGGCCCGTCACATCCATAGCCACCATGCGTCAATCCCCACAGACCTACGACAAATGTAATCGGGCCAACAAGCAGACCAACAGTCGCCAGCAGAGGGATTCCCGTCAACGCCATCGGGTTTGACATAGTTCCAGGATCACTCATAACAAGAATTGCCACCAGTCCCGCGATCCAGAACGAACCAAACGCCATCAGCAATCTTTTTGCCATCACCCGCTCCGTCCTCTTCTTATCGATCAAACGCAAATACTAACATCGACAACAAGGAAAAGCCACAAAGAACGAACATGAGGCCATTGAGAAGGAGTTGGACAAGCATGCGTCCATAATGTCGGCTTCGCGCCGAAATGACTACAGCGGCAATGCTCAACCCTCCAAATAAAAGCAATAGCACAACCGCAAGGTAAATCAAAGCTGTATGGCGAGGAATGACACTCCCAAAGAGAAGAATCATGAAGAGGACACCCAACCAAATGATTGGCAGTCCTCTCTTCGTGTTCAAAAGCCATTTCTTCATATGCCCGTACCACACAATGTCGACCGCCAAGCCTCTGGGCAGTGAATGATTCGGCCGTGAGTTCCGACCTCAATCTCATAGGGCAACTGACAACGCGTCGGCAGGTCGCGCGGAATGTGCTTGTAGTATGACGCAACGGCACGCAACTCTTCACTGGGTCGTTTGTGGGGATTGAAAACCAAGACCTTCTTGCCGCATCTCTTCTTGAGGTAATACAACGGCGCGATGAGATCCGTGTCACCAGAAACAAGCACAACGCAATCCACCTCTGATTCAATCTGGTCTATGAGAATCTCTGTCGCTAGGTTGACGTCCGAACGCTTCTCCTCGGTTTTCCACACCGTTGCGGATTCAACCTTGTCACAAGACTTGCAAGGTTCCTTTGCAAACGGAAAACGCGCCCTGAACCGTTTGTAATACCCTTCGACAATCTTCAACTCAGGACGAAACGCCGAAAGCCCTTCAAGATAAACACTCTGCCGAACCTGTGCCGTCGGTTCCTGCGGATTGTAATTGACCCGTGCCGTGAAATACTTGACGGCAACAATTTCATGCTCCTCCGGATGAGGAAGCAACGACTTCGCAAACGCCACGATATCAAGCCACTTGTACGACGTGAAACGCAACAACCCGTAATAGAGGTTGAAGCCGTCAATATAAACTATCGTACGCTTCTTCATCATTGCACTACCCCAAGAAAAGGCAAGGGCCCCAAACCTTTCGGTCGGAGCCCTGCACCGCATTGCCGAAGCTCAGCGGTCGGTTGTCAACCCATCGTGGGGTTCGGAGAATATTGTACCAAAACTTCCTGCGACTGTGGGCGAGTATTTTTAGATCAGTTTCTTCGCCGCGGCGTAGACGTTGTCGACCGTGAAACCGAACTTCTCGGCGAGGACCTTATAGGGAGCCGATGCGCCGAAGTCGTCCTTGGTGACGAACTGCGTGGTCTTGAAGTCCAGACGGAAGCGATCCCAGCCAAAGCGGCTGCCCGCCTCGACAATGACGCGCTTCGTCATATATTCCGGAACCACGAACTCGCGGTAAGTGCATTTCTGCGCGAGGAACCGCTCGACGGACGGCATCGACACGACGCGCACTGACTGCTGCGACTCGTCCCAGATCTTCTTCGCCGCCTCGATTGCAAGCGAAACCTCGGAACCGGTCGCGATGAAGAGGATCGTGTCCTTGTCCTGCCGTCCGGCCTGCCAGATCGAGTACGCACCCTTCGCGACGCCCTCGGCGGACGTCCCCTCAAGAACCGGCACGTTCTGCCGCGTCGTCATGATGCAGCTCGGACCCTTCGTGTTCATCAGCATCTCGACCCAGGCGTAGGCCGTCTCGTTCGCATCCGCGGGACGGAATGTCGTCACATTCGGCATCGTCCGCATCGCCGCAAGCTGCTCGATCGGCTCGTGCGTCGGACCGTCCTCGCCGACGTAGAAGCTATCATGCGAGAAGACGAAGATGGACGGAAGGTCCATGATCGCCGCCAGGCGGATCGCCGGACGGCAGTAGTCGCTGAACACGAAGAACGTCGCGCCGAACGCACGGAAGTCCTCGTAGGCCGTGATTCCGTTGACGATCGCGGACATGCCGAGCTCGCGTACACCCCAGTGGAAATTGCGTCCCGTGAAGTCATCCGCCGAGATCCAGCCATACTTCTTGAGTCCCGTCTTGTTCGAGCCCTCGAGATCGGCCGAACCGCCCACGAGATTCGGAAAGACGTCGGCAAGCGCATTCATCGCCGTTCCATTCGCCGCACGCGTCGCAATCGGCTTCTCCTGATCAAATTTCGGCAGCGCCGCGAGGAGCCGCGCCCTGAGTTCCTCCGGCTTCTCGACCGGAATTTTTCGCGGATCGATGCCCTGCGCCTTCAGGGCCTCCTTCTCGGCCTTGGCGTCAGCATTCCGCCACCGGTGACAGAGCGCCGCGCGCCCCGCAAAGACGTCGTAGACCTCCTGCGGAACGTAGAAACTCTTCTCCGGATCGAAGCCGAGCGCGACCTTGGTCGCGGCGACTTCCTCCGCTCCGAGCGGTGCGCCGTGGCAGCTGGCCGTGTTCGCCTTCGTGGGCGCTCCCTTGCCAATCACCGTCGTCGCGATGATGAGGACGGGGACGTCCGTGATCTTCTCAGCCTTGCGGAACGCCCTCTCGATCTGGTCGTAGTCGTGCCCGTCGATCTTCAGCACCTTCCATCCGTACGCCTCGAAGCGCTTCATCGCGTCATCGCGGTTCGTATCCGTCACGTGGCCTTCGATCTGGATGTCATTGAAGTCATAGATCGCCGTCAGTCCGCCGAGCTTCAAGGTGCCGGCGACGGACGCCGCCTCGTGGCTGATGCCCTCCTCAATGTCACCGTCTCCGCAGAAGACCCAGGTGCGGTTTGGGCGCTTCTTCATCTTCGCGGCGATCGTCATGCCGACGGCCATCGCGAGACCCTGTCCGAGCGGACCCGTTGTCACCTCAACGCCCGGCATCACCCCGCGCTCGGGATGCCCCGCGCAGCGGCTCCCAAACTGGCGGAACGTCTGCAGTTCCTCCATCGTCACGCCGCCCATGCCGGAGAGGTGCGTCAGCGCATAGACGAGCGAGGAGGCGTGCCCACCAGAGAAGACAAGGCGGTCACGGTTCTTCCACGCCGGATCCTGCGGATCGACCTTCAGATGACGAAGCCACAGCGTGGCGGCAAGATCAGCCATTCCCATCGGAGCGCCCGGATGCCCGGAATTCGCCTTCTCCACCATATCCGCGCAAAGGCAGCGGATCGTATTCGCAACAAGCTTCAACTGATCATTCGTGACTTTCATATTTGGGTATTATACCAAAACAACAGGTGGAGGAGTGCCGATAAATGCCTGGCCGGGACACCTGACCGACGTCTACGTCCTCGCAAGGCGCCGCTCCTCCAGAAGCAGGGCGATGGAGTCTCGCGCGTCCTGTGCGGACAGGATTCGCTCCTGACGACGGCCCTCAACCATCCCGAGGAAATACGCGATCTCCGCCTCGTAGCCCGTCTTGGACGAAAGTTTCGGCGAGAACGGCTTTCCCTTCTCCGGATAGACCGTAAGCGCCTGCTTGTAGAACGGGCCGAAGTACACCGTCGCCCGCTCGAAGAAGACACGCCCCGAGCCCTCCCACACAAACGAGGCAGACGGCACAAAGGAACTATCCGCCGTGATGAGCGCGTCCTTGTAGACGAGCGTCGCCGTCGTGTGGTCAACAAAGCCCTTCGCGTTACGGTGGAATGTCGCGGAAATCGACTTCGGCTTCCCGAAGGTTCCCGCGATGTAGTCGAGGTCGTGGATGTGCACGTCAAAAAGTAGCCCTCCGGACTTCTTTTCGTCAAGAAACCAGTTCGATCCCTTCACGGACCATTTCGGTGGCGCGATGTAGCGCGTGAAGTCCGCCGCAACGACCTTGCCGTACTTTCCATTCCTCACAAGATCACGCACATATGCGTACTCCGGGAAGAATCGGACGCATTGCGCGACGAGGAGCTGTCGCTTCGCCACCTTCGCCGCCGCGAGCATCCGGTCGCAATCCCTTACGGTAAGCGCCATCGGCTTCTCGCAAAGGACGTGGAAACCGGCCTTGAGCGCCGCGATCGTCATTCGCGCATGGAGATGCGTCGGCACGGTGAGGTCGACGATGTCAAAGCCGCCCGCGGCAAGCAGTTTCTCGTAGCTGTCGAAGATGCGAATCGACTTCGGGAGCGCGGAATTGTCCGCCGCGCCGGCGATGTTGCCCTTCACCTTCGCGGCAAGATGCCTTGGATTCGTGACGCAAACGGCGACCACCTTCGCACCGCGGCACTTTTTCCACGCACCGTAATGGGTCCGCCCCATGAACCCGAATCCGACAATCGCGAT
>CADAKF010000005.1:0-514 GCA_902788415.1 uncultured bacterium
CGGCCTCGGCGCTGACCGGTACTTTTTCCTCAGCACAAACAGCTAACAGCCAACAGCTAAAAGCCGTGCGCCCTCCGGCGCACTTCCCGATCGACGATGAAATGTTCCTTTATCGGAAGACGGCGGGCAAGGGCGTTGCAGGCACGAAGATCGTCCGCGGACCGAACATCGCGACGGTGCCGAAGGGCGTGCCGCTCGCAAAGGACCTCAAGGGCGCATGCGCGATCAAGGTCGGGGACAAGATCACAACGGACCACATCATGCCGGCCGGCGCGCGGCTCAAATTTCGCTCCAACGTGCCGCAGTACGCGAAGTTCGTCTTCGAGCCGTGCAATCCGAAGTTCCACAACACGCGGCCCTGTGCCCCATGTATCTCGGCGTAAAGGCAGTCATCGCGAAGTCGATCGAGCGCATTCACCGCGCGAACCTCATCAACTTCGGCATCGTGCCGTTCACGTTTGTCAACGCGAAGGACTACGATCTCGTCAAGGCTGGCGATGTGCTGACTATTGAC
>CADAKF010000005.1:566-29318 GCA_902788415.1 uncultured bacterium
GACCGCGAGAAGCACCTGATTCTCTGCGGGGGACTGCTGGCCAGTCTGTGATCGGCCGTAGTTCTTATTTGGATAACAGAGCAAAACCGCCGCGCAATCGCACGGCGGTTTTGCTATAATACTCTCATCTTGCGAAGGTTGCGGCGGACACGAAGGTGCTCCCGCCACCCCAAGCGGAATAACATAAGAACGCGTAACCACGCGGACGATGCAAGAAGATAGCGTTATGAGCAAAAGCATTAGAGACAAGGTGGATTATGTGGTTTACTGTGTGAATGAGTTCGCACGGGCGCATAGTATTCCTTATTCTCGTGCGTTTGACTATCTTGACAAGTATCAGGCGCTTGATTACATTGTGAATTTTTATGTGGAGAATACGCAGACACCGATGCGTCTGATGCTGGAGGATATGGCAGAGTGTTGCCGTGCGAGAGGTGGTACGCTTGTATGATTCATCTCTTCCATGGCACCAATGAGGTGTTTGATGCGGTTGATCCGCTGAAGGGACGTCGCGGGACGGATTTTGGACAAGGCTTTTATCTGACGCCCAGTCAGGAGTCGGCGAAGCGTATGGCGCAACGTGTTGCGACAAGGAAAGGCGGAGGGGCCGTCGTCATGCATTATGGTGTTGACGAATCCTGTCTGTCAAATGGCGATTTGTCGGTCCGACAGTTTCCTGTGATTGATTTGTCTTGGCTACGGTTCATTGTTGCCAATCGCTATAATCTTCTCTCGGCGGCCGAGCATAACCTGCAGCGCCGCTTTGACATCGTTCACGGGCTGGTTGCCGATGACAAGGTCGTGCAGATCCTTGACGATTTGCGCAACGAGATGATTTCCGAAGAAGATGCCCTTGCAAGGCTACGTGCTGCACCTTTCCAGACCGTTCAGTATTCATTCCACACGGAGCGAGCCGTTGCGTACTTGAATCGACTGGAGGTTGTCAATGTCTGAGTTGCAGAAGAAGATATTTGACGCCGCTACGCGCGAACTCTGCGCATCGGTGATGGAGAACGAAGGCCTTGGCATCAAGGAGGCGATGAGAGTTGTCTACGATTCGCGCCTGTACGCCGATTTGTCGAATCCAGACACTGGCCTTTATCGCGAGGGGCCAGTTTACCTGTATGATATGCTTTGTGAAGAGCGCGGTCTCCCGCAGAAGTGAGATGTTAGAACCAGAAGTGTCGTCTGAACCGCCGCGCAATCGCACGGCGGTTTTTGCTATAATACTTCTATCTTGCGAAAGGTAGCGGCGATCCCCTGCGGACTCTCGTCACCCCAAGCGGGATAACATAAGAACGCGTAACCACGCGGACTTGCTCGTTCGATGGAAAATCGACCAAATTTTAGTGGAACGAACATGTCCTGCGAGGGGATACCCCATAGCCGAACACTCGGCTGGGCGTGTCTCTTTGCACCCATGTTTTCCACAAAGGTCTTGGTCGGCCTCCATCGAGAGCACGGGTGAGGGGAGGCACGCCCGCTCTATCGTTGCTTCTGGTTTAGTAGGAAGCACAGTGGAGATAGCGGCGCAATCAGTTGTTTCGCTGGTAGCAGATCCCATGAAGCGAGGGGTCGTCATGTCCGTTGTGGGCGTAGGCGACGAGGCACGTTATACTGTCTTCATCGACGGTGAGTTGCGTCCGTTCTATGCTGGGCAAATCGTTCCGGCTGCTGCGCATCAGACGAATTGGGTTGATCGTGACACGTTTCGCAGCTATCTGACGGCATGTCTGATCAATACGCCCAGCTCTCGCAATCTCTACTCTCTCAATTCTGCACGCATTGACTATGTTCCGTATCAGTTCCGCCCAGCTCTGAAAATTTTGAAGGCGGATGAGCCGCGTATTCTGATTGCCGATTCCGTTGGCGTCGGCAAGACGATTGAAGCCGGGCTTATCATCAAGGAACTTGAGGCACACGGTGGGTTGAACCGTGTGGCCATTGTCTGCCCGAAGCCATTGGTTGTTGAGCGCAAATGGGAAGACGAAATGCGAGAGCGGTTTGACGAGGAGTTCGTTCCCTTTGACGGGGCGATGCTGCGTCAGGCGCTGTCCGATACTGATCGTGATGGGGAGTGGCCGTCGCGCTGGAACAAGATCATCATCCCCTATTCGATCATGGACGAACTTGCGTTTGAGGGGAATTCGTCAAAGACGGGCAAGTGTTCTCGCGGTCGGGTCTATGGTTTTTCAGATGTTACCGATCACTGGCATTTCGATCTTGTCATTGTTGACGAGGCGCATCATATCCGAAATGGCACAGATGAGAAAGAAAAAGCCTTTGCATACAAGTGCGTCAAGTTCATGTGTGATCATGCGGATGCGGTGGTCATGCTGACGGCAACACCCTTACAAAACACGAGTCACGATCTCTATACGCTACTCAATCTTCTGCGTTCGGACATGGTGATCGACTTTGAGACATTCCGAAAGATGTCCGAGCCAAATCAGTATGTTTCGCGGGCATCCACAGTGGCGCGGAGTGCCACTGAAGGGTGGCAGAAGGAAGTTCAGGTCTGTTTCAAGAATCTTGAAAAGACCTTTTGGGGACGAGAGGTGATATCGAAGCTTCCTCTTTACGAGAGGCTGAAAGCCCAGCTGAATAAGGCGATTTTGTCCAGGGAAGAACGGGTCAAGTTCATTACCGAGGTCGAGTCCCTTCACAGTTTTAATTCGATTATCAATCGAACACGCCGCAGGGACATTGGGGATTTCTGCATTCGCGAACCGGTGACGCTGAGGTCGCGCTTTACAGTCCCACAGCAAGAACTTCATGACGAATTGCTGAACTTTGAGCATCAGGCGCTTGCGATCTTGCACGGAGAGCGCGGCATCCCGTTCATGATGACGACGATTCGTAGGCAGGCGGCGAGTTGTGTCTTCGGCCTCGCTCCACACCTGAGAGACATCTTGAGCAGGCGCCTCTACCAGCTGTCATCTGACTCGGACGAATCTGGCGAACGGATTGGCGCGGGCGTCATTGACGCGCTGCGTGAGCTTTCGGCAAAAATACTGAAGATGGCGGATGCTTTGCCGCCGGATGATCCGAAGTTCGATCAGGTTCTAGAAGTTATTCACAAGAAGCAAGAACATCCGAAAAACAAGGTCATCCTCTTTTCGACCTTCCGATATACGCTTGCATATCTACGCCGTAAGTTTGAGGCGGCGGGGCTTCGCGTTGCGCAAATCGACGGTGACGTAAAAGACGAGGAACGCCGAGCTTTGCGTGAACGATTCAGGTTGCCCAAAGAGAATGCAAACGCCCTTGACATTATGCTATTCACGGAGGTTGGATCGGAGGGTCTTGACTATCAGTTTTGCGATATGATGGTCAACTACGATCTTCCATGGAATCCAATGGCCATCGAACAACGAATCGGACGCATCGACCGGCGCAAGCAAGAGAGCGACAAGGTGACGATTGTTAACGCAATTACGGCGGGGACGGTTGACGCCGATATTTACGATCGTTGCTTTAAGAAGATCGGAATCTTCGAGTCGTCCATTGGAGAATGCGAGGAAATCCTTGGCAAGATTGGTGACGACTTGAGCCGAATCGCTATGGATGGAATGCTGACGGACGAGCAGAGACGCGAAAAGTTCGAGCAATTGTCAGATAACGAAATTCGCAAAATCCAGGAAGAGAAGAGGTTGGAAGATGAGCAGAAGGCCTTCTTTGGTCTCGACATTGCCAGCTTCAAAGACAACCATGACATTGAGGAGGCGAAAAGCCCTTGGCTGACGCCCCGTTGCTTGCAGGGCATTGTCGAACATTATCTGACGCGCAGACTGGGGGTTGGTGAGTATATCATTGGCGCGGGAGCCAAGAAGAGTATTCGCCTGAACCGAGAGGCAAAGGGGCTGCTCCTGGACGATCTCTATGAGTTGCAGGAACCTCGTTCGGCAATCAAACGGGCGTGGGAGCAGTATTTGAAAGGGCCGGAGCCGACGCATCCCGTCTGTTTTGACACGGCAGCGGCGGAATCAAATCACGCGGCATTTCTGCTAACTCCAGTTCACCCGCTTGTCCGTCAGGCCGCAGCACTTTGCAAACCTGAAGCTCCTGACAATGTGCCGTGCATCTCGTTCCGTTGCACAGTGCCTGGAATGGAGACGGGGCGGTATCCTTTCGCGGTCTACACGTGGAGTTTCAAGGGCTTTTCAGACGGCTTCAAAATGGTCACCGTTCCGCTCGATGCGCGTTTGGACGACCGTTTGCCAGGAATTGTCAAGAATGCCGAGACGTTTGAGTTTCCAGGAGGCGATGTTGGGGACTTGTGGGACAAGCTTGAACCCATGCATACAAAGCTGTGGCGAGAGGGTCGAGCGTCACATCTTGCCGACGTCAACGAGTTGAAGCTGAACAAGCTGCAAATTGCGCTTTCAAATCACGTGAACAAGCTTCGGTCGCTTGAAAACCGTTTGCTGCAAAGCGTAGATGAGCGGTGGTCTCGGATGTACAAGGTGATGATTGACGATGAGAATGATCGCTACGAGGCGCGTTGCAAGGAAATCGAAGAGGTTGCGGCACGAGCAGATATCCTTGTTTCGAAAATCGCCAATGGCATCATTACGATTGAGGGATGAAGACAATGATGATCAATCCAGGAGTGACAGATATTCAGAACAAGCGGCGCAAGTTGCTGGAAGGCCTTGATGCCAACGAAGGGTTTGAGCAAGGCCTTCGCGAAAGCGCCATTGATCAGTATGCAGGCAAGTGTCACTTCATCTACGAACTCCTGCAAAATGCTGGAGATGTCGGCGCGACGGAGGTCGAGTTCACGCTCTCGCGGGAGGCTTTGGAGTTCCGACACAATGGAACGCGGCTCTTTCGTATTGAAGATGTCAACTCAATCACAAACTACCATCAGTCAACGAAGAAGGGCGAGGATTATGAGGCGGTTGGAAAGTTCGGCATGGGTTTCAAATCGGTCTTCTTTTATACCACCTCACCGGAAATTCATTCAGGCGAGTATCATTTTAGGATTGACCGCATGTTTTATCCCGAGACTAGCGATGTCAGGGTGGACGAGGCGCTGAACGGCTGGACAAAATTTATATTCCCATTCAGACATGATAGCCGGAGTGCGGCGGAAATCTTCGAGGAAGTTCGTCAAGGTCTCGTGCAAATCCGCGGCGAAACACTTCTCTTTTTGCGGCACATTCGAAAAATCGAGTGCTTGTTTGAGAACGGCACTTACCTATCTATCGTGCGTGACGAAAACGCCGAGCATATTGTTCGTATTAAGCGCGTGAGCGATTCTGGCAAGACATCTGGTGCCTATTACTTGAAGTTTACCAAGACGATTCGGTTGCCGGACGATACGCGGGAGTTGGATATTGCAATTGCCTATGGACTAGAAAACGATCCATCTTATTTGATGTCGGGTGATATGGAGGGCCTTTCTCCTCGGTGCTTCACCATTAGGCCGCTTCGCGGGAAGGTCTTTGTTTATTTCCCAGCGGAAAAGGAGCTGTCTAACCTCCAGTTCCACATCAATGCGCCGTTTGCAACGCCGATGTCTCGTGAGTCGTTGACGGAGAATGCGGATAACGAGAAGTTGTTGCGTGAACTTGCAAAGCTAACCGTTGAATCGCTGCCGTTCTTGCGGGACAATGGATTGCTCAAGACGGAAACTCTGGCAGTCTTTCCGATCGACAAGGATCAGCTTCCGTCTAAATACGGTGTGTTTGAAACCGATATTGTCACCGCGTTTAACACGCAGGATCTGACGCCGACGAAATCAGGGGCATTCAAACGAGCAGATCAGCTGATCCGCTCCGAGAATCGCATGTCTGATCTTTTCACTGATGAGGACATGACGAAAATCTACCGTCAGTATCAGACACCGGTTTGGGTTAAGGCGCCGATGGTGCATACTCGCGAGGACGAATTCCTTTCCGCGCTGGATTTGCAAACATTCGGAGATGATGATCTGTCGGAATTGGTGCAGGATGATTCTGATGAGAGCATTGGATTCTTTCGGCTGATTTCGTGTTTCGACGACAAGCGCCTTCTGTCCCTTTATAAAAAGGTGGCTGAACTTCACATTCCGCCTAAGAGCAGAATTGGTGGATGGAACATAGGGTCGATATTCCGAGCGACAGACGGCAATCTGTATCCGGCCCATCAGCTTTATTTTGACGCTGGAATTGGACAGCCAGATGATGATGCCGCAACATGCCATTTTCTTAAAAGAATCTATCGAGACGGTGATGCGGCTTTGATTTCCTTTTTTAAGGACAACGGTGTAAAAGAGTTCTCTGTGGAAAATGTCCTTCGAGCAAAGTTCAGACAGGAAGTCCGCGATAGGTGCGATAACGCGACGATTGAGCGACATGTCGAATGGACGAGATTGCTTATTCAGGCGCATAAGACCAATCCGAGTGTTGCGAAGCGTTTTCCAGATTTTACTTGGCTTTGTAAGGAATGCGAGAGTACTTCTGTTCTTAGATTAGCGTTAGCGAAGGATATCATCATTGACCATCCATATGAAGAAACGGGTATGTCGACGATCCGCAATGAGTGTCGCAAGTTCATCTTGTCAAATATCTACGTCGAACGGTTCGACGATGATGATTTGAATGCGTTTCGTAAGATTCTTGCCGATTATGATTTTGTTCGTGACATTGGCGTCAACTATATGGAAGAGCATCATTATTTTTCATTGTGGCAACATCCAAGGCGATCAGAGCTTGAACTGCCTCCAGGTTGCCGTCAGCGAGATCCGTGGTACCGCGATTGTCAGATCAACAATCTTGACTATCTGATCGGATGCATTAACGATGAAATCTCAAGACGCCTATGGAATCTTTTGATTTCGCTGCATTGTTCTGGTTCGTTTAAGAATCCGTTTAAGGCAACCTGTCGCCATAGCGCGAGTTGTATGAAGCAGGCTGATTCGTTGCTGGTTTGCAGCCTACAGGAGAAGGCGTGGGTCAAGGGTATAGACAACCGGTGGCACAAACCGGCGGATGTGACCTTTAACTCGCTTCATTCGATGTATGAGCATCGTGAGACGTGCGAGGGTTTGAGAGCAGTTCGGTTTGGGGAGCGAGCCGGGAAGATTGAAAAGGCAAGTTTGGAGAAGCGTCAGGAGGTCGACAAGTTTATTCAGTCGACGGGCGCGGAGAGCGAAACTGAAGTTCGCGAGGCGGTTGAGCAGATGCGTCTTGCTAAACAAAACGGAATTGATGTCAGGAGTATGATCCTTAAGCGGCAAAGTGCCGCAGAGATGCCGGAGAATGCGTCTGGCAATATGGAACGTCGTCAGCAACGGGCACGAGAGGATCTTTCGCAGGCGGAAAACCAAACGCGAGAATTACGCGAGCGCTCGGTGCGAGTGAGCTCGTCAATGGAGCATCAGGCGAGGGAACGGCTTGAACGCGACTATACCGATGATGCAAAGATGATGCGTTGTCAGCTTTGCCATCAGCCGATGCCGTTTGACAAACGAGATGGACATCCATATTTTGAGTGCGTTCAGTTGCTTCGCGATATGAAGAAGGAATCGCCGGATCAATATCTGGCGCTGTGCCCGACCTGTCGTGCGGCGTATGACGAATGGGTGCGCAAGCATGAGGCAAACGCAAATCATTTGAGACAGGAGATTTTGTCCCGTATGGTAAAAAGCGGCCAGGGTTCGATCTCAATCTTGATGCCGGGCCATGGAACGCCCGCTTGCCAAGATTCGCCGTTGAGAGGCAAGTCGCTTTATTTTGTCGCGACGCATTTTGCTGACTTGAAAGTTGTTCTTGAGGAAGAGGATACGTAAATGGCTACGATACATGATCTTCTGAAGCGTGTGGCTGATGACGGACTGCGTGCCGATCTGGAAAAAGAAGTTCGCCGATTGACTAGTCAAAAGAAATTCGGGCTTGTATTCGAGGAGCATTTGCCCGAAAGAACGCCTCTCTATGGCATGAAGATTCGCCGCGGCATGAATGTGACCAAGCGGTCAGATTCAAAGATTTCCGAGACGTATCATGTCCTTGAGGTCAAAGGCGATCGCCTTGTCTGTCTGAAACGAGACGATTCCGGCGAGAAGGTTGAATTCGTGGCGAAGGACATGATGGCCGTCGCGGAGTTCGGCGAACCCATTTATCCGGTTTTGCAACCCGTCGACAAGATTGAGCACGGCGGTGGCGACCTTTGGCACGCGCTCATTCAGGCCGACAACTACCACGCGCTTCAGCTCCTTGAGTATCTTTATCCCGGACAGGTGGACTGCATCTATATTGATCCACCCTACAATACCGGTGCGCGCGATTGGAAGTACAATAACGACTATGTTGACAAAGAAGACGGTTGGCGCCATTCCAAATGGCTGTCGATGATGAAGAAGCGCTTGATTGTGGCAAAGCGTTTGCTCAACCCAAAGGATTCCGTACTGATTGTCACAATTGACGAAAAGGAATACATCCACCTAGGGATGCTGCTGGAGGAGCTGTTCCCTGAAGCAACCATACAGATGATCAGTAGTGTGATCAATCCAAGTGGATCTAAGCGATTAAATGAATTTTCAAGATGCGATGAATATGTGTTTTTTGTGATGTTGGGGAATGCAGTTCCTTGTGCGATAAAAACAAATTCAAGTATCGAAAAAGTAGGGATCACATGGGAGACATTCCGGAGGCATGATTTACAATCCAAACGAGGATCAACAAAAGGTGGAACGGCCCAGTTTTACCCCATTTACGTCGATGGGTCATCAGGTAAAATTGTCAGAATAGGCGATCCAATATCACCTGAAGTTGCAATTTCTTCTGTTGCTGACGAGCCTCAGTGTGTTACAGTTTGGCCCATACGTGATAATGGTATAGAAATGAATTGGGGTGCTCGGCCAGAAACGGCAAGGATTTTACTTTCGAAGGGCTATCTGAAGGCTGGTGAGTATAAGAAAGATGCGCCGCAGAAGTATGTCATTAAGTATTTGACGTCCGGTACTATCGATGACATCAAAAGCGGCGAGGCGATTGTCGATGGCTATGATAGTACAGGTGCCGTTATTGCGCATTACGAAGATGGGAAATGCGTTATGCCAAAGACGAACTGGCATGAAAAGTCACATAATGCCAATGCTTATGGGTCTAAGATCGTGAACGAGATTGTGGGTGCACGATTCTCGTTTCCTAAGTCTATTTATGCAGTCCATGATGCCATCCGATATTTTGTAGAAAACAAACCACGGTCGTTGATTGTTGATTTCTTTGCGGGATCTGGCACGACGCTTCATGCGGTAAATCTGCTGAATGCTGAGGATGGCGGTTGCCGTCGGTGTATATTGGTAACAAACAATGAGGTGTCGGAATCCGAAGAAAAATCATTTCGGAATCGAGGTCTGCAACCGGGGGATCCCGAATGGGAACGGTCAGGAATTGCGCAATATGTAACATGGCCGCGAACTAAATGTAGCATTTTAGGATGTAATGTTGACGGTGATCCGCTGGAAGATAATTATGGAGTAGAAGAAGATGACTATCAACTTGAAAAAGATGTCTTAGTTTTATCTTCGAAAACGAATAAACCTCAGAAAAGGAATATCTACAAGAAGATAGCGCGGCAGAAGTATCCAATATTGGCCACAATGAAGAAAGCCAATGGTTTTGCCGCGAATTGCGAGTTTTTCAAACTGGGATTCGTTAACAAGGATGCCGTTTCGCTTGGACGGCAGTTCAAGGAGATTTTACCACTTCTGTGGATGCGGGCTGGTGCAAAGGGTGCGCGTCCGGAACTGAAGAAGAATGCACCGGAACCGACGATGATGGTGCTGCCGCAAAACGGCATGGCAATTCTCCTGAAGGAATATGCATTTCCACAGTTCGTCAAGGATGTTGCTGACGATCCGGCTATCAAGTATGTCTATCTGGTCACAGACTCGGAGAAGAATTTCAGAGATATGGTTCGGTCGTTTGAAAACAAGGATTGCGTCCAGATTTATCGCGATTATCTGGATAACTTCCGGATCAATAAGTTTGGCAAGAGGTAAGAGCAAGAGGTAAGAACGATGAAGGTGGAGCTTAAAAAGTTTCAGGATGTCGCGGTTGGAGAACTTCTCAACAATGCGCGGATAGCCATTGGCAACTACAACCAGTATCAGAAACGATCTGTCATTGCCTTTACCGCTCCGACCGGTGCGGGCAAGACCATTATGATGACATCGTTCATCGAAGATATTTTGTTCGGACGCGAGGGATTCCCCGAACGACCGAATTCAATTTTCGTCTGGCTCTCGGATTCTCCGCAGCTGAATGAGCAATCCAAAGATAAGATTCTGTCAAAGAGCGACAAGATGACATTCGGACAATGCGAGACAATTACCCCGGATGGATTTAAAGCTGAGGTACTGGAAGATGGTAAGGTTTACTTCCTCAACACCGAGTTGATGGCAAAAGGGAATCGCATTGTCACGCATTCTGATGGGCGGCAATGGACGATTTGGCAGGTGCTAACGAAGACCATTGAGGACAAGGGCGATCGTCTCTATTTCATCATTGACGAGGCACACCGTGGAGCGCGAGATTCTACGGCGGCCAAGCAGACTGCAATCATGCAGCGATTCTTAAAGGGATGGCAGCACGAGGACGGCTTCATGCCGCCGATGCCGGTTGTGATTGGCATGTCGGCGACGATCAAGAGGTTTCGCACGCTTGTCTCCAGCATCGGGAATGTCGGCATTTTACCGGTCGACGTGCCGATTGCACAGGTCAAGGATTCGGGGCTTTTGAAGGAGCGCATCTGTGCGCATTACGATGACAGCGGCGTTCATGTTGAGAACAACATGGCCGTCCTGGCATTCGCGGCGATGGCGTGGAAGAACAAGTGCGACCATTGGGATCAGTATTGCCGCGAAATGCACTATGCGTACATTAATCCGGCTTTGATCGTCCAGGTTGAAAACGGAAATGACGCTGTTGTTTCCAAGACAGACCTCGACCAGTGTGTCCAAAAGATCGAAGAGGTTGTCGGACGACGGTTCGAGGCTGGCGAGGTCGTACATGCTTTCGGCTCGCCAAAGGATGCGGTAACGATGAACGGCCTTCAGGTCAACTATCTTGAACCATCTAAGATTTCCGCCGACAACAAGGCGAAGGTCATTTTCTTTAAGGAAGGGCTTTCGACGGGGTGGGATTGTCCGCGTGCCGAGGTCATCATGTCGTTCCGCAAGGCGGAGGACGACACGAACATCGCGCAGTTGTTGGGTCGATTGATTCGCATGCCGCGACAGGAGCATGTTAAAAACGATGGCGCGCTCAATGAGGTTGACATCTTTCTGCCGAATTTCAACCGGGGGGCTGTGCGAGGTGTTGTTGATCAGCTCAAGGACGAAGAAGGCGCAGAGCTTCCGACGGAGGTCGAAGACGTTCCGCTGAATGCAAATGACAGTCGGATCTTGGTCTTGGAGCCGCCGCCAGTCGTGGTTCATTCTGGGGCATACTTGCCACCGCGTGCCGTTAAAGGCGGGATGGAATCAAGTGTTGCTGCCGCGAATGCCGAGGGTTCGAACGGCGAAGCAGAAACCGAGTTTAAGTTGGAGGGCGAAAGTGTTCCCGTTTCTGTTGGTGAAACCGCATCGACTACGCAATCGGAATCGAGAGGTTCTGGTGTTGGACCGGTGGTTAGGTCGGACAATGAACCGGCTGTGGCGGCGCCCCAGACGGTGCAGCCGTTGTGGGTATCGGAGTTTGACCGCAAGAGGGTTAGGGATTTTATCAACCGATCTAACATCAAGACGTTCCGGGTTCGGACGGTGCAGACGAGTTCGTATTTGAAGTCGCTTTTTGACATCTCTTCGTTGCTTATCCGTTCGGGCGTCCATGTTGGCGCCTATGATGAGGTCAAGGATGAGATTGTCGGTCTGATGTATGGTTATATCGACGGCCTTAAGCGAGCTGGACGATATGATGAGTTTTCGGAAAAGGTACGCAAGTTCCAGTTGTGCGTAGAGATATTTGATCCATTCGGCGAGCATGCGGCACGTGTTGAGCGCGGCGATTTGCTCGCTGCGACGGAAACGGACATCGACAATCAGTATCGCATCGCAGAGGGACGGCTGGGGAAAAGCGGCATTGGTGGAGCCTATGGACGGCGCTATTTGAACGAGGACGATCCGCAGGCATGGAAAGTGGATGTCATCATTTGCGTTGCTGAGCAGCCGTTTGCCGAGCAGCTGGAAAAATATGCAAAGAAAAAGTATTTGCAATATCAGGAAAATTATCGGGTGCGTTTGACACAGGGTCCCAAGTCGTTTTGTGACGAGTATCGAGGCATTGTCTTTTCGGCAAGTACGGTTTGTCCCTTGCCGTATATTTTGCCAGATCGTCCGTTTGACGGATCGAGTGGGAAGGGGATTAAGTATTCGCGGCACTTGTTCGTCACAGAGAAGGATGGAAGCATTAAGTTCGATCTGAAGAACTGGGAACAAAAGACAATTGCGCATGAGAGCGAACGGGACGATTTTGTCTGCTGGTTGCGTAATCCCCAGAAAGCCAACAGTTGGGCTTTGGGGTACGCCTATGGGCAGGAGAACGAAAAACACGGTGCCTTCCCCGATTTCATCGTCGTGCGGCGTGATCCTGGCAATCCCGACGGTTATCTCATTGATATTCTTGAGCCGCATGGAGAGCATCTTGAAGACAATCTCGAAAAGGCTCGAGGTCTCGCATGGTTTGCGGAAGAGAATCCCATGTTGAGCCGCGTTGAAATGATTCGAGTTGTCGAAGACAAAGCCGGGCATACGACATTCAAGCGGATGAACCTCGCTAATCCTGCGGTTCGGGCGCGTTTAGCGGGGGTTCACACGAATGATGAACTGTCGGATTTGTTCGAGGTCGAATAAATATGGGTGTGAGGAGGGTAAAGTAACGGGGTTTCAAAAGGCTTCAAGGGCCCTGTTGGTGGGGGTGTAGTGGTGGTTGGCGCGGCACTTTTGGATGAGTGGGGGCGTCGCGAGGAGGAAGAACGCGAGAAAGAAGAACTGCGTCGGAAGAACTTGGAGAACGAACGGCGCATCCGTGACTTTGAAATCCTACTTGGGAGGATCGAGGTCAAAAATCCGTAGGCGAGCAGGCGAGCAAGCGAGCAAGCTTGTGGCTGAATTCGCTATGGATTTGCACCACCAGTTATGATATACTTTTCCTTATGAGTAAGAAATACTTATCACAGGAGAAGTACTGTGAAGAATACATGCGCTATCTGGGCATCGCCAAGACGGCGCGCAGAAGCTACGCGGAGAGCGTGCGGTTGCTGAAGGCCAAGGGCTTCAGGGAGATTTCGTCGTTCAAGACGCTGAAGGCCGGCGACAAGGTCTATCGAGGCTATGAGGACCGGACGGTGATGGCGGCCGTCATCGGCAAGCGGAAAATCGCCGAGGCGGGACTCAAGGTCGTCGGCGGGCACACGGATGCGCCACGTCTCGACCTCAAGCCGAAACCGCTTTACGAAAAGGGCGGCTGCGTCTATTTCGACTGCCACATGTACGGCGGCATCAAGAAGTACCAGTGGCTCACGCTGCCGCTCGCCCTTTACGGGACGATCGTCCGCACGGACGGCACGAAGGTTCTCGTCGAGATCGGCGACAAGGCGGATGATCCAGTCTTCATGATCTCCGACATCCTGCCGCACCTCGGCAAGGACCAGGCGCAGAAGAAACGCGACGAGTTTTTCCCCGCGGAAGACCTTGATCCCGTCTGTTGGACAACGCTTCCGGACGGCAAGGACGCGAAGGCGAAGCCTGGTCTTGTCGACTATCTCAAGAAGACCTACAAGGTGTCCGAGGAGGATCTTCTGAGCGCGGAGCTGGAGATCGTTCCCGCCGGGATGCCGCGGTACGTCGGGCTCGACAAGGCGCTCATCACGGGCTACGGACATGATGACCGCGTCTGCTCCTTTGCCGGGCTCAAGGCGCTGTTGGACGCCGCGGACGTCGTTCCGGACGTGACGGCGTCAATCCTGATGTGCGACAAGGAGGAGATCGGCTCGGTCGGTTCGACCGGCATGCAGAGTTCCTTCTTTGAGAACACGGTCGCGGAGCTGATCGAGCGGCAGGAAAAGGACGCGCGCGACATTCTCGTCCGCCGCGCGCTCGAGAAGTCCACGATGCTGTCGGCCGATGTCACGGCTGCGGCGGATCCGCACTTCCCCGACGTCGACTCGACCGGCAACGAGGCGCGGCTCCACAAGGGCGTCGCGGCCTCGAAGTATACGGGTGGCGCCTCCAAGGGCGATGCCAGCGACTGTTCGCCCGAGTTCGTTGCCGAGATCCGCAGGATCATGGATGCCGAGAAGGTCGTCTGGCAGATGGCGGAGCTCGGTAAGATGGAGAAGGGCGGCGGCGGTACCATTTCGCAGTACATGGCGCGGTTTGGCATGAAGGTGCTCGACATGGGCACCCCGATGTGGAACATGCACGCGCCGTGGGAAATCGTTTCCAAGTCAGATTGTTATCAAACCTATCGCGCATACAGCGCATATCTAAGGAGAAAGTAAAAAATGAAACTCAACCGTAGAAACTTCCTTTTGGGCTCTGCCGCCGCCGCGGCGCTTTCAGGTTGCGCGACCGGCAATCTGGGGACGCGGACACGCAAGTCCGGCGAGAAGATCAATGTCGCCATGATCGGCGTCGGCATCCAGGGCCGCGAGGCGCTGCTGCCGCAGTTCCTCAAGCAGGAAAACGCGAAGGTCGTCCTCATCTGCGACTGCGACAAGACCAGAGCCGAGGAGTGCGCGGGCCGCGTCAACAAGGCCTACAACAACGCGGACTGCAAGTTCTGCACGGACTTCCGCGAGGTGATGGAGAATCCCGAGATCGACGCGGTGTGCATCGCGACGCCGGACCATTGGCACGCCTACCTCTGCGTCGAGGCGATGAAGCATGGCAAGGACGTCTACTGCGAGAAGCCGCTGACGTTCTCGATCGACGAGGCCCGCAAGGTCATCGCCGCGCAGAAGAAGTACAAGCGCGTCTTCCAGACGGGTTCGATGCAGCGCAGCTGGTCGAAGGTCTCGGAGTTCCGCACGGCCGTCATGATCGTCCGCAACGGCATCATCGGCGATGTCAAGTACGTGGACGCGAACTACGGCGTCGGCGGCAAGAAGCTTGGCGGTCCGTCCCATCCCGTCCGGTTCTTCGACGTTCCGGAGAACGCGAAGGAGGAGAGCGACGGCGCCGCGGAACTCGGCATCGAGGGCTGGAACATGTGGCTCGGCCCGGCGAAGTGGCGTCCCTACTCGAACCAGCTCGCGCCGAAGGGAGTTCATCACTACTATCCGATGTTCTGGCGCTTTGACGACGACATCGGTTCGGGCTACAACGGCGACTGGGGTGCGCACCACCTCGACATCGCGCAGTGGGGTATGGACATGGACGATGACGGTCCGTACAAGATCATCCGCTCCGACGAGCCGTTCTCGACGGACCTCTTCCACGGCGGACGCCGCCAGTTCGGCATGAAGATGCTGTTCCACTCGAAGAAGGACGGCAGCGACATCGAGCTCTACCACGGTCCGTTCGGCGTGTGGGGCACGGTTTTCTACGGCACGGACGGCATCGTCGCCGTAAACCGCGGCAAGATCGCGGTCTGGAAGGGGACGGGGCTCGTGAAGCCGACGGCCGAGATCCGCAAGGGGCTACAGGACGTCACCTTCATGAAGGACAAGATCGTCGCGGAGTCCGTCGGCAAGGACTACGGAACCGATTCGTCCGCCAAGAAGGACAACCGGCTCGCGGCGGCCCTCGACAAGCTCATCAAAACCTTTGACCTCGCGAACGCGAAGGTCCAGGTCTACAAGAGCGAGAACCAGGTCCGTAACTTCTGCGAGTGCATCGACTCGCGCGAGCTGACGGTCTCGCCAGCGGAAGTCGGCGGCCGCAGCGCGACGCTGTGCCTCCTCTGCAATATGAGCTACCAGTATGACACGGGCTTCGACTGGGACGGCAAGAAGATGGACTTCGCCGGCTGCACGGCGAAGCGTCTGCCGCTTGCCCGCGCCGACTACCGCGGCTGGGACATCGTCGTCTGAGGATGAAGGACATGAACAGAAGGGACTTCTTCAAATCCGCCGCGGCCTTCGCCGCGGCCGGAGCTCTTGCGCCGAAGGGCGCCTTCGCCCATGCCGCCAAACCGCGGCCGGGGAACAATCCAATCTGGCTGATGACGAGCGCCTTCGCGTCGGACCCCGACTTCGAGTCCGTCGTCGAACGCGCAAAGAGCGTGGGTGCGCAGGGACTCGAGCTCTGCGTCTTCCGCCGCGATACGGACCGCCAGGACCACATCGCGACACACCTCGACTACGATAACTTCACGCCGGAGCGCGCGAAGAGGGTGATCGAGATCTGCAACCGCGAGGGCCTCCGCATTTCCGTCGGCGCCTACGACAACCTGATCGGCGGCAATCCCGAGCTTCAGGTCGTGAATCAGAACCACATCCTGAAGCTCGTCCGCATCGCGGCGATGCTTGGCGGCGATACAAACGACGTCGTTTGCGGAACCTTCGTCGGCTACGACCAGACACTGGCGGCCCAGGACAGAGGTTTTGAGAAGAACCTTGAGAAGTTCAAGAAGGTGTTCACGCCCATCCTCAAATATGCGAAAGATCTCGGCGTCACGTTGTGCGTCGAGAACTGTCCGATGGAAGGGTGGGTGCCGGCGTCTTCGTCCGCCTGCTACTGCAACCTGCCGGGCTGTCTTGCGGCCCGCAAGCTGATGTACGCGATCCTGGACGACGACTCCAACCTGCAGGAGACCTATGATCCGTCCCATGACGTCTGGCAGCACATCGATCCGTCGGACGTCATCAATGCCATGGACTTCAGGAAGCTTCGCCGCGTCCACATCAAGGGCACGCGCAACTTCCTGAACGATGCCGAGGCCGTCAATTGGGGTCGGCTTTTCCCGCGTCAGCGTGTCAATGTCGCGCTTGAGAAGAAGGCCGGGCTGCCCGAACTGGCGTCCGACGAAAAGGGCGGCAACTGGGATCGTATGAACTACGAGCCCCGGCTTCCGGGATTCGGCGGCAGCGATTCCTGCGACTGGACGAAGTTCCTCGAGACGCTGATGGCGAAGGGATTCAAGTATCCGTTCGTCATCGAGAACGAGGGCTTCAACAGTTCGCATACGGGCAACATGGGGGCGACGTTGCAGGGCTTTCGTGCGACAATCCTCAATACGGCGCCGGTTGTGTGGCCGCTTGGTGCGGAAGGGTATGCGTTCGACAAGTCCGCCCTGAAACCGATGACGAACCCCGGAATCAATCCGAAGTCCGTCACGATGAAAGATCTGATCGGCTAAATCCGATTAGTCGTTGGGAATTTTCCAACTGGTACTCGATCCCCTGATCTCAACGGGGATCGAGTATTTCTTTTCCGGCTCTGGCTTTTCAGAAGGAAGGGGCTTTGCCGGTTTCTCAACTTCGTCGTTTTCGTCGTCAAAATAACTGAGCGCCTCGATCTCGCGATCGACTTCCTCCTCTTGCTCTTTGAGCTTCTGAGCGGACGGAAGGGATTTTTTGACAGGCTTCTTGGTCTCGGCCGTCGGCTTGCGCTTGGGCTGCGTGTAAAGTTCGGGATAGTGCTTGCGCCGGTATTCTTCGATTTCTTCTTGACGACGGCGTTCCCGTTCGGCTGCGGCCGCGGCATTTGACTTTTCCTTTTCGGCGAGGAGAAGGGCCTTGAGGCGCTTGATTTCAAGTTCTTCCTTTGTCGGACCCTTCGGCTTCGCCGCTTCAATGGCGGCCTTCTCCGCCCGTTCGGCGGCCTCCTTAGCCGCTTGTTCGGCTTTAGCCTGGTCTTCCGCAAGCTTTTTCTGAAGGGCGTCAAGCTTCGCCGTCAGGGCAAGGATGGCGGCGCTGTCCTGCGGCGGCTGGACGACGACCGGTGCGGCTGCCGCTGTTGTCGGTACCGCTTCCTTCCGCATCGCATATTCAATTAGACGGTCATTCAGTGCCTGATTACGGGCGCTGAGATTGATTAGAAGCGCGACAAAAACACCGATGACAATTGCCATCAGGCAAACGAAGAAGACACACAGCACAATGACGCGCTTGCGGGATTTAGCCTGTTCGGCATTGATGTACTGCTGAAAGGCCTTGAGAACGGGAAAATCGTCTGTCGCGTCCGTTTCATAGACGCGTACGGCGTTCGGCGGCACCTGCGGATCGATATCGGGTATTTCCGGCGTTCCAGGTGTATCTTTCATACTGTCTCCGTTTTGCGCATAATCGGTCTTATGTAAACTAGGCTCTTATTCCGAAAAGACATACCAAGTGGAGACGGACGAGCCCTTGAGCTTCTTCATGGCGTTCATAAGGCGCGCGACCGTTGTCTCGGGCGTTGCGTAAATGAGGCAGGTTGTCGTCTTCGGATACTTCGGGGCGTCTGCAAACGCAATCTCGCGTGGCGTGAGTTTTGGGTCTGGTCCGTCAACCGACCAGTCTTCCTCGATAAAGACCAGCTTGTCCGTTTCGCCGAGCGTCAGCTCAAACGGCTGGATGAGGCGCTCCTTGCGGTCGCGCCATTTGACGAGCGGCAGGAACGAGCGATAGAAGATGTTGGTGATGCCGTTCAGCTTGATAACCGGAGAGTCGACTGCATTTGCAGCGGCAGCAATGGCGGAAGCCTCCTTGACAGTAAGAGTCTCGTCAAAGCCGAGCAACACATCGATCTCACCTTTCTCGGATTCGGCTTTCAATGTCTTGACGAGATCAACACCCTTCCCGGGCTTGGCCGTGAGATGAATGTGCCGAGGCATCGTCTTCGGGTCGGCGCGGACTGTAAAGGTATAGCGGGCGCCTTTTTTAAGCGTTTCGCGCGCCGTGAAGCTGCCGTAGACGTCACCTTGGTTGTAGATGCCGTTGTAGACGATTGGCGACTGCGCGAGCGTATAGGACGAGAAAAGGGAAAGCGGCATGTTCGTCGAAGCGGAGACGGATCCGTCCGGCAGTCGCAAGCCGCCCGTGTAGATCGGCAGCGAGTCGTGATACCCTTCCGGCATCTTCCCGGCGATATACGTCGAAAGCGACGGCTCAAACGTGAGCGTGCAGCCGACTGGCCAGAGGCGACCGGATTTCTCGTCCGTCGGACGGCCACGCGGTACGCCGGCCTGCTCGAGCTTTGCGCAGAAAACGTCGACAGGATCGTCCAGAATGAACATCGTCTCGTAGTCGTGGTCCGTCCCCTTCCCGGCGAAGAAGAATTCAACGGGAGAGCCCTTCTCCACGCCCGTGGCGGTCACTGTAAAGGTCAGCGCGGCAGCGAGAATGGCGGAAAGCATCAGGCAGCGAATCCCTTCATAGCGCGCTTGAATCCCTCCGCGCTGCGGGCGATGATCTTTTCGTCCACGCTGCAGCAGAGCCGCACATAGCCAGCGAAGCCAAAGCCCTTCCCGGGCACGACAAGGATGCGCTCCTTGAGAAGAGCATCCACGAAGACTGCGTCATCCGAAACCGGACTCTTCGCGAAGAAATAGAACGCGCCTTTCGGCATCTCGAACTCGATACCTGCCTCGGAAAGGACCTTTGCCATCAGTTTGCGGCGGCGGTCGTAGATCTCAAGGTCAACCGTCTCGTCGACGAGCGCCGCGGCGAGGCGCTGGCCGATCACAGGTGCATTGACGAAGCCGAGGGTCCGATTCGTGAGCGTCACGGCAGCGACGAGCGATGCCTGGTCTGGCATCGCTGGATTCGCCAGGAAGTACCCGATGCGCTCGCCGGCAAGGGAGAGGGTCTTCGAGAACGAACCGAGCACGCACGCGAACTTCGTCAGCGGCAGGACGGCCGGCACCTTGACGCCGTCGAATGCGAAGGCCCGGTAGGGCTCGTCGCTCAGGAGAAAGAGCGGACGCTCCCGCGTCGCATTGACCTTGTCGACCAGTGCGGCAATCGCCTTCAGGTCTTCCAGCGAGTAGATGCAGCCCGTCGGATTGTTCGGCGAGTTGACGATGATGGCGCGTGTCCTTGGTGTGATCGCCTTCTCGATGCCGGCGATGTCCGGACGGAACGAGGGCGGCAGAGAGGGAACCGGCTTTAGGACGCCGCCGAAGTGTCCGCAATAGGCGCCGTACTCGACAAAATAGGGCGCTGGCGTGATGACCTCGTCGCCCGGCTCGACGACAGCGCGGAAGAACGAGACGAGGGCCCCTGCGGCGCCGACCGTCATGACGACGTCCTTGCCGGAAACAGGTGTCTCCTGCTGCTTCGAGAGCATCTTTGCCATCGTTTCGCGTACGGCTGGGATTCCGGCGTTCGGACAGTATCCGAGCCCGAGCGGCTTCACGGCTGCCGCAGCAATTGCCTCGAGCGCGCCTTTCGCGGACGCCGGCGGCGGAACGTCCGGATTGCCAAGGGAAAAGTCGCACACGGCGTCTTCTCCGAATTGGCGCTTGAGCTCAAGCCCCTTCTCGAACATCTTCCGGATCCAGCTGGAAGACGCCATGGACTTCGCGATCTGCGGGGTTACTGTCTGCATGCTCATTCCTCCTCCGCTCCGCCCTCGATTTCCATGTCCGGAAAGATATCCTTCGCGGTCTTGGCATACTCAGGGAATTGCGCAACAGTCGTCTTTACAAGTGTCTTTGCGCGGTCGAGGGCGCCGTTGACGTGGCTGCAGACGAGCTGCATTGTCAGGGCCGCGCCCGTCATGGCGTTCGACCACTCGAGTAGACTCGCGATGCGGGCCTTGGCGCCGGGATTGCGGGCGTTGACGATGAAGGTGTTGATGATTTCGTTGAGGTTCCCGGGATAGGACGAGTAGAACTTCTGCCAGGGAATCTTGATCTTGTCGCGCGAGCCGGGCTTGTAGAGAACGATCTCCTTCTCGTTCGCCTCGTCGACCTGACATGTCTTGAGCTTGCCCCTGAACGTATAGCCCTTCAGGTTCTTAAGGAAGATGTCCTGAACGAGCTTCATGCTGTTCACCTTGCGGATCTGGAGATCGGCCATAAGCTGGCCTTCCGGCGTGGTGAATTCGGCCTTCAGCGTGTTTAGCATCCGAAGCGCGCTCTTCCAGTCCAGCTGACGGAGACATCCCTGCGCAACGATGGTGTCAAATTTGGCATTTGCGGCGGCCGTCTCTTCCTCGACCTTCGCCTTGCGTTCCTCCTCCATCATCTTCTTGCGCTCCGCTTCTGCCGCTTCGGCAGCAGCCTTCTTCGCCTCGCGCTCGGCCTTCAGCTTCTCGATGCGAATCTGCTTCATTGTGGAATCAACGGTCTTTTCACCCTTTGACTTGATGAAGGAGATGCCCTTCTTCACGTTCTCGACGTCTTTTGAGACCTTAATCTGCTCAAACTTCTCAAGGATCGAACGGGAAAGTTCGGCGAGCTTCTCCATGCTTTCGCGCGAGTTGTCCTTGATCTCGTCCGCCTGCGCGCCGAACTCGACGACTTTGTCGACGGCAATCCGAATGCGGATGGCGGACGCCTGACACCCGTAAGCGCGCGCCCACAGCTCGTTCATATCAATGACGACCGGCGGAAGCTCTGCCGGCTTTTCCGGCTCGACCGCCGTCTTCTCCTCGGCCGTCGGCTCTTGCGCAGGTGCACCGCCTTTCAGCTTCTGGAGCTCCGCCTCCTCGAACTCCTTCTTAGCCTTGAGATAGGCCTCGCCTTCGGGGGATGCCGGATCCATCTCATTCTCGTTCGGCGGCCGAAACTTCGACAAGACCTTCGTCTTGACCGCGACAGGCGCGGCGTTCGTCGTCGCGGCCGGCGCATTCGTCGGCGACGCGACTGCGGCCGGCGGCGGATTCGTGAGAGCGATTGCGGCCAGCAGCTCCTGCGTCGGCGCAGGCTTCAACTGCGCGGCCTGATCCGCAGGCAGAATCTTCGCCAGCTCGTCCGTCGGCTTTTGGCAGGCCGTGATCGCACCTGCGGCGAACTTATCGAACTCGTCCGCGAATTGTTTGGCGCGGACGATCGTGTCGGCGATCGCAGCGCGGGCCTTTTCGATGCCACCCGAAATCTGAGCCTGTTCTTCGGCGGCTCGCGCCTTCTTGTCCGCAACCTGATACCAGACGAGCGCGCCGATGAGGGCGCCGATGAGAAGGATTCCACCAAAGACGAAGAGGACGACCTTTGCGCCGAGACTTCCGCCAGACTCCTCCTCTTCCTCGTCTGACGAGGACGACGCCTCGCCTTCGTCACTCGTCGGGACTTTCTTGAGCGCGGCTCCGCCCGGGCGCTTCATCATCATGCGACGTCCGCGTACGGACGTCATACGCCGTGCGCCGGACGCCGGTTTCGCCGCGGCAGTCGCAGTGGACGCCGCCTTAGCCGTCAGTCCGTTCGTCAGGACGTCCTTGAACGCCTCCAGGAGCGCCTCAAAACTCGGATAGCGGTCTGCCTTCTCCAGCGCCAACATCTTCATGACGAGCGCATCGACGGCGGGCGTTAGGTCGGGACGGATTTCACTCGGCTTCTTGGGCGAGCCCTCGAAGCGCTTCTTGACGACGGCAATCGGATCGTCGCCTTCAAACGGGGCGACACCGGTCAGTGCATGGTAAAGGGTTCCGCCGAGGGAATACATGTCAGACCGGAAGTCGACCGGCTCCTTCTTCACCTTTTCGGGGGAGATGTAATAGGGCGTACCCCAGATCTCGCTTGTGTCCTTCTGCATCGCCGCGAGACCGAAGTCCACGAGCTTCGCGTTGCCGTTCGCATCAAAAAGGACGTTTTCAGGCTTGACGTCGCCGTGCACGCATCCCTGGTCGCTCGCGCACTGAAGGGCCTGGGCGACCTGCTGGCAGATCTTGAGGACGCGCGCGACGTCAGTCTTCCCCTTGTTCGCGTTCATGAGCGAAAAAAGCGACCCGCCGGCCGCCAGCTCCATCGCGATGTAGGGCATCCCTTTGCAGATTCCGTACGAATAGACCTGTGCGATGTTCGGATGGATGAGTCGCGCGGCGGACTGCGCCTCCTTCTTGAACTTCTCGACGAACTCGGGGTCGTCGCCGAGCTCCTTCAGCATCACCTTGACGGCGACGGGGCGGTCGAGCATCTTGTCTCGCCCCATGTAAACGCCGCCCATGCCACCTGCGCCAAGCTCGCGCTCCAGGAGGAAGTTGTCGTTCTCACCGAAAAGGCCCGGCGTCTGAATGAGAGGTTCGCTCATCGTATGATTCTCCATCCGTTGAAAGGCCAGAAGACAAAGGAAGCGCAGCCGCGCAGATTCTCGACAGGAACAGGCCCCCAGTAACGGCTGTCAAAGCTGTTGTTGAAGTTGTCTCCGCAGGCGAAATACTGACCTTCGCCCATCGTGACGGACGCAGGCCCGCCCTCCACCGGGTGCTCGAGGAGATAGGTTTCGCCCGGCCGCGCCTTCATGCGCTTGATGTAGTGGGTTCCCTGCGGAAGACGCTCGATGCCCGTCGTCGAAAAGATCATCACCTCGTCGTTCCTGGGCTTGAGGAAATTCCACCTCCATCTGTTCACGAAGATGAAGTCGCCGGTCGTAATCGCGCCTTTCCAAAGCGTCTCGCCCTCGCGAACAAGCTTGCCGTGCAGTTCCCGGCAAGCGTCCGTCGGCAGCTTGAACGTTTTCGGCGAAAGACCGACCGCGACGTTCGCAAAGCCGTCGCGCCGGTCGGCACAGCGGACCATGCCGGTCGCCGGCGCTTTCCAGTCAACGACACGCTCGCCCGTCCACGCCCACTTCAGGACGGAGAGCGGGAAGACGTCCCACGCGCCTTTTTCAACGCCCGCCGTCGTGTGATAGCCCCACAGTGTTTCCTGCATGGAACCCGTTGGAATCTTGAACGGCTCGTAGAAATAAGCACGAAAGGCCATCGCGACCGAAATCGCGACGACCAAGGTGTCCAGCCACTCGCGGCCGTAATCTGCGAAAGTCTTCTTCGCCATCAGGTCCTGTAGTTCGGGGCTTCCTTCGTGATCGTGATGTCGTGCGGACGCGCCTCGCGGAGGCCTGCCGCCGTCACGCGGTAGAACTTACCCTTCTCGTGCAGTTCCTTGATCGTCTTGGCGCCGCAGTAGCCGAGCGACGCGCGGAGGCCGCCGCAGAACTGCGTCATAATGGACCGCACGTGGCCGGAATAGGGAACCATACCCTCAATACCCTGCGGCACCAGGCTGTCCTCGTCCTCGTTGTCCTGGAAGTAACGCGCACGGGAACCCTTGCCGTTCTTGAGCGCGGCCATCGACCCCATGCCGCGGTAGACGACGTACTGGCGTCCGTTCGAGTAGATCTTCTCGCCCGGCGACTCCTCAGTGCCCGCGAGGACCGAGCCGAGCATCACCGAGTCGGCGCCCGCCGCGAGCGCCTTCGGCACGTCGCCCGAAAGCTTGATGCCGCCATCGGCGATGACTGCAACGCCACTGCCGCGGAGCGCCTTCGCCGCGTTGTAGACGGCCGTGAGCTGGGGAATGCCGACGCCGCAGACGACGCGCGTCGTGCAGATCGACCCAGGGCCGATGCCGACCTTGACCGCGTGCGCGCCCGCCTTCGCAAGCGCCTTCGCCGCCTCGCCTGTCGCGATGTTGCCGGCAATCACGTCAATCTTCGGGAAATGTTTAACGATGTAACTCGTCATGTCCATGATGCCCTTCGAATGGCCGTGCGCCGAGTCGACCACAACGACGTCGACGCCAGCCGCGGCAAGCTTCTCAAGCCGCGAGATGTCGCCCTTGCCGCCGGAGACGGAGGCGGAGACGCGCAAGCGGAACTTGTCGTCGCAGTTATAGCCGCTTGCCGAGTTCTCGACGATGCGTGCAACGTCCGTAAAGGAGTAGAGACCGACGATGCGACCGTTCCTGTCCACAAGCGGAAGTTTGCCGATCTTCGCCTTGCGCATGAGTTCGTAGGCCTTCTTGAGCGAGGTGCCCTTGTCGCCCGTAATCGGACAAGGCTGCATCACGTCCTTCAGCTTCGCCGCATTCATCGGCGCAAAGCGCATATCGGACGAGGTGATCATGCCGACGAGCTTGTCGTCGTCGTCCAGGACCGGAAAGCCGTTGAACTTGAGGCCCATGCGGCGCTTCTCGCTGCGGAGGAAGCTGATGTCGTCGTTTGCATGAAAGCAAATCGGCGCGGCGATGAGCCCGTTCAGGTGGTTCTTCACCTTCGCGACCTGCGCAGCCTGCTCGTCCTCCTCGAGATTCTTGTGAATGCAGCCGATGCCGCCCGCAAGCGCCATCGCAATCGCCATCGGCGCCTCCGTGACCGTGTCCATCGCCGCGGACATGAACGGCACCTTCATCTTGGTGCGGCTCGTCAGCTTCGTCTCAAGGGACGTGTCGTCCGGCAGGAAATCCGCATACTGCGTGACCAGCGTCACGTCATCGTAGGTGAGACCTTCGTAAGGGAAGGTCTTCATGAATTCGTCCAAATATTTGTTCATACGCACAATGCCCTTTTTACTGGGACATTATACGCTTTTTAGGGGCAAAAATCAATGGCACCAGACGCTTTAGCGACGCGTACAGGACTGACCGTCTTTCGCGTCCTTGACAAGCCAGCCCTTTGCGGCGATCTCGTTGCGGAGACGATCGGACTCCGCCCAGTTCTTCGCCTTGCGGGCCTCCGCGCGCTGGTCAAGAAGCGCCTGAATCTCAGACGGAATCTCGACCGCCTTCTTTTCGTTTCCAAAGAAGATGACGCCCAGCACCTCGTCCATGCGCTTGAAGACGGGCAACACACCCGCGCCGCCCTTGCCGTTCGTGTCGCGGACAAGCTCGAAAAGCGCGGCAAACGCCTTCGGGATGTTAAGGTCGTCGTTGACGGCCGCGGCAAAATCGTCGAGATGCTTTTTCGCCCAGTCCGGCGCTTCGCCGTCCGTCGCCTTCTCGACGCATGCGTCAATGCGCGCGAGCGCCTTACGCGCATCCTCCAGCGCGTCAAACGCGAAGTTGAGTCCGCTGCGGTAGTGCGCGTTGATAAGCACATAGCGGATCTCGCGGCCCGTGTAGCCCTTCTCCAAAAGGTCGCGGAGCGTGAAGAAGTTGCCAAGCGACTTCGACATCTTCTCTCCGTTCACCCTCAGGTGCGCGCAGTGCATCCACGTCTTCACAAATTCCTTGCCCGTCGCCGCCTCAGCCTGGGCGATCTCGTTCTCGTGATGCGGAAAGAGGTTGTCAATGCCGCCCGTGTGGAGGTCGAAGGTCTCGCCCAGGTACTTCATGGACATCGCCGAGCACTCAATGTGCCAGCCAGGACGCCCCTTTCCCCAGGGCGAATCCCACGCAACCGGACCATCTGACTCTTCCCACGCCTTCCAGAGCGCGAAGTCGCCGACGTTCTCCTTATCATATTCGTCCGCGGCACAGCGAAGCCCCGTGCGCTGGTTGTCGAAGTCGATGTGCGCGAGCTTGCCGTAGCCGGGGAACTCGCGAACCTTGAAGTAGACCGACTTGTCCTCGCTCTGGTAGGCGACGCCCTTCTCCATCAGCTTCTGGACGAGCGAAATCATCTCAGGGATATGATCCGTCGCCGCCGGATAAATCTCGGCCGGCTGGATGTTGAGCTTCTTCAAATCGGCGAAGAACGCATCCTTGTACGTCTTCGTATAGTCCGTCAGCTTCACACCCGCGGCATTCGCGCCCTTGATCGTCTTGTCGTCTACGTCCGTAAGGTTCATCACCTGCTTCACCTTCATCCCGTTGAACTGGATGACGCGGCGGAGGATGTCCTCGAAGGTGTACGCGCGGAAGTTCCCAATGTGCGCAAAGTTGTAGACGGTCGGTCCGCACGTGTAAAGCCGGATCGTGTTTTCGGCGATCGGCTTTAGTTCCTCGTTGCGGCGCGTCAGACTGTTAAAGACATTCATACGAGCTTGAGACTGGAAAGGGTCTTCTTCATCTGGGCGAGTTTGGCGTCATCTGTCTCGCAAAGCGGCAGGCGGAACGTCCGCTCGCACTTGCCCATGAGCGCCAGCGCCTCCTTGACCATCACCGGATTCACGTCAATGAAGAGGTCGTGGAACAGCTGGTAGTACTTCGCGTGATACTGCCGCGCCTTGACGAAGTCGCCGGCGAGCGCCAGACGAATCATGTCGCCCATGTCCTTCGGGATGACGTTCGACGCGACGGAGATGACGCCTTCCGCGCCGACCGCGATCATCGGAAGCGCGAGCGAATCGTCGCCGGAGAGGACCGTGAAATCCGGAACGAGATTCTTGATTGCCGAGACGCGCTCGACGGAGCCAGCCGCCTCCTTGATGGCGACGATGTTCGGGTGCTTCGCAAGGCGCACGACGACGTCGAGCGGAATCTCCTTGCCGGCGCGCCCCGGCACATTGTAGAGAATCACGGGAAGTCCGAGGTCAGCGACCGTCATGAAGTGGCGATAGAGCCCTTCGGCGTTCGGCTTGTTGTAATACGGCGTCACCTGCAGGCAGGCGTCGGCCCCGCCCATCGCAATCGCCGCCTTCGTAAGCGAGACCGCTTCTGACGTCGAGTTCGCGCCCGTGCCGGCGACGATCTTGCACTGTCCTTTCGCAAATTCAATCGTCTTCTCGATGACCTTGTGGTGCTCGTCATAGGACAAAGTCGGCGATTCGCCACTTGTTCCGACAGAGCAGATGCCCTCGATTCCTGCCGCGGTCTGCTCTTCAACAAGCTCCTGCAGGCGACCGTAGTCAACAGAGCCGTCCTTTGCGAACGGCGTCACCAAAGCCGTAATCGTACCAAAAATTTTCATAGTGCGTAGTATATCACATTAGCGCTCTGTCGGGAGGCCCCAAGACTCGAGTTTTGTCGCCATCCAGTCAAAGGCGGCCTCATGCATGTCCTTCGACTTTCCGCAGGGAATTGCCGGCCCGCACGAGACGCGGATGTCCTTCGACGTGTCGACGGGACCGAAATCCTTAAATACCCTCTTGAAGAGCCCTTTCGTGCGCGTCGGCTGACAGCGCGTATCGACGACGATCGGCACGATCGGACATCCCGCGCGCTCGGCAAGCTTTGCGCCGATCGACGAGTATCGCTTGCGGCTGAAGACGTCGCAGCGCGTCCCCTGCGGATAGATGAGAAAGCTGTCGCCGCCGCGAATCCGCTCCGTCCCGACCGACAGGATGTTCAGGAGATCCTCCCGCGGCGAAACGCGACTGATTGGCACCATCCGCATATGCGCGGCCGCCTTTTCGAGGAACGGCAGGTGCGCGAGCGACGCCTTCGCCACATAGCTGAACGGACCGAAGCTGAGCAGAATCGGCGGCAGGAGAATCGTCTCCGTCATCGACATGTGGTTGGAGAGATAGAGGACGGGGCCGTTGACCTTCTGCCGGTTCTCGAACCCTTCGATGACAACATTCATGCCAAGCGATTCCGGAACAGTGACGGACGAAAAGCAGAACTCCGACCAGAGCTCGGTCGTGAGATACCCGAGCGGCTCGGCCAAAGCACACCGCGGGAAAACCCGCGTGACGCCCAAGACATATTTCAACGTCGTCAGGACGCCCGGCTTCGCACGCCTCGGCGCACGGCAGTCGTCGTGCGTGCGGTAGGCGCCGGTCGAACGAAGTTCAGCCTGAAACTCACTCAGCGTTGTTTTCCGCATCAGACGCGTCTCCCTTCCTTTCGGTTTCGGCCGCAGCCTTCGCCTCGCGCACGCGCTTCAGCTCTTCCTGGATTGCCAGAAGCTGCTGGCGCTGTTCAACACGCTCCTGCTCGCGTTGGGCCTTGTCGGCTTCCTCGCGCGCCTGGCGCTCGGCCTCCCTTTCGGCTGCCGCAGCAGCGGCCTTCGCCTGTTCCGCCGCGGCCTCCTGTTTGCGTTGCAACCGGCGCGCACGAAGCGAATTGCCGCCGA
>CADAKF010000006.1 GCA_902788415.1 uncultured bacterium
CTTCCTCCACCTTCTCAGTTAAACATAAACTCGACGACGTCGCCGTCCTTCATCTCGTACTCCTTGCCCTCAGGCCTGAGGACGCCGTGGTCGCGCGCACCAGCCTGGCCGCCGTACTTGACGAAGTCCTCGTAAGCGACGACCTGAGCGCGGATGAAGCCCTTCTCGAAGTCGGTGTGGATGACGCCCGCGCACTTCGGGGCCTTCCAGCCCTTGCGGAACGTCCACGCACGCGACTCCTTCGGTCCCGCCGTCAGGAAGCTCGCAAGCCCCAGGGTGTCGTACGCGAGCTTGATCGTACGGTCGAGCGAGCTCTGCTCCAATCCGTAGCTCTGCAGGAACTCCTTCGCCTCGTCGTCGGAAAGCCCCGCGAGGTCCGCCTCCATCTGCGCGCAGATGACAACCATCTCCGAACCCTGTTTCGCCGCATAGTCCTTGAGCGCCGCGACGTGCGCATTGCCCTCGCCCGTCACGTTGTCATCCGCCACGTTTGCGCAGTAGATGACCTTCTTGTCCGTGAGGAAGTGCAGCTCGGCGAGAACCGGCAGGATCGCGTCACCCTCCTTGCGCGGGAACGCGCGGACCGGCTTGCCCTCCTCGAGGTGCTTGAGGAGCGCCGCGCAGGCCTCGGCCTCGGGGCGCATCGGCGGCTTCGCCTGGGCCTCCTTCTTGACGCGCTCGTAGCGCTTCTGCAGCTGCTCCATGTCCGCGAGGACAAGTTCCGTCTCGATGACCTCGGCGTCGCCCACGGGATCGATCGGGGCGGACTTGTTGCCGCCCTCCTGGACGTGGATGATGTCGTCGTTCTCAAAACACCGGACGACGTGCAGGATCGCATCGCACTCACGGATGTTCGCGAGGAACTTGTTGCCGAGGCCCTCTCCCTTGGACGCGCCCTTCACGAGCCCCGCGATGTCCGTGAACTCGACGGTCGCGTGGATGATCTGCGCGCTCTTCTCCATCTCGGCGAGCTTCTCGAGTCGCGCGTCCGCGACCTCGACAATCGCGCTGTTCGGCTCGATCGTGCAGAACGGATAGTTCTCCGCCGCCGCCTGCTGCTTCTTGGTGAGCGCATTGAAGAGCGTCGACTTGCCGACGTTCGGCAATCCAACAATTCCTACTGACAGTCCCATCTTCTAAACCTCCAAACTTCTAAACTTCCAAGCTTCTGATCTCCGGCGCCGGAGGCTTGTTGTAAACCCTTGAATTCGGCGGTACCGACTTGATGAGCCACACACTGCCGCCGATCTCGCTGTCGTGCCCGATCGTCGTGTCGCCACCGAGGATCGTTGCCCCCGCATAGATCACGACGTTGTCCTCGACATTCGGATGACGCTTGATGCCCTTGACGAGCGCACCCGTCTCAGGATCCTTCTGAAAGCTCTTCGCGCCCAAGGTCACGCCCTGGTAGAGCTTCACGTTCCGGCCGATGACCGTCGTCTCGCCCACAACGACGCCCGTCCCGTGGTCGATGAAGAAACGCTCGCCAATCGTCGCGCCCGGATGAATGTCGATGCCTGTCTTCGAATGCGCAAGCTCGCTCATAATGCGCGGAATGATTGGCACCTTGAGATTATAGAGCTCGTGCGCCAGCCGATGAATCGTCACCGCGTAAAGTCCGGGATACGCCATCACGACCTCCATCGGGCTCGTCGCCGCGGGATCGCCCTCGTACGCCGCCTGCACGTCGGTCTCGACAAGCCGCTTTACCTCGGGAAGCCGCGCCATGAACGCCGCGACAATCGCCTTCGCGTCCTTGCCCGGCATCAGCATCGCGACTTCCTTCTCCAACTCCAAGGCAATCTCGGCCGTCGTATCCTTCGAAGCGAGCTCACCATAGACGCACGGATGCAGGAGCGCCAGCCCCCGCTTCACAATCAGCGCGATTCTCTGCGGCAATGTCATAATTACCACGTATTATATCAAAAAAGGAGGGCTAAAAGTCCCATCAGAAAGCAGTAGGGACCAAAGAGCCAGAACCAGCGGCTCTTGAGCGACTTGACAAGCGCCTTAAGCGAGAGATAGCCGACAACAGCCGCAAGGAGGGCGCCGTAAATCGTGAGCGGCCAACTGACTTCCGCCGCGGCCGGCGCCTCGCCCAGTCCCTTCAGGAGCTCCAGCAGCGCCGCGCCCGCGATAGGCGGGGCGGACATCAGAAACGAGAACTCCGCGCACTTCTCCGCCTCGACGCGCGAAATGCGCGCCGCGGCGATGGTCATGCCGGAGCGCGAGACGCCCGGCAGGATGGCAATCGCCTGCGCAAGGCCCATCCAAAAAGCCCGTCCGAACGAGACGTCCTGGTGCCCGCGCGGCAGGAAACGCGTCGCCGTCAGGATAAAGCCCGTGAAGACCAGCGACACGCCGACCGCATCGGGCGTTTCAAGCGCCGCCAGCGACTCCTTGAAGTGCGTCATCAGGAGGAGCCCCGTCACGCCCGCCGGCACCGCCGATAGGACAATCTTCAGCATGTACGCCCATTCGCGCCCAACGACAATGCGGCGGATGACCGAAAAGTAAAACGCGAAGACCGCTAGAAGCGTCCCCATATGCAGGAAGACGTCCAGTCGCAAGCCCATCTCGTGCAATCCCAGAAGATGCTTTCCCAGCACCAGATGCCCCGAACTCGAGATCGGCAGGAATTCCGCGATGCCTTGGAGAATGCTCAGCAATGTTACTTCAATCATGATTTCCTTGCGACCTTAGACGTTAGACGAAAGACTTTAGCCGTTTGCCAATCGGCCTTAACTTCTTAATATTCGAGCTGACTTCCGCCGATCGTCTCGCGCAGGATCGAATCGCCCGGAATCACCTCCGGCGAAATCGGATTCACCAGCTTGAGGAGCGAAATCATGTTGAGAACAAGCCGCGTCTCGCCGAGCTCGCGGCGGCAGCGCTCCAGGAGCCCGCCCGCGAACGGCTTCAGGGCCGCCAGCTCATAGACGAGATACGAGTTGAACGCCGCGTCGGCGTGCTTGCGGAACGGATCGATCCACTTCGCCTCGCCGGCCAGCACCTTCGGCCAGAGACGGACCGTCTCCGCTGGATTCAGCTTGCGGAACTGGTTGTCGCGCACGAGACGGCGGAGGAAACGCGCGTCGGCGGGCGTCGGACGAAAGCCGCCGAAGACGTCGATCTCCGGCTGCGGCTCGATGAAGACCCGGAACTTGAGTGCGTCGTCAATACCTTCCGTAAGCCGCGGGTTGAGCGCGTGTATGCCCTCCAGGACAATGAAACCGTCCTTCGGCAGCGCCAGAAACTCATCCGTGTAGAACGGCTCGTGCGCGGCGAAGTCGAATCGGCGGCGCGGAATCGGCTCGCCACGCATCAGGGCGTTGATGTCGATGGCCAGTCGGCGGATGTCGACGCACTCCACATGCTCGTAGTCGAGCTCGCCGTTCTCGTCGCGCGGATTCAGCTTGTCGCCGACAAAATAGTCGTCCGTCGACAGGTGCAGGGCTGCGGGAACGCCATTCACGCGAAGCTGGGTGCAGATGCGCTTCGCCGTCGTCGTCTTACCCGCGGCGGACGCGCCCGTGACGAGGACGAGACGGACACCACGCCGCTCGCAGATCTCGTCCGCGATCTTTGACAGCTCCTTCACCTGCTTCGCCTCGGCGACGCGAATCGTCTCGTCAATCGTGCCGTCGTCGATCGCGGCATTCAGTTCTTCTGCGGTCATCATTTGACATTGCTCCCCGACCAGCCGAGCTTGCGCGCGAGGACACCGAACGGATCGTACCCCTCGAGCTCCACGAGCTTCGCCGTCTTCGCGGATTTCGCAATTTCAACGGACTCCCCTTCGTCCAGCGTGAGGACATTCTCGCCGTCCGCATAGACGCCGATCTTCATCGTGTTGCCGGCCGTGCGCGACCGGGCCGTCACGACGAAGCGGACGGCGTCCCGCACGACGAGGGGACGAATCCCGAGCGCATGCGGATTCATGGGCGTGACGACGAAGCTTCCGGAATCGGGCATCAGCACGGGTCCTCCCGCCGCAAGCGAATAGGCGGTCGACCCGGTCGGCGTCGCGAAGATAAGCCCGTCGGCCATGTAGTGGGCGACAAACCGTCCGTCGGCCTCGAGGTCGAGGCGCGTCAAGTGGCCGCTCATCTCACGGGTGAGGACGATGTCGTTGAGGGCCGCGAACCGGCCGTTCGCCTCGATCATGCACCGTTCGGACAGCCGGTAGCGCCCCGCCGCGAGCCGTTCCAGGGCCGCGGCGAAATCGCGCTCCTCGACGCTCGAGAGATAGCCGAGACCGCCGAGGTTGAGCCCAAGGACCGGCAGGTCGGAAAACTCGCGCACGGTCCGTAGGAACGTGCCGTCGCCGCCAAGGGCGACAATCACGTCCGCGTCGCCGTCGCCCGTCTCGAGGCCGAGCGCACGGGCCTTCTCGGACAGCGTCGCCTCAAGCTCCGCCGCCCGCGGCTTCTCGCCATTGACCTGAAACCGAATTCTCACCGTCGGACCGTCTCCTACCGGTTGGTCGCGTAGAGCGGACCGAAGTTCTTGCAGGCGCGGTAGTCGGCGCCGGTCGGATCGTCGGAGGCGCCGAAGAGACCCCAGCAGTGCGGCTGGAAGACCTTCTCGGCGGGAACGTTGTGCATCGCCACCGGAATGCGGAGCATCGAGGCGAGCGTGATGAGATCCGCGCCGATATGCCCGTAGGCGATTGCGCCGTGGTTCGCCGCCCACGCGTTCATCACTGAGTAGACGTCCTTGAAGAAGCCCTTGCCGGTGAGGCGCGGCGTAAACCACGTGCACGGCCACTCGGGATTCGTGCGCTCCATGAGCGTCTTCTGCTGCTTCGGATCGAGCGTCACCGACCAGCCCTCGGCAATCTGCAGGACGGGGCCCTGCCCCTTCACAATCGAAATACGGATCATCGTCAGCGGCATTCCCTTCGGCGTCAGGAACGAGCTCGAGAAGCCGCCGCCGCGGAAGTACTCGACGCCCGCCGGCACCCACTTCGTGGCCTTCAAGGTCGCGTCGATGTCCTTCTCGGTGACGTCCCACCAGTTCTTGAAGGCCGGCTTGCCCTTCTCCTTCATCTCGCCCGCCGCGTCAAGGCAGCAGCTGCCCGAGTTGAGGAGATGGATGATGCCGTTCTTCGCGTCCTTGGGGAGACCCTTCCCCGTCGCGCGCTTCACCGCCGAGTCGCTCCAGTAGGTGCGGACGTCCGCGAACATCGACGCCTTGTTGGTGAGCAGCCACATCAGCAGCATACAGATTCCGTTCAGCGAGTCGTTCTCCGTCGCAAGGATCTGCGGCATCTTCTTGCCGTTCCAGTCGAAGGAGCTGTTGCACATCACCTCGGCGACGTCGCCGTTCGGCCAGTGGTCCGTCCACTGGCGCTGGCCCTGGAAGCCGCCCGCGATCGCGTTGCGGCCGACCGCCTCCTCGCCGAAGCCCATCTTCTTGAGGACGGGATTTCCGGCCATCATGTCGCGGACGATGATCGCCATCTTCGCGATAAACTCCCAGTCCTTGTCCTTCGCCGCGCGGCTCTTCTGGATCTTGGGCGGGTTGTAGTCTTTGCCCTCCTTGAGGTTCTTGCGCATCCACTTGAGGCACTTCTCATACTCGGCCTTGTCGTAGATGCCCTCCTCGATGCGGCGGAGAATCTCGCACTCGTCCATGTTCTCCGGGGCCAGCCCAAGATAGTCCTGCATGAAGTCGACGTCGACGAACGAGCCCGCGATGCCCATCGCGGAAGAGCCGATGGAGAGATAGCTCTTGCCCTTCATCATCGCGACCGCAAGGCCCGCCTTCGCAAAGCGGAGAATCTTCTCGGCGACGTCCGCCGGAATTTTCGCGCTCTCGTCGCGGTTCTGCACCTCGTGGCCGTAGATGCCGTACGCCGGCATGCCGCGCTGCGCGTAGCCCGCGAGCATACAGGCGAGGTACACCGCGCCCGGACGCTCCGTGCCGTTGAAGCCCCAGACCGCCTTCGGGATCTGCGGATCGAGGTCCATCGTCTCGGTGCCGTAGCACCAGCACGGGGTGACGCTGAGCGAGACGCCCACGTTGTTGTCACGGAACTTGTTGGCGCACATCGACGCCTCGAAGCGGCCGCCAATCGTGGTGTCGGCGATGACGCACTCGACCTTGGAGCCGTCCGGATAGCGAAGGTTGTCGCTGATGAGCTTGGCGGCGGCCTGCGCCATCGCCATCGTCTGGTCCTCGAGGGACTCGCGGACGCCGCGCCGGCGGCCGTCGATGATCGGGCGGATGCCGACCTTGGGAAATCCGTTGTGCGTGAATACTGTCTGGTTCATTTGTTACCTCCGATTGTTCGATTTTGAGAAGATGACCGCGTAAAGTCCGACGACCGCGAAGCAAATCGCCGGGACGACGAAGCTCGCGCGAAGCGACATCTGCGAAAGCCGCAGGTTCGCGTCCCACTCGGACGCGAATGCGGACGTGAGCCCGCACCAGACCGAGTTGACGTTGCCGATGATGTCCGCCATCCACGGCGTGATGATCGCACCGCCCAGGATCGCCATGATGAGTCCGGACGCGCCGAGCTTCAGCGCCTTCGGGTCGAGACCGCCGAGCGCGATGCCGTAAATCGTCGGGAACATGAGCGACATGAAGCCGCTCATCGAGACGAGGCAGACGACGTTCCAGCTGAACGGCAGCCTGCCGCAGCAGAAGACGACCTTCGTCGGCAGCCACATGACGCCGCAGCAGGAGAGAATCGCCCCGAGCGCGAAGAGCGCCATCATCCTCGCCGGATTGAAGTACTTCATGAGAAAGGTCGCGATCCAGCGCGCGGCGATGAAGAGCGAAATCGCGATCGTATAGTAGATGGCGCCGTCCGCCGGCGTCACGCCAAGCTCCTTCTGGCAGTAGACGTTGAGCCACGTCCACGCCGCGATCTGCACGCCGACGTAGAAGAACTGCGCGACGACGCCCATCCAGTAGCGCGGCGTCCGGAGAAGCGTCAGCAGCATCGCCCGGTAGTCCTTCAACAGGAGGACATAGAGAACCGGACCCGCCACGCCGCAAAGCACCCAGACGATCTTGTTCATCTCCGGGAAGAGGAAGTGCAGGACGGTCATCGGCACGACCGAGAACGCCAGTGCGACAGCTACGCGGCCAAGGGTCGCACGGGACGTCGGCGTCTCCCCCTCGCGCTTGAAGAGGAAGAAGAGCCAGATGAGCGCCGCGATCGCGCAGAGCCCAACATAGGGCGCGCAGACCCAAAAGAGCTCTCCCGAGATGATCTCCGCGCGCGCCGCCGCATCCATCAGCGCGCGCTCCTTGGCCGTCGTCGGATTGAGGTGCGAGAGGATCAGCTGCTGGGCGAGGACGATGCCGATCATCGAACCGAGCGGATTGAACATCTGCGCGAAGTTGAGACGCCGCACGGCCGTCTCCTGCTCGCCGAGCGAGAGGACATACGGATTGCAGGTCGTCTCCAGGAGCGAGCAGCCGCCCGCCACGATGAAGATCGCGATGAAGTAGATGTCGAACGACTGGGCGATGCAGGCGGGGATATAGAGAAGCGCGCCCGCAATGTAGATCGCGAGCCCGATCAGCACGCCCTTGCGGTAGGAGAGCTCCTCCGCAAGAACCGCCGCGAAAATCGCGAGGACCGCATAGGCCCCGTAGAACGCCACCTGCACAAGCCCCGCGCGCGACTGGTCCATCGTGAAGATCCGCTGGAACGCGGGCACGAGGTTGTCCGTCATGTTGTTGAGGAGCCCCCAGAGCGCAAAGCAACTCGTCAGGAGAATGAAGACCGACAGGTATTTCTTCGGGACCATTTTATTTCCTTACTTATGTTTCCAGGCGATGCCGTTCTCCGTCGGGAGACCTCAACGGGAGGATTACCAGCGAATCACGCCGCCCTCGTTGTACTTGCCGAACGGCTTCAGCGTCTCGTCCAGTTCCTCGATCGTCGGAATGCGTCCGGCGATCCAGTCATCGAGACGGCGCTGGGCCTCCTCGAGGCGGGCGAGCGCCGCGGCATTGCGCTTCTGGATGAGTTCGAAACCAAACGGCTGCGAGGTCCTGTACCAGTCGGTGCGGTAGAGCTCGATGAAGACCTTCATGGACGCGATGAGGTCCGGCAGGTCGCGCTCGGCGATGCGCGTCAGCGCGGCGCGGTCCTTCGTCTTCCACGCGGCGAGGAGGTCCGCCTCGTAGTTCGCCTTGTCGCGGAGCGTGCGCACGAGCGCCGCGGCCGCGGGCGGAATCCCCGTCAGGTCCGCGCAGTCCTTGAGGACGGCGCAGTAGTCGGCCCACACCTTCTCGCCGTCGTCGCGCCAGGCGGCGTCCTTGTAGTGGGCGCAGTAGAAGCGTCGGTCGGTCGTCTCGCTCGGCTTGCGCACGAGGTAGTTGCGGTAGTTGCCGCAGAAGAGCGGATCGTCATAGAGGATGGACGCTTCCTGGATCATATCCGGCCACTCGTCCGCATAATGGCGGTTGACGTCCCCAAGCCGCGCCATCGAGCGGTAGTCATAGCCCGTGATCGCCTTGAAGCGCTTCGCGTTCTCCTCGGTCGGCTCGGCCGTCCGCCCGTGCGCCAGCTCGGCGCAGGCGAAGAGACCCTCTTCGGCGACCTCCTGGAAGGCCGTCGCGCCGTCGTCGCCCCAGAGCGTGAAGAAGAACTCCTTGCAGCCCTTCTTGCGCGCCGCTGCGAGGAACGACGACATCGTCGCAAGCGTCTTCTCGCGGTCGTGGAAGAAGTGGGACCAAATCTGGATGCCGCCGGCGAGGATCGGCTCGGAGCCGAGCGAGCGGTGGCCCTCAATCATGCCCTCGTAGTAGTCCTGGCGGTCGTGGTAGTAGTCCCAGTAGCACAGGCGCATGTTCTTCGGGATGCGCGCGGCAAGCGCGGGATCGGCCTTCGCCTCCGGATCGTAGTAGTCGTGCCGCGGCGAGGCCAGGCGGTAGAACATATCGCTCCAGATGATCGGCTCGGTGAAGCCGTGCTTCGCGCAGATCGCGTTGACGCGGTTCAGGTGATCGAGGAAGACGTCCACGCCCGGACGCTTGCCGTTCTTCTTCTCGTACTTCGCGCCCGCAAAGCCCCACGCCTCGTCCATGCCGAGGTGAATGCGCGTGCCGCCGACCGCTTTCGCCCAGAACGCGACGATCTTGTCGATGAGCGCGTAGGACTTCTCCTCGCCGACGAGGATCGTCGAACCCGTGTTCCGCACGTCGGCGTATTCCGCCCAGCGGAACGGTTGCTCGAGGTGGCCGAGCGTCTCGACGCAGGGAATCATCTTGAAGCCGATCTTGTCCGCATGGGCCTTCAAGTCCTTCATCTCCTCGAGCGTGTAGCCGCCGCGCATGTAGCCCCACTTCGGCTCGCCCTCCAGCTTGAAGACGTCCTCGGTGTAGAGCATCACGGCATTGTAGCCCATCTTCTTCATCCGGTCGAACCGTCCCTTGAGGTAGTCGACCTTGAGCACGCGTCCGCGCGAGACGTCGATCATCGCGCCCAGCGTGTCAAACGTGGAATCCGCCGCAAAAGCCGCCGCGAACGCGAAAACCACCGCGAGAGCAGTCAGAGCCGTCTTTTTCATTTCTTCTCCTTCTTGTCTTTTGTTTCTTCAGAAATTCGCTTTCCAAACAGCGCCTTGCGGATGCCGGGAATCGCCTCCTCCCAGGTCGGCAGCACCTTCGCCCCCTTCTTCACCTTCTTTGGCGGCGGATTCACCCACGTGCGCTTTTCGCCGTAGATCCAGACGTGTCCGCCCGTCGCCGTCTTGAGCGCGGCCTTGAGGTTTTCGTGAAAGTAGTCCGCCCGGTTCTTGACCTGCTGGATGTTTGGCGTCAGGCAACCGCTGCTGGGATCGACGTACGCGTCCATGTAGAACGAGGGCGAGAAGCCGCCCTGCTTCTTGTGCTTCACGGCATTGCGCTTGTCGAGCCAGCCGCAGCCCGTCTTGTTGCGCTCGAGCATCCGCTCGTAGGCGGCGGGATCCTTCGCGCAGTAGCCCGACCACTCGTCGCCGTCAATGAGGCGCGCTTCGGGAGGAATGACGTCGAGAATGCCGTTGCAGAACGCGCCCATCATCCGTCCCTTGCCGAAGCTCCACCAGTAAAAGCTCCACCAGACGATGTCGGGAAACTCCTTGAAGACCGCCGCACCGACCTGCTGACCGCGCTTGCGGGCGATCTTGAGATAGTCCTTCTCGGTATGGTCCGGATCCGGCGGCTGCACGTCGAGCCCCTTCGGCTTGCCGCCGCCCTTGATCCACCACTCGGGCTTGAAGTAGCTTTCGACCGGATAAACCCCATAGCCTTCCGGATCGAAGCAGATGCCGACCATGCCCGCCCTTTTCGCAAGGCGCGCGGCATAGCCCCAGCGCTCGCAGACGACCTTCCAGTAGCCCTCGTCAAACCATGCGGGCTTGTGCTGGTCGATGAGAACGCCGAGGAAGTTGTACGTCCAGCGCTTGAACTTGATCTCGCGGTAGATCTTGGCGTTGGCGATCGATTCCTGCCGCTCCCAGTCCGTGACCGGCTTCGGATTGAAGACGTCGCACATCCCGACAAGGAGCATCACGCCGTCAAACGGCGCCTGACGTTCGTACCAGTCGATGTCGTCCCTGAGCTCCGCCAGCTTCGGCAGGTGTCCGACCATGACCAGCTTCGGCAACTCCCGCCCCGTCGCGACGGACGCCGCGAGCGCACAAAAAAGGAGAAGCAGAAGAGATTTTCTCATCTTTCGTAGTATAGCAAATCCACCCCGGAAAGCCAACTGCGGAGGTTCCTGGATTTTACCGCTTCAGTCACTCAAAAGCCGATTCTCACCCGCGGATCAAGGACGGCGTAGAGGATGTCCGTCGACAGGTTGACGAACTGGTAGAGAAGCGCACCGAGGACGACAATCGCACGGACAACCGCCATATCCGCCGAATGGATTGCATTAATCGAGACAGACCCGAGGCCAGGGATGCCGAAGAACGACTCGAGGAGCAGCGAGCCCGTGAAGAGATAGGGAATCGACAGCGACACGTAGGTAACGATCGGAATGAGCGCGTTGCGAAGGACATGCCGCGTCATGATGACCGTCGGGGAGAGTCCCTTCGCCCGTGCCGTCAGGACATAGGGCTTGTAGACCTCGTCGAGAATCGCCGTGCGGAAGAAACGGACATCCGGCCCGAGCGAGGAGAGGATGCCGATGGCGACCGGAAGGACGAGATAAAACGCGCTCTCATAGCCCCAGACCGGGAAGAGCCCGGCCTTGAACGACAGGAAGAACTGCCCCGCCAGCACCCAGACGACGTAGTTGACGCTCATCAGAACCGCCGACGCGAGAAGGACCGTGCGGTCGACCCAGCCGCCGCGCAGCGCCGCCGCCAGCAGCGCAAGCATCAGCGCGACGATGACGCCGCCGACCAGAATCGGCACCGTAAGAGAGAGGGACGGTCCGATTCCCCGCTTCAAAACCTCGATGACCGGCTCCTGGTTCTCGACCGAATAGCCGAAATCCCCCTTGCAGATTCCCCCAACGAAGTTAAAGAACTGCGAGTCAAGGCATCCTTCCAAGCCTCCCCAGCCCTCCAAACTTCCAAACCTCCCGATCAGAAGCGGCTTGTCGTAACCCCACTTGCGGTTGAACGCGGCAATCGACTCCGCGCTCGCGTTCTTGCCGAGGATCACCTCGGCGGGCGAACCGCCGACCACATTGAAGAGCGCGAACGTCAAGAGAAGGATTCCGACGGTGGTCGGAATCGCCTCGCCGAGACGTCTCGCGACGTACCTCAGCATCCGATGGCTTCTCTGAGGAGGGCGGCGATCCGGTCGGGATCGCACGCGTCAAGGCGGGCGAGGGCCTTCGCCCAGCGGTAGGCGCCGGAGCCGTTCGTGTCATAGGGACGGTCCGAGAAAAGCTCGTCGAAGGCGGTCTTGCGCGCGCGATAGGCGGCCTGGGTCTCGGCGAGCTTGCGGCGGAAGCCCTCGACGTAGGCCGCGGCGAAGTTGGCGTATTCGGCCACGTACTCGCGGCGGCGCTTCACCACGTTCGCGTACTGCGAGACGTAGTCCTCGAAGTCGTGCGCGTAGTTGACGAAGCTGCCGGCGTGGTCCGTGATTGCGATCTCGCAGGGAATGCCGTCCGCGTCAAGCTTCACGACCTCGTAGTTCTTGTCGAAAAGAAGTTCCTTCGTGACGGAGCTGCGGCGGCCGACGACCATGTCGAGCGCGGCGGCCTGTCCCATCAGGAACGCGAACGCCTGCGCGAAGGCGGGATTGCGGTACTTCGCGAGAGGAATCTTGTCGGACGCCATGCCGGGAACGTAAGCGCGCGCGAAGTAGGAGGTCCGCACGGCAACGCCGTTGTAGGGATTCATGCCGCGATACTTCTCGGTGAAGTGCCCGTAGCCGAGCCGCCGCGGCAGGTTCATGCCGAGCTGGCAGCACATGAGGCGGCGGTCGAGGATGTAGTCGGAGTACTCGTCCGCCTCGACGATGGACTGCAGCAGGTCCTTGCCCTCGTCCAGGTGCTCGGCGACGCCCCACTTCTGCAGGCGGATCATCAGCACCTTGACGGCGTCGGACCCCGCTTCGCGGAACTGCATGATGTAGACGTTGCCGCGGCGGTTGCCCTCCACCGGCTTGCGCGCAAGCGAGTTCGCGATGCGGCCGATGTTGATGAAGGCGATCTTGCCGAAGAGCCGCGTCGTGTTGAAGAGAAAGCTCTTCACGCGATTGTCGCAGAGCGCGAGGAGCTCCGGATCCTGCGTCCGCGCCGCCTCGTCGTAGATCTCGTCGAAGATGACCTCGCCGTTGTCGATCCGCGCGCCCGGCAGCCATTCGATCTGGCGGTAGAACTCGGGCGAGATGCCCGCGACGAGCTCCTGCTCATCCGCGGCGGTCTCGTTCGGGCCCTTCGTAATCGCGTGGCACATCGCGTTGCGCCACTCGAAGTTGCCGACCGTCTCCTCGCGGAGCTCCGCGGGGTTCGCCATGCGCCAGTCGAGCACGATCTTCGCGCAGGCGGCCTTGAGCGCCGCGTCGTCAAGCGCGTCCGGCTGCAGCTCCTTCAGCGCCTTCTTGATCTCGATCGGCGTCGTCGGCGGGAAGAGGTCCACCTCCGGAAAGCCGACGCGGTTGCGCTTCTGGAGTCCCCCGACGATTTCGACGATCTGGCGGCGGAACGCATCCGCCGGCAGGTTCTCGATCTCGTTGTAGGCGCCCGCCGTGATGTAGCGCGTGCCGGTCATGCGGTTGTAGTAGTAGATCGGACGCTCCCCCATCGGGATCTTCGAGTGCTCGATCAGGTTCACCATGTCGTCCTGCGAGATCGGCTGACGCGCCATGCGCCAGTTTTCGCCGCGCTCACGGAGCGCGGTACGCACCTTCGCGGAGCTCATGTTGAGGAATCGGATCACCCGCTTCGAGACGAACTTCTGCAGTTCCTCGTCCGCCCGGAACGCGAGATCCATGCGGTCGGGGTTCGGACGGATGAGGACGAGATCCTCGGTGAAAATGAGGTCGACGGACTCCGCCATCTCGGCGTCTTCCTCCGCCATCGTCATCGCCGGCCGCCCCTCCTGCGCCCGCATCGCGTTCAGCTCCTCGATCCACATGAGGCGCTGCATCGCATGGACGCCCTTCTTCGTCACCAGTCCCGGCGTCCTGAAGAAAATCGTCCCGATGCGGCTTAAGGGCTTGCCGTCGGCATCTTTCGCCAAGATTTTGTCACCTAAGATCTTCATCTTTCCCCTCCATTCGCTAACCGCTAACAGCTAATCGCCAATCGCTACCTTTCCCCCGTAAACAGCGCGTTTGTCGCGTAATAGGGATCCGACGTGTAGCGGCAGCCGAGACGGCGAAGTCCGGCCTGGTCGCCGGGCGTCACCATGTGCGTCATGTGCACCTCACAGCCACGGAGCTCGTTCAGCTTCTCCAACGCAATCTGCGCCGCCGGATTCGTCGTCGCGGAGATCGCAAGGCCGATGAGCGCCTCGTCCAGGTTGAGCGAGGTGTAGGCGACCTTCAGGATGTCCTGCTTCATGTGCGCGATCGAATGGATGATGTTCGGCCCGATGAGCGGGATCTGCGCGGGAATGCCGGAGAGCGTCTTCACCGCGTTCATCACCATCGCCGCCGCCGCATGCATCTCGTCGGAGTTGCGGCCCGTCACGATGCGCCCGTCCTTCAGCTGGATCGCCGCGCCCGACACGATCGTGCCGCCCGCCTTGCCCTTGCCGGCGAGCTGCGCCTCCTCGGCCGCGCGCCGCGCCGCCTCGACACAGACACGGTCCTCGGCCCTCAGCCCAAGCGAATCCATCAGCTCCTTCGCCCGCTCGACCATCGACCGCGGGGACGTCCCCTCGGCGAAGGCGCACTGGTAGCGGAGAAACCGGCGGATCACCTCCTGCTTCGAGGCATTCCGGACGACTTCGTCATCGATGATGCCGAAGCCGATGCGGTTGACGCCCATGTCCGTCGGCGACCGGTAGGGACACGCCCCCTTCGTCATCTTCTGCCAAATCGCCACCAGGAGCGGAAACGCGTCCACGTCGCGATTGTAGTTCACCGCCTCCTTGCCGTACGCCTCCTTGTGGTACGGGTCGATCATGTTCTTGTCGTTTAAGTCGATCGTCGCCGCCTCGTAGGCGATGTTGAGCGGATGGTCGAGCGGAAGGTTCCATACAGGGAACGACTCGAACTTCGAGTAGCCCGCCGCCTTGCCAGCGCGGTACTCGTGGTAGATCTGCGTGAGGCACGTCGCGAACTTGCCCGACCCGGGGCCGGGCGCCGTCACCACGACAATCGGCTTCTCCGTCTGCACGTACTCGTTCTTGCCGTAGCCAATGTCCGAGACGATGGTGTCGACGTCCGCCGGATACCCCGCCGTCTTGTAGTGGTAGTAGACCCTCACGCCCCGGCGCTCGAGCTTCGCGCGGAACTGCATCACCGCCGGCTGCTCCTGGTAGCGCGTGATGACGACGCCGCGGACCGTAAGGCCCAGGGACCGCAGGTCGTCGATGAGCTTCAGCGCGTCATCCGCGTAGGAGATGCCGAAGTCCGCGCGCATCTTCTTGCGCTCGATGTCGCCGGCGAAGAGGCAGAGGATGACCTCCGCCTGGTCCTTCAGCGTCTGCAGGAGCCGCAGCTTCACGTTCGGATCGTACCCCGGAAGACACCGCGCCGCGTGGAAGTCGTTGATGAGCTTGCCGCCGAACTCGAGATAGAGGCGGCCGTACTTGCCGGCGCGACGCCGGATCTCCTCCGACTGCTCCTTCAGGTACTTCTCGTTGTCGAATCCTAAAATCATAGCTGTTAGCGGTTAGCGATTAGCAATTAGCCGTGAAGTTCGTCGAGAATCTTCTGGATCTTCTCCTTGCAGCGGCCGCAGCCGCCGCCCGCCTTCGTGAAGTTCGTCACCTCCTCGACGGTCGTGAGCTGGTTCTCCGTGATGACACGGCGGACCTCGTTCTCGGAGACGTTGTAGCAGGTGCAGAGCGTCGTGTCCTCGAGATTGCGGTCCGTGTTCTTTCCCGTCTCGTAGTTCTTGATGGCCGCCTCCATCGCCTCGCGTCCCATCACGCTGCAATGCATCTTCTGCGGCGGCAGCCCGCCGAGATAGTCCGCGATCTGCTGGTTGGTGATTTTCTTCGCCTCCTCAAGCGTCTTCCCAATCACCATCTCCGTCAGTGCCGAACTCGACGCAATCGCACTCGCACACCCGAAAGTCTGGAACTTCGCCTCGGCGATCTTGCCATCCGGTCCGAGCTTGAACTGGAACTGAAGCGCATCCCCGCACGCCAGCGAGCCGACTGTCGCCGTCCCGTCCGGATTTTCAATCTTACCCACGTTTCGGGGATTCCGAAAGTGGTCCATCATTTTCTCTGAGTAGTCCCACATAACGGGACACAATTATACCACATTTCGTAGACGTATGACAAGCAAAGCACCATCTATGGATTTCTCGCATATTCAACAAAAAAGGCGGCTGGATTTGGAAAACCAGCCGCCTTTGTCCCTGTGCAAGGATTCCTTAAGCGATCTTGCCAAGGGCGATGATCGTGAAGACCATCGTGAAGATGGCCACCGTCTCGACGATGCCGAGCGCGCCGAAGTAGTTGGTAAGACCCTGTCCCGTCTCGCCCTGCGCGTCACACGCGGCCGCCGCGGCACGTCCCTGGAAGAGAGCCGAAAGGCCGATGCCGAGCCCCGCGAAGATGCCGAGAATGACACAGGGGATCCCCGCGCCCTGAACGCCGCTCTTGCCGAGCATGATGAACATGAGGATCATGCCGTACAGCGTCTGCGTGATCGGCGCGCCGACAAGGCCGAGGAGGATGAACGGCGCCGGCTTGTTCGCCGCATAGCACTTCTTCCACGCGCCAACCGCAGCCGAAGCTGCAAAGCCCGTACCGAAGGCGGAACCCGCCGCGCTGAGACCGAGGCACGCAATCGCGCCCGCAACAATCATAGGATCCATAGTTTTACTCCTTTGTCTTTGTGAAAGCCCTGAACGAATAGCCAGCCCAAGATATGCCCTTGTGGTTGGAAAACTCAAGCGTGTTGAGGCGCACCGCATGGACGAGCACCGAAAGCCCCGCCATCGCGATGTTGAGCCCGTGGCCGACCGCGAGGATAAGGACGAGCGGCAGCCACTTGATCCAGATTGGAAGCCCCAGGTTGACGGCCATCGCGTTGAAGTTCGCCGCGACCTGGACGGACGCGAGACCAACCGCGAAGAGGCGGACATAGCTGATGATGTCGCCGAGAACGGACATCGCATTGAGGAAGAGCATCCCCTTGTCCATCCCCTTCGCCTGAACGAAGAGCGTGAGGAACGAGACGCCGAACATCCAGTACGCCCACGTCGGGATACCACCGAAGATGCCGACGATCGTGTTCGTGAGGATGTACATGAAGAGGACGACGCCCGCCCAGCCGAATTCGCTGAGGCACGACCGGTCGTTCAGCTTGCAGATGCCGTTCCAGAGCCGCGCGAGCATCAGGTGCGAAACGCCGATCGTGAAGCAGAGGAACATCATGTTGTCGTACTGATGCCCCGTCTCCGCGTCCGCACCCGAGAGCCACCGCACGGTCGGCCAGTCGGCGCACCAGGGGATTCCCGCGCCGAACCACGTGTTGCTGAGCGCCCCCCACACGATCGTCGCCAGCGAAAAGACCGTCATCAGCGTAAGCCAGCTCCTCAGGGGGGCAGCGGAATCCTTTCCGCTTCTGCAAGACGACCTCCACTTCCTCCAGCCGAAGAGCGTCGCCACGAGGAAAATCGCACCGTACGCCCCGTCGCCGACCAGCATCGCGAAGAAGAGCGTGAAATAGCACATGAACGGGACGGATACGTCCGCCTCATGATAGGCGACGGCGATGCCGAGCCCGTCAAAGAGCGCCTTCACCGGCCGCACGAACTTCGGCGGCTCGACCAGCGTCGGCGGCAGCTCGCCCTCCGCCGGCTCGCGCAACAGCAAGCCCCAGCCGTTATCGTGGGCGGAGGACGCGAGACCGGAGACGAGAGACGAGGGGATCCAGCCGGAAACGACGGCAACAGCCCCCTTCGCCACCATCAGCTCCTTCGCCTGCTCGAACGCCAATATGTCGTGCAAGGCCGGGAATTGGGCGAAAATCGCCTTCTCGTCAGCGCGAGCCGTCTTCGCATCGTCGACCGCAATGCGGTTCACGACCCGCGCGAGCTTCTCGCGCATTCTCCCGAGCCGCATCTTCGGCAGCTTCACCACTTCAAGGGGAGAAGCGGAATCCTTTTCGCTTCCAATGAAAAACGACCCGTCTTTATTCAGCCCCACCAAAATGCCGCGGTCAATGAGCTTCTGCGCCAAGACCGGATCGAAGTCGCCATAGGGCTCGTAGACCTTGATTTCGCGCTCGAGCCGCTCCTTCTCGGAGACGAGCGTCGCGCGGTCTTCGTCGAGCGCCAGAACCTCCGCGACCGAGCACGGACGCTTTTCAATGGACGCTCTCGACGCCTTCGGCCCCAACGACCTCAGATAGGACTCTTCCGCCTTCGCAATCAGCCGCACGGCCCTCTCCGCGTCCTCCAGCCCGCCCTTCGCCGCGGCAACGGCCGCACCGGCCGCCCCAGACAGGTTCAGGTGCACCGCGCCGAGCGCGCGAAGCCGTTCGAGTGTCGCCTCCTTCTCCGCGGCGACGCACACGAGGTCGAGATGCTTCATCCGGACGATCATGCCGCCACCTCCTCGCCCTGCGGGGCGCGTCCCTTGGCGATCTTGCCGCGCGTCACCGCCGCGGTCTGCTCGTCGCCGATTGCGATCTTGATCTTGCGGATCGCCTCCTTGCACTCGGGAATCTTCACCTTCTCGAAGAGGTTAACGCGCTGGCTTGTGAGCTGCAGTTCCTTCTCGACCAGAGCCTTCTGTTCCTCGTAGATCGAGCGCTCGCACTGGAGCGAGAGAATTTCGGTCGTCGTTTCGACGGCGTTGTCGACCCAGGCGGGCGTCGCCCAGGCGTCGACTTCTCGGACGTCCGTCTCGATGGACTCGAACGTCGGAATCGCGACGCCCGCGACGTTCGCCATCCCCGTATGGACGCCCTTCACCCTGACAAGCCCCGCGATCAGTGATTCGTCCGTCGCGAAGAGCCCGACCCAGCGGTCCAGGTCCGCACGGACCGCCCGCTCTCTGGCGGACGTCGCCTCGGCCTTGGCGACGATGCCGGCGATCTCGCTCTGAAGCTGCTGCTTCTTGAGCTGAAGCATGGGCAGGAAGCGCTGAAACCGCTTCAGCGCGTCCGTTTGGGCCTTGAGCTCCGTCTTCGTCAGTTTGATCTTCGCCATCGGCGTAGATTATACCACATTCTCCGTCCTCGCGGCGTTACGCAGTATTCCTCCGAGTCATCGCCCATCTCGGCCCTTAAATCTCACTGACGCACGACGCCGAGTTTCGTCATCGCCGCGTCAAGTTTCTTAAGGCGCGCGTCAAAGCAGTTCGGATCCGGCCATTCGACACCGGGACCTCCCAGGTCGACGGACCTGGCCGTCGCGTCCTTCGTGTAGCCGATCGCCGCCGCACCCTTCACGATCAGGTCCGCGGCGATCTGCCTTTCGCCCGCCTTCTCCGCCTTCCCGACGATTTCAAGGAGCGCATTGAGCCGCAGGTCGTTGCGGTTCTGACGCAGATAGGTATTGCGCCAAAGCGACGACCAGTCGCCGGCGGCAAGCGCCTTCAAGGTCGCGGATGCGACACGCGCCCAATCGGTCTTGCCGCCGACCGTGCAAGCGTCGGGAATCGTCAGCGTCGCCTGGCTGCGGAGGCCATGCACCATAAAGCGGTCGTCAATGAGTTCGAAGAGCCCCTTCAGCCGCGCGTCGACGGACATCTTGTCCATCTCCTCTCTGACGATGCGAAGTTTCGCCTCTCCACGCTCTTCCGCCGTACAGCCGTTCTTCGCGCAGTCGCGCAGCGCGGCAAGGTAGCCCGGCAGATACGGCGTCACGTCGATTTTCCGCGCACGCAGGTAGTCGATCTTCCCCCTGACGCGCGCGGCGCGGAGTCCGCTCGGCAGCAGATTGCCGTCCCACTCCGCCCAGAGGTCGAAGACCTTCGCGGCCTCCTCCGGCTGATGACGGCGGACAAAGGCGTCCGCGACGGCGCTGACGACAGCCGGCGGTCCCCACAGACCGTTCATCGCGAGCGAGCAGCCGTAGGCCTTCTTGAAACCATCCTCCGAGATTTCGTTCCAGAGCGCCATCGCGCCCTTCGCGTCAATCTTGAGCGTGTCGCCGACGAGCTGTCCGAACACAGGCGGCAGGCGGTCCTTGCGCAGTCCCGGCGCGACGCGTCCGTCGGCCGCCGCGGCGAGGAGCTTCTCCTTCGCTCCCGGCCAGTTGCCCGCCTTCGAAAGCGCCACGGCCTGCGCGAGAAGATTCGTGAAGGCGATGTCCGCATCCGAAAGCGCACGCGTCTGAGGCGGCATCTTCTCGACCATCTTCAGGGACGGAAACCGGTCGTCCCAGCCCATCTTCGTCATCGCCGCGTCATAGTCGGCGACGAGCTTCTCAAGGAGCTTCTTCGACTTCGGATTCCTCACCGCCTTCTGCGCCTCGGCGAGATAGCCCCTGAGCTCCTTGTCGAGCCCGAGCATTTTGATCATGCAGAACGTCTCAAGGTTCTCGTTCAGGTGGCAGGTCGTCCTGAAGTTGCGGTACCAGTTGTCGCGGATGACGCCGCGGAAGCGGTCGATCCACGGCGCCGCCTCGCGGTAGGTGCGGCGGTTGAAGCGGCGGTGGAGCTGTTCGACGTCCTGATCTGGATTCCACGCGAGGCGCGTCATGCACCAGCGTTCGTCACCGCAGCCGCAGTACTGGAAGCCGAAGCCCTCGGTCGACGTGCGCAGGAAGCCGATCGAACGCTGCGCCTTCAGGTCCTCCTGGTAAACCTCGGCGAGCGGCGCCGCGCGCATGCCGAGGCCGTAGTAGTCGTAGAGATAGAGCTGATCGGTGTGCTTCGCCCAGTCGTTGTAGATCTTCCACCAGTCCTGGTTCGCCGGCGCGTAAATCGGCTGGTTGTAGGCCTTGCGGTAGTACGTGCAGAGCCACGGCACGATCGTCTTGTTGAGTTTGATCGGCGGATAGGTCGCCGCGAAGAAGTAGGCGAATGTCGAGGTCATGAAGCCGGGAACGACCCTCTGGAGCTCGTCATCGAGCTTGTTGAGATACGTATAGTACCACGCGCTGTAGTAGGCCTGATAGTCGGTGTCGGGCGTCAGCATCCTGCCGTCGAGCGTCCGGATCGGCGCCGTGCACTTCTCGCACTCGCAGACACCAAAGTTGTCGTCCGTTCCGAACACGCAGTCGAACTCGCCGCTGTAGCGCATCTCCTTCACCCGCGGCACGGTCTCCCAGGCGTGCTTTGCAAACTCCGGGTCGGCGAGACAACAGAGCATGAGGCTCTCATGCCACGGCTTCTCACGCCTGCCGGCTATCATCGCATTGTAGTCCTGGATGCCCTCCGTGTGGTTGTAGTACTGCGGCGAGAGGTAGTGTCCTCCATGCAGCCGGAATCCATAGTCGTCGTCCAGCGAGAAGAAATTAGAGCGGTTCTGGCGCTTCCATTCGCGGTCGCCGATCTGCCAGCCACGGATGATGAACGCCGGCTTCTCCAGGGCGTTGCCCCACACGGCCGTCAGGTCCGGATCAGGCGTGAAGACCGTGCCGTCCGGATCGTTTGCCATCGACCAGATGACGTCCGTGTTGTTTTCGAGGAATGCGAAGACGCCGTTCGACGTGCCCATCGGATGGGCGCCGAAGATGTAGATGTTGCCGTCCTTCACACGCACTGCAAAGCCGTCCACGCCGCCCTTGCCGTCCGCAAGCTTCGCGAGGTCGCCCGGGAAGATGCTCTTCGCAAAGCCCGCGCCGAGGAAGATCTTCGCCTTCCTGTCGTCCGTCGGCTTCGTGACGACAGGGAACTCCGCGCCGCCGGTGAGCTCCTTCAGCCACTTCTGCAGCTCGTAGGCCGCCGCACGCGCCTGGATCTTTTCTTTGCCGCGGCTCTCCTTGATGACGAGCCAGTCCGAAACCGGTTTCCTGAACCAGTTGTCGAGCAGGATGTCGTCCGAGAGATCCACAACGATCTCCGCCTGCGCGACGCCGCCCTTCGCGAGCCGCACGCGGCTGAAGAACCCGAGGCGCCCCTCCTCCGGCGGCTCGAGGTGGTACGACGAGTCGGAGTAATCGGGCTTGTAGTCGGCGATACGCTTCCGCCACGCCGCCCATCGCTCCGGCTCGGTGAAGGTCCTGTGCCAGCCCTTCACGAGCTTCATGTCGGCGATAGTGATAACGACTTTCTGTCCCTCCTTGATCTTGCGCGTGTCGTACATGAAGTAGAGCGAGCGGACGCGGTCCTCGAGGAAGCCCTTGTAGCCCGTACGCTCCTCGTGCGGCACGTCCCAGCGGAACTCCGTGAAGCCGTCGGCCGTGCGCGTCGCGGGATAGTCGTGGTTCTTGAAATCCGTCGTGTGCACGCCCAGTCCGGCCCACGGACGCGTCGTCGCATCGTCCGCCGAGATGCCGAAGTCGTCCCAGCGCTGGAGGAAGGTGGACGAGAACCAGCCGATCATCGGCGTCGAGTCCCGGATCACAGGCTTCTCGCCCGCCGGGTACTCGATCTTCGCGGCAAACGAGAGGACGTTCCACTGCGTGAAGTCGATTTCGAGCGGCAGTGCGACGAGCGGATAGTTCCTGAACCTGCCGCTCGTGCAGGTAATGCGGATCGCGGGCGTCTTCTTCCCGCGGAGCTCCACCTCGACCGGCTCGACCTTGAGCCCCGTCACGTCGTCCGGCCCCTTCGGGCATTCTCGTTGCCAGTCGATGGTCCAACCCGCGTTCGGGATCCGAATCGCGGCCGCCTCGCCCTCCTGCACATACGGCATGTCCTTGAAGGACGGCACCGGGCAACCCTCACCTTTCGTCACCGACACCGGAATCTCGGCAAACGCGGCAAACGTCATCGAGGCGATCGCCGTCATCACAGTCATATTCTTCATAACAACAGAAACCCTTTCTTGACAAAAACCTTACAGGCCGACCGGCAGGTCAACGTACTCGGCGGGCAGCACGGGAAGTTCCGGACGGTCAACCGGATCCTTGGTCATGCGCTCGGGACCTGTTAGGCGATCGATGCGGATGTTCGAGAGCTTGACTTTCACGTCCCCACTGGTGCACACGACGCCCGCCGCCTCCGCGAGGCGCACGTCGTCAATCGCGATCTCGCCCTTCGCGACGGGGATGCGCAGCACGGGACCGAGCTTCACGGACTCGTCGGCCGTCACATGGGACACCCGGACGTTCTTGAACTCCGCCTCTCTCCACGAGCCGATCGCGCAGCTCGCGCCCGGCCGAAGGTGCAGGTTCTCGACCGTCAAGTTCTCAATCGGACCGAAGAGATGGATCGGCTGTGCCGCCGCGGTCTCGACGTTCCGGATCACAATGTCCTTCACCTCGCCCATCACAGCCTGACGCACCTTGTAGTACTCCGTCAAATAATCGTTGATCCGCACCGCGGAGACGCAACCGCGCCACGGCATGCGCGGCTCGCACTCCTCGCGCACGCCATCGATGTCGATGTCGTGGATGCGCGTGCCGTCCGCGCAGAGGAGCCGGATGAGGTTGAACCAGCGGAACGTCGCGCCGCGGATGTTCCGCACCGTGATGTGGTGGATGTCCGGCGACTTGCCCTCCACGCCGTCCCGCGCGAACGGGCCGAGGTTCGTGAGCGCGAGCATGTCGTCCTCCGACCAACCGCTCAGGTTCTCGACGCGGATGTTGTTGCAGCCCTGGCGCAGGTCGATGCCGTCGCCGTTCTTGACGTAGAGGTTGCCGTATTCGCGGGGCACCCGGTTCGGCCGGTGGTCGCGTCCGTCTTCGCTCACCCACGAGATGTCCGCCTCGGAGCGAATGTCGCGGATCAGTCCCTCCGAACAGTAGCTGAAGGTGCAGGCCCAGCGGCGTTGGTGCCGAAGCTTCAGTCCCTCGACGCGGAAGCCCTTCACGTTGTGGAAGTAGACGAACGAGTTGTCCTCGAGCGTCTTGCCGGCCTTCGCGAGCGCCTCGCGGTGCTCGGCGTCAGCGTAGAATATGCCGCGCTTCCACGGCAGCGACTGCTCGCCCCAGCCGTTGTAGTTGCCGCCGTCGAGCGTCGCGCCGTTGCGGCCGACGATCTCGATGTCGCGGTCCTCGGCGGAGAGCTTGCCGCGGTCCTTCGACCTCGCGTGCTCGTTCTGGAAGACGTTGCAGAACACCCGGTCGGCGAGGACGAGCCGCGCCCCGTCGATGATGATGCGTGTTCCCGACGGGACGAGGATCGCGTGCTCAATGATCCAGAGGCCGTCCGCATACTTCGGGTTCTTCTGCGGAATGACGACCTCGCGCCGCCCCGCCGCCTTCGTCTCCGCGATCATCTTCACGATCGTCGCCGCGTCGTCGCGCGCCGGATACTTCACCGCACCGAGCGGCGCGCAGACCGGATCGGGGAATCCCGCCGGAATGTCCGCCGCGCCCTGAGCCAGCGCCGCGCCCAGCGCAACCGCCGCCAGCATCAATCCTGCAACAACCTTCTTCATTTAAGTCACCTTTCTCTTGAAACTCAACGAGTTGATTAGAACCCGCCAGCCATTAGCCATCGCAACACTCGCTGCGTAGACCGTGCTGACAAGTACTTCCTTGAGTATTTTACGTAGTATAGCAGAAGACGATTGGACCTGTAAAGCGGGCTTCATCGCTTTACCTTTCACCTGAGGATCAGCATCAGGCCGTAGCTGTCCTGGCATTCGACCGCGCCGATGTCGATGCCCTTGCCGTGGACGCGACGGCGCCGGTAGACGTCGAGTTCGCCGATGCCGGCGACGTCCGCACCGGCATCGACGAGCGGCGAGGCGAGCGCGAGATGCAGCCGTCCACCGGCTTTGACGGTATAGGCGTTCGACAGTTCGCTGCAATTCATGAAGGCGCCGCCCATGCCGCCCTTGACGTTGTAGACGGCGCCGCCGGTGCTGCCGTTGTCGGCGACCAGGCAGTTGATGTACGAGCCGCCCACGGGACGAAGTCCCCAGCAGTCGCCCTCCTTGCTGCCCCCATCGCCGTAGGTGTTGCCGATGATCGTGCAGTTGACCATCTGCTTGCCGGCAAAATAGACGCCGACCGTAATCGGATTCGAGGCGTCGAGTTCGCTGCCGGCGTCGCCCGCCGAGTTCCAGGCGACGAGCGTGTTGCGGATCGTGCCGCCGCCAATCCAAGCGCCAGCGCCAAGCGACCATCCAGGGTCGCCACAGCAGGTCGTTTTTGCGACGTTGCCGGTGACGATGCAGCGGTCCATCAGTGCGCCGGAACCAGTCTGGCAATAGCCGATGCCGCGGTAGTAGCCGCTGCCGACGTTGTTGTCAATGAGGCAGTCGACGACGGTGCCGTTGCTGTTGTAGAGTCCGACGCCCTGACGGCGCCAGCCGCCGACGGTGCAGGCGGTGATGTGGCAGTTCGAGACGATACCGCCGTAATGGAGCGCCACTCCGCCGCCGGCGCCGTCGCCTTCCGGCACGTAGCCGTGGGCCACGGTCAGGTCGCGGAGCGCAAAACCGCCCCTCGCCGTGACGGAAAGCACCCGGACCGCATTCGCGCCGTCCAGCACGATGTCGTCGCGGTTGCCCGTCGAACCGCGCAGGGTGATGTTCTTGGCGATCGAAATCGTCTTGGCGACACTGTAGGCCGAGCCGTCGTCATTTGGCAAAATGACGATTTCAGCGCCTTCTAAGGCGATCGCCACCGCGTCTTCGATTGAGGCGGCGGCAGTCGCCTCGTCGATGAAATAGCCGTCCGCGCCGGGATTGCCCTGTCTGACGTAGTGGCGCGAAGGCTGCACCGTGAAGACCTGGCTCTGCGTCGCTTCGTTGCCGGCGGCGTTGCGGGCGGTGAGCGTCACCGTCGTCTCGCCATACGTGCTGAAGGTGTGGGTGATCACCGCCTTATCGCCGCCTGCAACGTCGGGGGAGCCGTCGGAAAACGACCAGACGTAGTCGAGTCCTTCAAGGTCGCCGTCGGGATGCGCCGTCAGCGTCGCCGTGAAAGAATCGAGACCCGATGCGACATCCCACGTGAACGTGCAGGCGAAAGCCGGCGCGACATACTGCACGCAGCCGATATCCTGCTTGCCGTCGACCATTCGCGGATTGCCGTAGATGTCGACCGCCCCCTCGCCATACGTGCCGTCGACGAGCGCGTTGCCGACGGCGCCGGATCCGTTCAGCAGGCGGATTCTTCCGTCGCTCCCGTAGGCGACGGTGCCGGCGGTGAACTCCTGCGGATTGCTCATCCCCGCGTCGACCGGGTACACGCAGCAGTTCTTGTACGACGCCGCCGAACCCGTCCAGTTCTGGACTCTCGTCGCACTCTGGCCGTTATTGCCGATGATGCAGTTGACGACGTTGCCGCCGCTCAACCAGACGCCGCGGGCGTAATCAGCGAGCGAGCCGAACGATTCGTACGTGTTGTCGACGATCGTGCACTCGCGCAACGTGCCGCCCTGCTGCCGGACGGCGAGCGGCACAGGCTTGGAGGTGCTGGGCTCCGAACCGACGGAACCGAGCGAGTTGCGGGCGATGAGCGTGTTGCGGATGACGCCGCCGTTGAGCGAAACGACGCCGAGCGTCCAGCCGCCGTCGCCGTTGCACAGCGTCGTCGCCGCATTGTTCGTGATCACACAGCGGTCCATCAAGGCCGACGCGCCAGACTGGTAGTAGGCGATGCCGCGAAAGTAGTCCCTGCCCGTGCAATTGTCGATCACCGTGTCCACGACCGTGCCGCCGTTGTTGTAGATGCCGATGCCCTGTCTTCTGGCGCCGTTCACCGAGCAGGCCGTGATGCGGCAATTGGTGACGGTGCCGCCGTAGAACATGCGCAGTCCGCCGCCCGCGCCGTCGCCTTCGGTGACCATGCCGTCCCGGACGGTGACCGATTCGAGGCGGAAGGCGGCCGACGTGACGTCGATGGCACGGTTGCCGCCGCCGCGCGAAATGACGACGTCTTTCCAGTCGCCCGTCGAGCCGCGGATCGTGACGCCCTTGGTAACGGTCAGCGTCGAGGCAAGCGTGTACATCGATCCGTCGTCCGGCGGCAGAATGACAACCTCGGCCCCTTCAGCCGCCGCCGCGACGGCCGCCGGGATGTCGGCAGCAGCCGTTGCGATTGACGCATAAGGCGCCTCGGCGCCGGGATTTCCTTTCTTCACATAGTGCGTTTTGGGCTGCATGGTAAAGGTCTGTGTCCAGGTCTCGCTGCCCCCCCAGCGGTTTCGGGCGACGAGCGTCACCGTTGTCATGCCGATCGCAGAGATATGATGTGTAATCTCACTCGTGCCGACAATGTCAGCCGAACCGTCCGAGAACGACCAAGTGCAGTTGAGTCCGTCGAGATTCCCCTCGGGATGGGCCGTAAGCGTCGCCGTATATTCGCCGAGACCCGAAGTGCGGTCGGCCGTAAACACGCAGCCGAAAGACGGCTCGACATACTCGACGCAGCCAATGTCAAGCCCGTCAAGAATGCGAGGGTTGCCGTAGAGGTCAATCGCATCTTCACCGTAAGTGCCAGGATCTGTCGCCGCGTTGATTGCTGACGATCCGCGAATCAGACGCGCAACACCTCGATCGAAGACAAGCGTCGTCTCGTCTGCAAGTGAAGCATCCGCGAGACCGTCGACCGGTGCGGTGCAGCAGGTCGTGTAAGCCGTCGCATCGCCGTTCCAGTTCTGTTCGCCGACGGCGCTGCGGTTGGCGAAGACGAGGCAGTTTGCGACCGTGCCGGCGGCGCGGCCGACGCCGGCGAAAATCTCGCTCGCCACGCCGTCGTAGGTATTGCCGTAAACCGTGCAGTTTTCGAGTGCGCCACCGGCGACGGTGACGCCGATACCGGTGTTCTGTGTGCCGCCGGCATTGGCGTAGGTACCGGCCCTGTTGAATGCAATGAGGGAGTTGCGGAGCGTGCCGCCGTAGACGCAGGCGCCGCCGCCCTGCATCCAGTTGCCGTCGCTGCCACGGAGCGCGCCGGAATTGACGTTGTTGGTGATGACAAGCCGATCGCCGAGCGCACCGTTCCACTGCACGTACGCCAATCCCCGGCAATTACCGCCTTTATGGACATTGCCGTCGATGAGACAGTCGACGGCCGTGCCGCCGTTGTTGGCGAGTCCGAGTCCGCCACGGTTGTCGCCGTCGGTCCGGTTGCCGGTAAAGCGGCAGTTCCGCACCGTACCGCCGTCAAGGTACACGCCGCCGCCGACATCGTTGTAGGGTACGCGTCCGTTCGTGACTGTCACGCCCTCAAGCGTCGCGCCGGCATTCGCGATATAGATCGCCCGCACGTTCGTCGCGCCGGGTCCGGAGATGATCACGTCGCGCCAGTCGCGGGAAGCGCTGCGGACGGTAATCGCCTCGCCAACAGCCAGGGTTTCGGTCAGCGAATAGGTGTTCGCCGCAAGGACGATCTCGTCGCCCGCAACGGCGTTCGCAACCGCCGTCACGAGCTCCTCCGAAGTCGTGACTTCATAGGTCTCCGCGAAAAGTCCGAAAACAGTTGCCACGCCCGCGGCAAACGCCATCATGAGTTTTTTCATGGCTCTTCGTGCATGACTGTGGGTGGATTTCCGCTGCATAAGTTCGCTTGGCCCTTATTTTACGGGCTTCTGAGCCGTTCGTCCGGGCCACGGAATT
>CADAKF010000007.1 GCA_902788415.1 uncultured bacterium
GCCCCTTGTCCTCGTCGTCCTTCCGCAGGAGGAAGCTCCAGCCGTCCAGCTCGATCCAGTGACTGACCGTGCCCTTCGGCATCTTCGCGATCTCCGCGACGATCTCCGGCTGGAAGATGTCCTCGGGCTTCACGCCCTCGTACCGCCTGCCGCCGAGCGCCTCGAAGGAGTTCGTCTTCACAGCGGACGAGATCTCGTCGCGGCGAAGCTTCTCCTCGGGCTTCAGCATGATGACCGTGACCGTCACCTTGTGGTCCTTCACGTAGCGGTCCCTATGGTCGGCGTACTCCTTGCGGAGCGCCGCCGGCGACGCCGTCACGTTCTTGTCGATCGTGTTCCATCGCATCGCGCCGACAATCAGGTCGTCCTTCGTCTTCTGATACCACTCGGGATAGGAGATCTTGTCCCGCCCAAGCTGTTCGATCAGGAGATTGCGGTCGCCGCCGAACGTTCTTTGGACGATCTCGCGCACGCGGTTCTCGACAATCCACTCCTGCATCGTCATCTTCGACTCGCGCGCCGCCTTCAGGACGAGGCGCCGGTCGATGGCCTGGTTGAGAAAAATCGGATACTGCGAAGCGTCCGTCGCGCCCCTGCGCTGCATGTCGGCGAGAACCTCGCTGCGGAGGATCGTCTCCGAGCCGACGCGCGCGGCGATTCCGTCCAGCTCTACTGCTTCTGCCGGCGTTGCCAGCAGAAGCAGAATAATCGAATAATCGAATAATCGAATAATCGAATTGAAGAACGGCCTTGTTGACCCTCTTCCACTCTGCTGCACGACCTCTCCCCTGTTTCGATTATTCATAATTCGATTATTCGATTATTTCTTCACAGCATCGCCGCGATCGCCGCGCCGACCATCGGCGCGTCGTCGACCTGGGGCGTGATTGCGTAGTGGATGTTACGCGCCTTCACGAGCATCGCGTCAAGTTCGCGGCGCACCGTGTCGGCGAAATCGATCGCCCGCGTCTTGTAGTAGGTCGAGCCGTCGGCGTTGATCGCCACCGGCGCCGCCGGATCGGTCCCTTCGCCGGTCTTGATGACGAAGGCCGCCAAATGCACGGCCGTCAACACCGCCGCGCGTTCGATCACCGGCAGGCCAAGCCGCCGCGCCATCTGCGCGTCCGCCGCGTCGGCGAAAATCGCGTCGAGCGGATTCTCCCTGCCCTCTTTGCGGTAGGCGGCGAGGAAGTTGTCGAAATCCATCGTCTCGAGCTGCGCGAGCGACATCACCTTCTTGGCCGCGGATTCCGAGAAGAAGCCGGCCTTCGCGGCCGCCTTGAACACTTCCAGCCCGAGCGGACCGAGATAGCCGCCCGAAATCATCTTCTCGAACGGATTGTGCGCACCGTCCGGCAGCTTCGCCGCCAGCGCCTCGTCGAAACGCGAGCGCTTCATCTTGTTGAAGTTGCCGCTCTCGGCGTTGATGATCATCAAGCCGTCTTCGGAAAGATTCTGCAGCTTGCGGATGTTGATGTTCTTTTCGACATAGGCGGCGTTGGTGCCGGTACCGAGAATGAAGCCGATGTAGGAGGAATACGTCTTGTCGCCCTCCGTCGCCTTGGCCGCCAGCAGCGTCGCGACCGTATCGTTGACGATGGCGATCTTGCCGCCGCCCACGCGCTTCATCAATTCGCTACCCACGAATTGTCCGACAATCTCCGGCGCCTGAATGCCCTTAGTCCAGCAATTGAGCTTCGCGTCGAGCTCGGGCGTCGCGTCGGCGGGATACGAGAAGCAGAAACCGATTTTCGGCACCGTCGCATAGGCGCTCACGCGGCCGATTTCTTTCGCAAAGGCCGTATAGAAGGTGTCGGCGTCGACCTCGCCTTTGGTGCCGGGCATCGGCTGATTGACTTTGTTTTCGATTTTCGGCGGAATCGATACGACCGCCGACCGGAAATTGGTGCCGCCCGCGTCGAGCACCGCCGCCTTCGCACCGGGCGGAACCTTGCCGTTCACGCCGACGTAGGTCGGGATCATCGCCAGCGAACTGGGCTCGCCAGCCAGGCCTTTTTCCATTTCGGAAATAAACGCGCCAATCAAGGCGACGCGGTTCGTCTCGGCGGCGGTGACGAAACCGTTTTCACTCAAAAACGCTTCGGGTGTCTGCATTTTTTACTAGTCCTTTCGCAAGGTTTATCCAATCTTCGTTCGAAAGCTCTTCGGCCCTTGCCGTAGATTGTATCAAATCCTTGAAGATGCTGCCAAGTTGCTTTCTGCGGTGTTCGAACGCCTGCTTGGTGATCCGGTGGAAGAGCTTGCGCGCCTCCTCGGCCAGCCCGACGTTGCGCTCATGCCGGTCGAGCCGCACGACCGAAGACCCGATTTCGGGCCGCGGCCAAAAGCAGCTCGCCGAGACCTTGCGCACAATCCTCACGTCGTAATCGAGCTGCGCCCAAACGCCGGCGAGCCCCCGCACCTTCGAGCCCTCCTTCGCCGCCAGCCGCTCCGCGACCTCCGTCTGCACCAGGACCGTCATCGCCTTCAGCTCCCGCGCCTGCACGAGCTCGAGGAGAATACGCGTCCCGGCCTGGTAAGGCAAGTTGCTGACCATCGCGTCAAACCCAGACAAGTCGAAGCCGGAAGTCGAAGTCGAAGAAAGGACGTCAAGCGCATCTCCCGTGACGACAGAAAGATTCTTCCACCACGGTTCGCCTTCGACTCTCGCCTTCGACTCCTTCTCAAGTCGCGCGGCGAGGACGGGATCCTTCTCAATCGCCGTGACCTTGCAGCCGCGCTTCAGCATCTCTTCGGTCAGGACGCCCAGACCCGGCCCAATCTCAAGGACATGAGACGAAAGACATAAGACGTCATCGCCGAGTCTCCTGTCTCGCGTCTCAAGTCCTTCCAACCCCGCGTCAACTATGGCCTTCAGCGCATTCTGGTCAATCAGGAAGTTCTGACCGAGCACCTTGTTCGGATGAAAACCGTTCTCAATGCACCAGGCCTTCACCTGGCTCGGACTCGTCAAGTTCATTTCACCACCTCCATGACGCGGTCCAGGACCGTCACATAGCTCCACTTCGGATCTTCGGCCGTTCCCGTCAGCTTAAACTCCAGCAGGAGCTTGGTAAACGGCCAGACGATTGGATGCAGGACCTTGCCGACCAGCGAGTCGCTCCTCGCGAACTGCACGCGCACGTTGAAGTCGAGCGCATTCCGCACCGCGTCAAACGAACCCTCCATCTTAATGGAAAAGCAGGAACCCTCGATGTAGATGTTGTCAGACTTCACGACGCCCCGCTCGATCCTGTAGTCGCACGAGGCCTGCGTCGTGTCCGAGAACCACGTCACCGCCGGCGCAATCGAGGGCATCACGGCGAGAAGCCCGCGGAACCCCCGCATCCGCATGAGGCAGCCGCCCTTCACCTCCACGTGGCCGCGCCCGTTCAGCTCCTCGTAGTTGTTCGTCATCGCCCGCGGAAAGCGGAACTCGAGGTCGCAGACCGAATGACCGACGATACCCGCGTCGACGTAGTCGCCCGTGAAGCCGCCGATCTTCAGGACGTCCGCAAGCGGCTGGCCGCTCGTCGCCTTCACGGTCACCGTGTTCTGTCCGTTCGTCCCGACGACAACGACCGTGCCGTCGAGGGGACGGCCCTCCGTGTCGACGCCGGCGATCGGGCCGACGGTCGTCACGTAGTTGAGGCTGTTGTCGCGCGTGCAGTTGTGCAGGTGGATCTTGCCCTTGGCGCCCTTCATCGGCACGCCGTTGTAGCGCCCGAGCGTCGGACGAAGGTCCAGCCAGAGGTCGAAGTCTTTGCGCACGAGGTCGACCTTCCAGGCGCACCAGGAGGGACAGGGCTCGGGAACTTCCGTGAAGCCGTCCATATAGGGCAGCGCGACCGGAACGTCCAGAGTGACGATGAGGGGACGGATGTGCGCCGTTTTCGCAAGACCCTCGATTTCGCCGTAGACCTCCTGCCGGACAAGGTCGACGAAGCAGAATCCGTTGATCGCCATCGGCTTCTCCCGGTCCGGCCAGACAAGGCGAATGCGCGAGAAGTCCATCCGCTGCGGCGCAATCTCCCAGTCGAACGTCAGTCGCTCGGGACGGATGCCGAGGATGTCCGGACGCGTCAGTTCGACCGTCCAGCGCCCGAGGTCCGGAAACCGCACCTCGAGCGGTTCGTCGCGGTCGACGTTACCCGGCTCGTAGTAGGCGTCCGAAAGCCGCGTGTAGCAGAGCTCCTCCGCCCGAAGCATCTTCCCAAAGAAACGAACGTCGATGGAGGCGGCCGTCACGAGCGGACGGAGCGGGTCCTTGCAGGTTGAGTCGGAAAGCCGAAGCTCGCGGACCTGCAGCCCGTGGCGAAAGCCGAACGAGACGGACCCGATGTGAAGGACGAGATTCGACGGCAGGACCTGCCGCGCCAGTCCTTCGGCCCAAGCGCCGGGAATGTGCTCTTCCCGAAAGAAAAGAGACCCTATGTAAATGCAAAAAACGATGAAGGTCCACTTCATCGTTTTCCAAGCTGTCTTCAGCGCCTTCTTCATGCACCAACCTGTTTGGCAGCCCCTAGCGGAGTCGAACCGCTCTTACCTGGATGAGAACCAGATGTCCTAGCCGATAGACGAAGGGGCCAGCTTCTTGGTGCACCTGGTGGGACTTGAACCCACAAGCCTTGCGGCACTAGAACCTGAATCTAGCGTGTGTGCCAATTTCACCACAGGTGCTTCGAGGCCATAGTATATCAAAATTCCGCTCCGCCTGTCAACGGGGTCAGATCTTATTGTGAATTTCAGAATTTCAGAGACTGGCCGTCCTTGGCCAAATGGCCGCGAAGACGAGGCTTAACCTTGCCGGCGAGCACGAGATCCGCGAGCGGATCTTCAACATAATCCTGAACGACGCGGCGGAGCGGACGCGCCCCGAGCGCCGAGTCGTAGCCCTTCTCGATGAGGAAGTCCGTCGCCTTCTTGTCAAGCGACAAGGCGATATGCGAATCCTTGAGCCGCACCTGCAGCTTCTCGAGCTCGAGCTTGAGGATCTTCCGCATGTCGTCCTTCTCGAGCTTCCTGAAGACGACCGTCTCGTCGAAGCGATTGAGAAGCTCGGGACGAAACGTCCGCTTCGCCTCGGAGAGAAGCTTCTCCCTAAGGACGTCGAAGCTCGTCTCCGCCGTGTCCTTCGCAAAGCCGAGCGCATGCCCTTCCCGCGCGAAGTCGAAGCCGAGGTTCGCCGTGCAGATAATGATCGTGTTGCGGAAGTCAATGATACGGCCCTGGCCGTCCGTAAGACGTCCCTCATCTAGGATCTGGAGAAGCATGTTGCAAACGTCGCCGTTCGCCTTCTCGAACTCGTCGAAGAGGACGACCGAGTAGGGACGCCGCCGCACCTTCTCCGTGAGTTGTCCGCCCTCATCATAGCCGACGTATCCGGGCGGTGCGCCGACGAGGCGCGAGGACGAGTATTTCTCCTGGAACTCGGACATGTCGAGCGTGATGAGCGCCTTGTCGTCGCCGTACACCTTGTCGGCGAGCATCTTCGCGAGATGCGTCTTGCCGACGCCCGTCGGGCCGAGAAAAAGGAACGAGCCGATGGGACGTTTCGGATCCGCCATCAGCGCGCGGCTCCGGCGGAGCGCCCGTGCGATTGCCTTCACCGCGGGATCCTGTCCGATTACGACCGCGCCGAGCGCCTTCTCCATCCCAAGAAGCTTCTCCGCGGTCGTCGCATTCATCTTCTCGACCGGAACGCCGCTCATCGCGGACACGGTCTCGGCGACATCCTTCTCGGAGACCGACAGGGTCTCCTCGGCGTGCGTTTCCTTCCACTTCTTGAGAGCCGTCTGGAATTCCGCCGCGGCAAGCCGGAGCGCCTCGCGATACTGCGCGGCAGAATCGAAATCGCCCTTCGCCACCACCGCGTCCTTCTTGCCGCGCAGCGTGTCGATCTTCTCCTGCATTTCCGTCAGCTTCTTCGGACGCGCGCTCGCGCCCGCACGAAGCCGCGCGCCCGTCTCGTCCAGCGCGTCGATCGCCTTGTCGGGCAGCTGCCGCGCCGGCAGGTAGCGAGCCGTGAGCTCCACCGCCGCGCGAATCGCGTCCGGCGCGTAGTCGACGGAGTGGTACTCGGAGTACTTCGGCGCGATGCCCTTCAGAATCTCGACGGTGTCCGCAACCGTCGGCTCATCCACCATGACGGACTGGAACCGGCGCTCGAGCGCGGCGTCCTTCTCGATGGACTTGTGGTATTCCTTCAGCGTCGTCGCGCCCACGCACTGCAGTTCGCCGCGGGCGAGCGCGGGCTTCAAGATGTTCGCCGCATCCATCGCGCCTTCCGCGCCGCCGGCGCCGACCATCGTATGGATCTCGTCCAGGAAGAGGATGATGTTGCCCGCGCGCTTCGTCTCATCGATGATTTTCTTGAGGCGCTCCTCGAACTGCCCGCGGTACTGCGTCCCCGCGACGACGCGCGCCATGTCGAGCGCCACGACGCGCTTCGCCTGCATCTTCTCCGGAACCTCGCCGCGATGAATCGCCTGCGCAAGCCCCTCGACGACAGCCGTCTTGCCGACACCCGCCTCGCCGATCAAGACGGCGTTGTTCTTCGTCCGCCGCGAAAGGACCTGGATGATGCGCTTCAGCTCCTTGGCGCGCCCGATCACTGGATCGAGCTTGCCCTGCCGCGCGAGGTCCGTGAGGTCGCGCCCATAGGAGTTGATTGTCGGCGTCTTCTGCTGCTTGCCGTTGGCACCGGGCTGGGAAGATGCAGACGCTTCGCCCTCTTCCTGAAGCGGATGGGAATCCGCTTCTCCACTCTTCGCGGCCCCCGCCGCGACGAACTTCTCGACCGTGACGCCGGCATTGAAGAGAAGCTGGGCCGCGGCGTTTTCGCCTTCGCGGAGGATGGCGAGGACGAGGTGGATCGTGTCCACGACCATGCCGGGGCCGGCGTCAAGACCAGCCATGTCGATGATCTTCTTCGTGCGCGCCGTCAGCGGCAGCGGTCCGCGCTGGAGGACCCCGTCGGAATTCCCCGAAATCATCTGCTTCATCGACTCGGAGAGATCCTCAAGCGAAAGTCCGAGCGTCACGAAACGCCGTGACGCCTGGCAGTCAGGAATCGCAAGAAGCGAGAGAAGAATGTGCTCGGCGCCCACATGGTCGTGTCCAAGCTGGCGCGCGCAACTCGAAGCGGCGTTTAGGGCGTCCACGGCGTGCTTGGAAAACATCAGGCTCACAGGAACTTCTCCTCCGCGCGTTCGTTGAGGACGACATCCTCGAAGCGCGCGTTCATCTCGTCCGCCCGCTCGGCGTCCGCCCTGTCGCGCTCGGCCTGCTCGAGCTTGTCCTCGGCGCTCGTGAGGTCGGTCTCTACCAGGCGCCGCTCGATCTCCTCCGCATCGATGCCGTCCAGCATCTCCTCCTTGGCGGCAAGCCGCAGCGGGGAGAGGAGGTCGAAGTATTCGCCCGGGGAGAGAAGCCGGCAGTTCTTCATCACGGCGAGCGCACGGCAAAGCGAATCTCCGAACACCCGCGGCAGTTCCTCGAACAGCCGCACGCGCGCGTTGCGCTCCTCGCGGAGAAGGTCCTCAACGACGCGCTTGACCTGCTCGGACGAGCCGGAATAGCGCAGCGTGTAGACGTGGCCCGCCTCGCGGATGCCGTCCGCATTCACGCCGACGAGGTCCATCTTCAGGGCGTGAAGCGCGCGCTTGACGGCTTCGAGCTCGCCGATGAGATGCAGAGCCTCGAGATGCAGGCGATTGCCGATGCGGTAGGCGGCGTCGACGCGGGAGGCCGGAAAGTCGTGGTAGTCGGGCCCCTTCTCGTCCTTCGACGCCTGCCGCGCCTTCTCGATGTCGGAGACCATGTCCTGGAAGGCGTTCATAATGGCGCCGATGAACGGCGGCTCCTCGCCATCGCTATTCTCGTCCGCCGGACCGATTCGCGTGATGGACATCGACATCCCGGGCGGCAAACCGGTCACCTTGCGCGTGCGCTGGCTCTTCTTCTGGCGATTGAGACGCTCCGCCTTGGCACAGGCGTGGCAGACGTACAGCTCTTCGGCCGCGTCCCCCTCGCCGCGCGTGATTGCGGTTTCCGCATCCGCCTGATGACACAGTTCGCACTTCATAAGTTGCGTATTATACCACAAATGAAGCCACCGACGGACTACGGACGGGAAATCCGGAAGACGGCAACGCCAGAGCAGGGAAGTGCGACGTCTTCATAGCATCGGGTCCTGTGCGTAGGCCTGGGGACGCTCCTCTTCCGCCGAGTCGAGCGGTTCGCCGTCCTTGCGTTCAGGCGCGCGGTCCTCGAAGCGCGTGAACTCGCGGATGAAGCTCATGCGCACCTCGCCCGTCTCGCCGTTGCGGTTCTTCGCGACGTCGACGATGGCGAGCTGCTCGTCCGCCGCCTCCTTTGACGTCGCCGTGCGCGAGGGCCGGCGCAGAAGGAAGACGACGTCCGCGTCCTGTTCGATTGCGCCCGAGTCGCGGAGGTCCGAGAGTTTCGGCTTCTCCTCCTTGTCGCCGCGCTGCTCGTTCGCACGCGACAGCTGGGAGAGGACGATTACGGGGATCTTCAGCTCCTTCGCCATCGCCTTGATCTGCTGGGAGATCATACTGACCTCGATCTGCCGCGACTGGCGCGCACCCTCGTGACAGCTGCAGAGCTGCAGGTAGTCAATCACGATGAGCTCGATCTTGTGCTGCTTCTTGAGCCGCCGCGCACGGGCCCGAAGGTCCATCACGTCCAGCGCCGCCGTGTCGTCCACGAAGATCGGCGCACCCTTCAGGTCATTCATCGCCTCCATGAGACTATTCGTCAGGAGCTGCTTCTCGCTCTTCGCGACGAGATTGCGGTTGAGCCGCCACATGTTGACGTGCGCGCGACCCGCGAGCATGCGCTTGGTGAGCTGCTCGACCGGCATCTCCAGGGAGAAGATGGCGACGGGACGCGGCTTGCCGCCGTTGGGAACCGGCGCCTTCGAGGTGATCATCTGGCCGAGCGCGCAGCTCTCGGCGATGTTCATCGCAAGGGAGGTCTTGCCGACGGACGGACGCGCCGCGATGACGATCATTTCACCGGGCTTGAGGCCCTGCAGCTTCTCGTCCAGGTACTTGTAGCCGGTCGAAAGCCCTTCCGTCAGCTTTCCGCCGGACTCGAACATCCGGTCGATGCGCCGGAAGCTGTCCTCGATTGCGGCGTCCCACGGCATTGTCGCTCCCGCCGAGCCTCCGATCTCGAGGAAGGTCTTCTCGGCGTCGCCGAGGACGACCTGCGGATCTGGATACTCGCCCTCGTCGAAGCACTTCTCGACGACCGACGTCGCGCGCTCGATCATCAGCCGGCGCACGTACTTACCGCGGAGAATGCCGATGTAGTGCTCGGCGTGCGCCGTCGTCGGCACCTGGTCGATGAGCGACTGGATGTAGCCGACGCCCCCGACCGCCTCGAGCTTGTTCGTGCAGCGAAGCTCCTCAATGAGCGTCAGCGCGTCCACGGACTTCGACGAGCGGGACATCTCGAGCATCGTCGTGTAGACCGTGCGGTTCGCGGGATTGTAAAACGCCTCGGGCACGATGCCGCGCGTGCGGCACTCGTCCATCACGCGGTCCTCGCCGCGCCCCGTCGTGTCGAGGAGAATCGATCCCAAGACGGCACGCTCGGCCTCGACATTGTTCGGCGGTGTCTTCAAGTCTTGCATGGCCTCATTATATCAGAAAAGACGCGGCCAAAGCCGCGTCTCGTGTCTACATATGTCAACCTCTGTCGACAAGTTGTCAACAGTCAACGCGTGCCGCCGTTTTGCTTGGCGAGCTTCTTGAGCTTCGCCGCGCAGGCGAGGCGTTCGACCGCAGACATGTGGTCGATGTAGAGAATGCCGTTCAGGTGATCGATCTCGTGCTGCAGGGCGCGCGCGAGAAAGCCGCGGGCCGTGATCATCTGGGGACGGTTTTCGGCGTCCAGATACTGACAGGTGACCTGTGCCGCGCGCGTCAGCGAACCGCCCACGTTCGGGAAGCTGAGGCAGCCTTCCTTGTCGCGCTGACTGCCCTCCTGGGCGACGATTTCGGGGTTGAAGAGAACGAGCGGCATCTGAATCGGCGCATTGAACATCTCGTCCTCCGGCTCGTCGCAGCCCTCGGGAATGTCGATGACGCACATTTTTTCCAGTCGCCCGACCTGCTCCGCGGCAAGTCCGACGCCCTTCGCCTCGTGCATCGTCTCGATCATATCCTCCGCCAGCCGACGAAGCTTGTCGTCGACAACCACCACGGGTGTCGCCTTTTCGCGCAGCACCTTCTCGCCGTACTTATAAACTTTCAGTTTCAACTCTTAAACCGCTAACAGCTAATTGCTAACCGCTAAACTCCCGTCGAACCGAAGCCACCCGCGCCGCGGTCGGTCTCATCGACGACATCGGTCTCCTCGATGGTCGGCTGCGTGACGGGCGCGATGACGATTTGGGCAATCTTGTCGCCCTTCTTCACCGAGAAGTCCGTCTCGCCAAAATTCGCGAGAATGACACCGACTTCGCCACGGTAGCCCGAATCAATCGTGCCGGGCGTGTTGAGGACGGTGACGCCGCTCTTGAGCGCCAGTCCGGATCGCGGGCGAACCTGCGCCTCGTAGCCGGGCGGCAGGAGCATCACGAGCCCGGTCGGGACGAGCGCCCGCTTGCCGGGCGCAATCGTCAGGTCCTCAACGCTCCGGACGTCCATGCCCGCATCGCTTGGATGCGCATAGGACGGCAGGATCGCATCGGGACGGAGCTTTTTGAAGCGAAGCGTCATTCTTCCGGCTCTTCCGAGGCCTCGACGGACGACACGCCGGTCGTCTCGAATCCAAGACGCTCGAGATTCCACTTCTTCCAGGAGTCCGGAATCTGGCGGAGCTGGAGCATCGCGACCTCGTCCCTCACCTGCGAGCGGAGGACGGTCGCCTTGGCGGCGTCGCCAGCCACGCGGTCCTCGCAGACGACCAGAATCGCCCTGCCCGTGCCCGTCAGCGTAAACTTGGAAACCTCGCCCTTCTTGAGGGACATCGCCGCGCGGGCGACGGCCATCTGGTTCTCGAACGCACCGACGCCCGAGGTGCGCAAGTCGGACACGTTGAAGACGATGTTCGTCGAAACGTCCTTGACGGCCGCAACGGCCGCCGCACCCTTCGCCGCAACCGCCTCGACCGCCTTCTTGAAGGCCTCGGCCTTCGCGTCGCGGAGCGCGCGCGGACGGATCACGTCCTTCGCCTCCTCGAAGGTCGGCACGTGCTTCGGGCTCGTCTCCGCCTTCTCGATCAGCCAGACGGCCTTCGGCGAGGTCACGAGACCGTAACGCAGGTCCTCGCTCTGGGAATCGAGCTCGGCGACGGCTTCAGCAAAGCCCTCCGCGCCAGGGCAAATCTGGGAGGCGCGCTTCATGAAGCCCTCCTTGTAGGAGCCGTCGACGGCGAACCAGTCACTCGTCTCGACCTTCGCCTTCTCGGCCGCGGCGATCTCGTCCAGACGCGACATGCCCGCAGCCGCCTTCACGCCGTACACGAGGGCGTTGAGATTCGTCTCGAAATACTGCACGGCGGCGATCTGGCGGAGCTCCTTCTCGATGCCGTCCTTCTCGGCCTTCGTGAGCTGCTCGTAGGTGCGGACAGTCTCGACGCCGTTCGTGTCCTTCGTCACGTACTTGTCGACGTTGACGTCAAAGTAGTCCTGCACGTCGTTCGTCGTGACAGACATCTTCGCGAGGACCTTCGCGTCCGTCGCGTCGAACTTCACGAAGCGGATTTTGGCGCGCTCGGGGAGCTCAAGGGACTTCTTGTTGTCCTCGTACCACGCCTTGAGCGCGGCATCGTCCACCTTGACGGCGTCGGCCTCGGCCTTCGTCTGCTCGAACTTCGCGACCTTCACCGTGAAGACGTCCGTCATGTCGGCGACCGCCCGGTCGACCTCCATCGGCGACGACCACGCCGCGGACGCGAGGACCGCCTGGCCGATGCGCATCAGCGTGATGCGGCGCTTCAGGTACTGCTCGAAGCGCTCCGGGACGAGCCCGTTCTGACGGAGCAGCGCCTGGTAAAGCGCGAAGCTGAACGCGCCGTTGCGCTGGAAGGACGGGTCGCGGCGGATCATCGCCTGCACCTCGCCGTCCGTCGCCTCGAGACCGTCCCGTCCGGCGACCTTGAGCGCCGCATAGTTCTCCCACGCCTCGCGGTTGACCTCGTTCGCGGGACGCTTCCAGTCACGCTGCTGGCCGAAGCCGCGGATCTCCTCGGCAATCGCGACGAACACGTCGCCGTCGACGGCTTCGCCCGCAAGCAGCCCCGCGCCGCCAGCCTTGCGCTCGCCGTCGGACCGGTTCAGGTCTGCGACGAGAAAGTCAAAGGCAAAGAACGCGGAAATCGCGATTGCGAACACACCCCACACCCACTTGTTGCGAATGAGCTTATTGAACTGATGAATGACCATAGGAAATAATCGAATTATCGAATGACCGAATTATCGCATGTTAGTTGTTAATGATTGAGCTTACCCTTCTTCGTTTGAAGTCGATTCCTCGTCGGAGACCTCCTCGGTCTCCTCTGCGTCCTCCGCCGCCTCCTTCGTCATCTCGGCGGCTTTCTTCGCGAGCTCCTCGGCGCTGGCCTTCGAGACGGGGACGAGTTCGCCGGAGTTGATCTCCGCGCGGCCCTCGCAGAAGCTGCGCTCGCTCTTCAGATCGCCCGCGGCGTCGAACGCCATCGTGTGAACGCTCATGCGCTCGCCGATCGCGGGCACCCTGCGGTTGATGACGAGCTTCGTCAGCGGCGTCAGATGCCAGTCGAGGACATCCTTCACCTCGACCGTCTTGCGCTCGCCCTCGTCCGTAAACTCGTCATGCGTGCTCAGGCCCTGGTCGACCTTCACGGCGTAGTCGCCGCTCGTGCCGTAGAGGATCGTCGAAAGCTGGTCGCGGCTCGTGCGGATCCGCACCTCGTTCGCCGCACGCATCACGGGAATGTCGAAGTGGCGCCCCTCGACGCCGAGCGAGCCCGTTACGCAACGGACGACGGCCTCATCGCCGTCTCCGAGATCCTTATACGTCAAAAGCGCCTCGCCCGCCGGATTCTTCACGACAAAGCCCGGCGCCGCCGCGGTGAAGGCGCCCTCGGGCAGATTGTTCGGAAGCTTCAGTTCGACCGTGCCGCGCGCGAGGACAACCGTGCGCCCCGACGATCCAGCCGCCGCGAGCCGCGTCCCGAATTCGGCGTCGTCCTTGATCGTCACCGTCGACGTGACGCCGAAGGCGATTGCCAACATGCCGCCCCGCTGGACGCGATAGGAGGTGCCGAGCGGATAGAACTTGCCCTCTTCGGCGGCCTGCCAGTCGCCGCCCGGCTTCTTCACCTGGGCGCTGCCCTCGACGCGCCGACAAAGCGGCAACGCCGTGAACAACTTCATCTTCACCGCGTTGGTCTGGGCGGCCTTAAGCGCCTCGATTTCCGCCTCCGCACCGGCCGCCGCCCCTTCGGCAAAGAGCGCGAACGCCGCCGACATCGCAACGATCGCTATGAATGTTCTTTTCATTTCTTCTCCAGGACTTTAGACGTTAGACTTCAGCCATCAAACCAGATGCGCGCCGTCCGACGGCTGAATCACCGAGCAGACAGGCTCGTCGCCAAACTTCGCCTTGTATTCCTTCGTGATCTGCGCGGCAATCTTGTCCGCCGCCGCCGGATCGACGAGAAGACAGCAGCTACCACCAAAGCCGCCGCCCGAGAGGCGCGCACCATAAACCTCGGGAATCGCCTTCGCCGCATCGACGATCGCGTCCAGCTCCTCGCAGGAGTTCTCGAACCAGTTGCGGCTCGACTCGTGCGAATCGTACATGAGCGCACCGAAGCCCTTCAGGTCGCCCTTCTCGAGGAGCGCCGCGCCCTGGATGACGCGCTCGTCCTCGCCGATCGGATGGACCGCGCGCTTCGCCGTCGTCTCCGAAAGACCGCCGCGGTACAGCACCCACTCGGCCATCGTGACGTCACGGAGATGCGTAACGCCGCCCTTCTTGAGAACGCCCGCAAAGTACTTCGCCGCGTCCTCGCACGCCTGGCGACGGGACGCGTAGGCGCCGTCGACGAGCGCGTGCTTCGCATTCGACTTCACCATCATGAACGCGATGCCCTCGCCCATCGAGACGTTCTCGAACTTGCAGTACCGGAAATCGCTCTTCACCAGCGCGCCCGCCTTGCCGTAGATGGACGAAGCCTGGTCGAGAAGCCCGCAGGGACAGCCCGCCCACGTGTTCTCCGCCTTCTGGCAGAGCTTCGCGAGCGCCGTCTTGTCCTTCTCAATGCCGTAGACCGCACCAAGCGCAAGCGCCGTCGCGACATCAAGCGACGCGGACGAGCTCAGCCCCGCGCCAAGCGGGATATTGCCGCCGAATACCGCCTTGAAGCCCTTGCCCGCCGCCGCCGGATTGCCGTCGAACAGCCAGTTGAACGTGCCGAGGACGTAGCTCGCCCACGTCATGCCGCTCTTGACCGGCGCAACGGCCGAAAGCTCGACCTCGTACGTCTCGTCCATGTTTAGCGCCACGAGCGTGATTTTCCCGTCGTCCGCCGGCGACGCCGCGAAGAACGTGCCCTTGTCGATCGCCGCGGAGAAGACATAGCCCTCGTTGTAGTCGGTGTGGTTGCCGAGGACCTCGATGCGCCCGGGCGCATACGCGACCTTCGCCGGCTTTCCCCCGAACTTCGCCGCGAACGCCGCGACGACCTTGTCGTAGACTTCCTGATTCAGCATGGCCATTTCCCCTTATGCAATCTTCTTGGACGGCTTCGAAAGGACAAGCGCGTAGACGAGGACGTACGCCAGGAGCGCGATCGAAAGCCAGTAGGCGTTGAGGATGCCGGCCTTGTCGGCAACGTAGCCCTGCACCGGGATGAAGAAGCCGCCGAACACGCAGGCCATGAAGATACCCGAGCCCATCGGCACGTACTTGCCGAGACCCTCGGCCGCCATGTTGAAAATGCCGCCCCACATCACGGACGTGCAGAGGCCGACCGCGACCATGAAGCACATGTTGAGCGGAACCTGGATGTTCTTCTCCAGCGCGACGCCGGCGACGTCGACGACCTTCGTCTTGAAGGGAAGCTCAATCATCGTCGCGGGCAGGAACATGACCGCCAGAAGGAGAATGATGCCGACCGTGGCGAGGAACGTCACCTGCGAACGGGACGAGAACTTGCCGCCCACGACGCCGCCCAGGAGACGTCCGACCATCATGCAGAACCAGTAGGCGCCGCAGACGATACCCGCAATCGCACCGCCGACATAACCGGGACCGTTCCGCGTCACGCCGCCGAGAACCGGGATCTGCTCGGTCATGTAGTTGAAACCCATCGCCGGCACGCCGACTTCGATGATGATGTAGAAGAAGATCGCGAGCGCGCCGAACGTGAAGTGTTTGAACTTGAGCGTCTCGCAGATGTCCTTGACGACGGACGTCTTGCCCGACAGACGGTCGGCCTTCTCCTCGGCAGTTTCCATGTGCGGCTCGGGAATGCGCGAGAGCGCGACAATGAGGAACGCAACGGCGAAAATGCCCATCGCGATCATCAGCGCCGGCGCCGCCTTGATGAAGTTGGTGTCCTTGGTGATCTCACCGATCAGCCAGCCAAGGATCACCGGCGAAAGCGTCGCTCCGATCGAGTTCAGCGAGCAGCCGAACTGCACGAGCTGGTTGCCCTTGTTGCCCTCGCCGCCCAGCGTGTTGAGGAGCGGATTGACGACCAGGTTCAGCATGCACATCGAGAAGCCCGCGATGAACGCGCCGAGGACGTAGACGAGGAACGAACTCGCATAACCCGCGATGAGCTGTACGCCGACGCCCGCAAAACCGACCGCAACCGCCGTCAGGGCCGTGAACTTGTAACCCTTGCGCTTCAGGATAAGACCGCCCGGGATGCCCATGAAGAGATAGGCAAAGAAGTTCGCCGCGTTGCCGAGCTGCGCGAGGAAGTTCGACGTCTGGAACTGATTCTTCGCGATGACTCCCATCGGCGTCGCAAAATTCGTGACGAACGCGATCATGAAGAAAAGCGCGAACATCGTGATGATCGCCGCAACGTTTCCACTGTGCTTTTGCTGTTGGTCCATTTCAATCTCCTTTATGTGGGTTAATGTGGAGATTATATCCTAAACGCCGTGAATAGTCAATCGGGTGGGGTAGGGTTGCGCGCGCGCACGAAATGTTCTATAATACGCGCTATGAGAATTTTGACTTTGATTCTGGCCCTGTGTGGGACATTGTGTCTCACGGGATGCCTTTCGACGCAAGTCTCCAAATCGGAGCTGACGGGCGAAGAGCACATCTTCGTGTCCGACTACGGCTGGAAGCTCTTCAACACCATTCCGCTGTTCCGCAGCGACATCACGCTCGAACGCGTCGAGGCTGCGCTGGCGGACGAAGCCGCACGCCGCGGCAAGACGGCGACGGGGCTGACGAGCCACCGCTTCGACAACATCATGTTTGACGTTCCGCTGCTCGTCATCACGATTCCCATCCCCTATGTCGTCTGCTATAACGAAATCCAGCTGTCGGGGGTGCTGCAATGAAGAAGATCGCTCTTTTCCTCTGTGCTGCGGCGCTTGCGGGCTGCTGCCACACGCGCGTCGTCTCGGACGGCCCGCACGAAGTTGTCGAAGTGGACAATGCCTGCTGCCGTCTCTTCGGCTTCATCCCGCTCTTCTCGGGCGACCCCGACTATCCGAACCGAGAGGTGTCCGCCTGGTTCTGCGACACGCTCACACTGGACGTCAACATGGCGCTTCTCGACCAGACGCTCCGCGAGAACGGATACACGGGTTTCAAGAACATCACAACTTACCGGACGAAGGAGACGGCCCTCCTGCAGCTCTTCAGCCGCGTCGTCCTCCACACCAGCGCCGAACCGACAAAATGAATCCTCCGATTTCCAATCCAGACTACATGCCCGTCGAAGAGCTGCGCGCCCTTCAGCTCGGGAAGCTCCAGAAGATCATCGCCTACGAATACGAGCGCGTCGCCCTGTTCCGCAGGCGCTGCGACGAGATGGGCGTGAAGCCCCGCGACCTCGTCGCGCTTTCAGACCTTGCGAAGTTTCCGTTCATGAAGAAGACGGACCTCCGCGACGAGTATCCGATGGGGCTCACCGCAGCGCCCCTCTCCGAAATCGTCCGCTTCCACTGCTCGTCGGGCACAACCGGAAAGCCCATCTGCATCCCGAACACGAAGGGCGACATCGAGGTCTGGGCCGACGCGGCCGCGCGCGCCCTCGCGATGTACGGGCTTTCGGAGAATGACGTCCTCCAGGTGAGCTACGGCTACGGGCTCTTCACCGGCGGCCTCGGCCTCCACTATGGCGGCGAGAAGCTCGGCTGCGCGGTGCTGCCGACTTCGGCCGGCAACACCGAAAAGCAGCTCATGCTGATGAAGGACCTCGGCTCGACCGCCATCGCCTGCACGCCGAGCTACTTCCTGCACGTGATCGAGGTCGCGAAGAAGCAGGGGCTCGACTTCTGCCGCGACACGAAGCTCCGGCACGGCATCTTTGGCGCCGAGCCGTGGTCGGACGAGATGCGCCGCAAGATCGCCGAATCGTCCGGCATCGTGCCGCATGACATTTACGGCCTCACGGAGATCTCCGGCCCCGGCGTCGCCGCGTCCTGTCCGTACTGCGAATCGGAAACGCCTGGCCTCCACGTCTTTGAAGACCACTACTACCCCGAAATCATCGACCCCGAGACGCTCCAGCCCCTTCCCGACGGCGAGGAAGGCGAGCTCGTCTTCACGACGCTGGACCGCTTCGGCACGCCGATGATCCGCTATCGCACGCGCGACCTCTCGCGTCTCCACGCAGAGCGCTGCGCCTGCGGGCGCACCATCCGCGTGATGGACCGCATCCACGCGCGTTCCGACGACATGCTGATCGTCCACGGCGTCAACCTCTTCCCGAGCCAGGTCGAAACGGCCCTCCTGTCGGTGCCCGAGGTCGAGCCGCACTACCAGATCATCCTCACCCCGACCGAGACGCTGGACCTCTTCGAGATCAAGGTCGAAATCAAGTCCGAGGCGTTTTCGGACAACATCCGCGCGCTCGAGGCCCTGCGCAAGAAGGTCTTCGCCGCCGTCAAGCAGATCATCGGGCTCTCCCCAAAGATCACGCTCGTCGAACCCGGCTCCCTGCCTCGTTCCGAAGGCAAGATCAAGAGGGTCATCGACAACAGGAAGCGCTAAAGTCTCCCGTTTCGCGTCCCAGGTTCTCCCTCCATGAAAGACTTCTTCAAAGGCGTTAGGAAGCACATTGACCGGCTCGATGCCAGTCATCTCCGCGAGCAGTACAAGCTCGTGGCGGACGAGCTCGCGAGCACGGACATGTTCCTGCACGCGCTAAAGGAGGGCCTCGTCCGGCTTGACGCCGACGGACGCGTCCTGCAGTCCAACCCCGCGGCAAAACGCCTCCTCGGCGCCGAGCCGGCGGACGCCCTCTCCGATCTCGGACTGCCGCTCGGCAAGTCCTCCAGTCGCGAGATCGAGATCTCCTATCCCGAAGACCGCATTCTCGAGGTCCAGACCATTCCGTTCGGGAGCGAGACCATCGTCTATCTCCGCGACATCACCGCGGAGAAGAAGCGCACCGAGGAGCAGCTCCGCGCCGGCGCGACCAAGGCGGTCTGCGACCTCGCCGCCGGCATCGCTCACGAGATCGGCAATCCCCTAAACGCCATCGCCCTCTCCCTGCAGCTCGTCAAGCGCGATCCGACCGACACCGAGGCGATCGACACGGGCCTCGCGCAGTTGAAGCGCCTCGACGGAATCATCCGCGACTTCCTCACAGCCATCCGTCCACGCCAGCCGAACCTGATGCCGGGCTCGGTCGCCGATCCGCTCAAGAACTGCCTCGCGATGCTGAAGCAGCAGTTCGAGGAGCGCCGGATCACGGTGACACTCGACGTTCCCGCGGCCCTGCCCAACGTCGCGCTCGACGCGGAACAGATGGAACAGGTGTTCTTCAACCTCCTCAAGAACTCCCTTGAGGCGATGGCGGACGGCGGCACGATCGTCCTCGCGCTCGGCTCGGACGACCGGAACGTCTTTCTCTCCATCCGCGACAGCGGACGAGGCATGGACGCCGAACAGCTCGCCGGCCTTTTCGAGCCCTACCGCACGACCAAGGAGAAAGGCACTGGCCTCGGGCTCATGATCTCCAAACGCATCGTCACCGAGCACGGCGGATCGATCGCCGCAGAGTCGACACCCGGCGAAGGCACGACCTTCACCCTCACCCTTCCGCGTCTGGAACAACGAATCAGGGCCCTCAAGTGAAACCGAAAATTCTCATCGTCGACGACGAGAAGCCCTTGCGCGACATGCTCGCGAAGTGGTTTGCGAAGACCTACGACTGCCAGACGGCGCCGGACGCGGAAACCGCACAGGCCGTCATCCGCGAGACCCCCGACCTCGCGCTCGTCCTCACCGACTTCAAGATGCCGGGCATGAGCGGCCTCGACCTCGCGCGCGCGGCAAAGAAGGCGAGCCCGAACCTCGCCGTCATCATCCTCACCGCCCATGCGGACGTCAACCTCGTCATCGAGGCGATGCGCAACGGCGTGGACGATTTCTTCCAGAAACCCGTCACGGACCTCTCCCAGCTCGAGCTCCGGATCCAGAAGGCCCTCCGGACCGCCGCGCTCGAGAAGGAGGTCTCCGACCTCAAGACCAAGCTCGGCGGCGAACTCGAGAACTTCACGGGCAAGTCGCCCGCAATGGAAAAGGTCTACGCGCTCATCCGCAAGGTCGCGCCGACAAACGCGACCGTGCTCGTGCAAGGTCCGAGCGGCACGGGCAAGGAGCTCGTCGCCCGCGCCCTCCACAACCTCTCGCCGCGCGCGAATCGCCCCTTCGTCGCCGTCGAGTGCTCGGCGATGTCGAAGGATCTCCTCGCCTCCGAGCTCTTCGGCTACGCGCCCGGCACCTTCACGGGTGGACTGAAGGACGGCAAGGCCGGCTGCTTCGAGGCGGCGGACGGCGGCACGCTCTTCCTCGACGAGATCGGCGAACTCGACCTCGACACGCAGGTCAAGCTCCTCCGGGCGATCGAATCGCGCTCGGTCGTCCGTCTCGGCAGCTCCGCGGCGGTTCCCGTCGACTTCCGCCTCGTCACCGCCACCAACCGCAATCTGCCGAAGATGATGGCCGAGGGACTGTTCCGCGAGGACCTCTACTACCGGCTGAACGTCATCGACATCCATACGCCCGCCCTCAAGGACCACAAGGAGGACATCGCCCTTCTCGTCGCCCGCTTCCTGAAAGAGTCCGCCGCACAGAACGGTAGCGCCGTCACCGGCATCGAGCCGGCCGCGCTCAAGAAGCTCGAGGACTATGACTGGCCGGGCAACGTCCGCCAGCTCCGCAACGTCGTCGAGAAGATGGTCGTGCTCGCCTCCGGCTCCAAGCTGACAGTCGAGGACATCCCCCTGGAAGTTGCAGGTTCTCAAGTTTCAGGTTCCACGTTCAAGGAACCCGAAACCGGCAACCTGCAACCTGAAACGTGCAACCTGCAACCCGAAACTCTCAGCGCAAATGAGCGCGCCCAGATCCTCGCCGCCCTTGAGCGCTGCCGCGGCAACAAGTCGAAGGCTGCAGACGAGCTTGGCATCTCGCGCCGCACCATCCACCGCAAGCTGAAGGAGTGGGGCCTTGCCTGAACTTATCGAGAAAATCGGCGAAGGCGGCATGTCAACCGTCTGGAAGGCCTGGGACGGGGAAAACCAGCGCTTCGTCGCCGTCAAGATCCTGAACCGCGAGTTCTCCTCGGACGGAACGGAGATCCGCCAGTTCCGCACGGAAGAGCGAATGATGGAGGAGATCCACCATCCCGGCATCGTCGAGGCCTACGACTTCGACAACGCGAACGGCAGCTGGTACTACGTGATGGAGTATGTGGACGGCTATTCCTTCTACTCCCTCCTCCAGCGCAAGCAGCACGTGAGGGAGTCCGACTGCCTCCTGATCTGCGAATCGGTCGCCGCCGCCCTCGACTTCGCCTGGAACAACCACGGCATCGTCCACTGCGACATCAAGCCCGAGAACATCATGATCAACCGGGACGGCGTCGTGAAGCTCCTGGACCTCGGCATTTCCCACCGCTACGAGCACAAGGAGGGGCCGCAAAGCGTCCCCGACCACGTTCTCGGCACGCCCGCCTACATCTCGCCCGAACAGGTCTACGGCGATGTGGAGCTTGACTGCCGGTCGGACGTCTATTCGCTCGCGGCAACGCTCTACCACCTGTCGACGGGGCGCATTCTCTTTCCCGGCGTCAGCAACGAGGACATGATGCGCGCCCACTGCAGCGAAACGACGCAGGCGCGCGACCCTCGCACCTACCGCCCGTCCCTTTCCGAGGGCTTTTGCCAGCTTCTGGAAGCGATGCTCGTCAAGAACCGCGACTTCCGGATCGCCTCGTGGAGCGATGTCTTCCAGATGTGCCAGCAGATCGAAGCGGGAAACAGCTTCGCGCCCCGCGACGTCACCGCCGCCAGTTCGTCGCTCAAGCTCCTCTCCTGACCTCAGCGCCCGACGGGCTCGAGTTTCAGAGTCCACTGCGTCTTCTCGATCGGGAAGACATACTTCTCCATCGGCTGCGGTCCACAGCTGGCGCCGCCGAGCCCGAGCTGGCGCACGTCCAGGTTCAGGCAGACCTCCTCGCGCGGAACGAGCGGCGCGCGGAAGCGCTTCTGTCCGTTGCGATGACGCGCGAACTCCAGATCCTCCACACCGTAGTGCAGGGCCTGCATGAAAAGCGGTTCGGACGCCGAGAAGCGCACGCCCTTCCCGGACTTGTCGGTGAACTCCGCCCACCGCACGTCGCACTTGTAGCCGTTGTCCTGCGGACGCACGTAGGACTCGAACTGGTCCGTCACCGTCGAGTCCCACACGCCGAGAAACGATCCCGTCAGTCGGTCAATGTAGTTCTCGCGCGGACCCCGCCCGTAGTACTTCATCCGTTCGAGCGACTTGTCGAGCTTCAGCGAGAACCCGAGCCGCGGCAGCGCCTTCGGGAACGCCCCGTGCGGCGTCACCGCCGTCGCAACCGACACCGAACCGTCCGCGGCGAACGTCCAGGACGACTCCTGCGTGAAGCCGGCGGACTTCGATCCCGTCACCTCGGTCACGGTCTTCACCGTCGCGCCGTCGACGACGATCGGCCGCGCGTGATAGCGGAGCTGTGAAAGCCCCGTCGAGTAGAAGCTGCCTAACTTCCGGTCCTCGAACCACGCATTACCGTCCCTGAGCCACCGGTCGTTGTCCGTGAACGCGCGCGCGCAGGTGAGGAGCGGACCCGCGGCAATGCCGGGCGCGGGATCCCTTAGCACGGTCTTCCCGTTCATCACGAGCTCGCACAGCGTTCCCGACTTCCGGCAGAACACCGCCTTCGTCTCCCCCGCCCGAACCGTCACGGTCTTCTCCCCGTTTTCGACCTTCCCCACGCTCTCCATCTCTTCCATCTTCGCCACCTTTTCCACCTTCCTCAGCGCCACCTGGTCCCTTGCGACGACCCAGCCCTTCTCGGCCCACGGCGCGTCCTCCTTCGTGACGAACTCAAAGTCCACGAACAGCTCGGCGCCCGACTTGGACGCCGCCAGCGCCTCGGCGAGCCCCGGCACGGTGAAGCGGCAGCGGCCGAGCGGTGCGAGCGCGGGCGGCTCGAAGCCGCCTGACTTCGTGACCACACCGTCCTCGCGCAGGCGCCAGATGCCCGTGAACTCGTCCGCCGACGTAAAGCAGAACCGGTTCCAGAGCTCGAAGACGACCGCGAAGCCGTTGCCGGACGGTTCGTCCGGACGCGTCACCACGAGATTGCGGTGCACATGACCGACCTCGACGAGCTTCGCGGTGACGTGACGCTCGGGATCGATGACGCCGTTGTTGTTGAACGGACCGTCATTCGGCTCCTCGTCGAAGTCGCCGCCGTAGGCGAGATGGCGCTCGCGTCGGCCCGTCTTCGGATCGACGCGGTCCGTGTACTTCCAGACGGCCTGGTCGACCCAGTCCCAGATGCAGCCGCCCGTCAGCGACTCGTAGCGGTAGAAGACGTTCCAGTACTCGGCGAAGTTGCCGATGGCGTTGCCCATCGCGTGCGCGTACTCGCAGAGGAAGAACGGCTTGTTCGTGCTCTGGCTGTTGTCGCCGATTTCGTACTTGTCGACCATCTTGGACTCCGCGCAGGGGAGGCCGTCCCCGAACCGTCCGCGCTCCTCCACCCATTCCACCGACGGATACATGCGGCTGTCGACGTCCGCATCGGGATTGCCGCGCTCCCAGTGCACCGGACGCGACGGGTCGATCGCCCGAACCGACGCAATCGCGTGGCGAAAGCAGTCGCCGTGCCCCGTCTCATTACCCATCGACCACATCGTCACCGACGGATGATTGCGGTAGAACTTCACGTGGCGCTCGTTGCGCTCGACGATGGCGTGCTCCCATTCGGGATGCATCCCGAGCCCGTCCTTCAGGTAGCCGGGCTCGTGCCCCTCGACGTTCGCCTCCGCGCAGAGGTAGATTCCGTAGCGGTCGCAGAGGTCGTACCAGAGGTGATGGTCGGGGTAGTGGCAGGTGCGCACCGTGTTGATGTTGTAGCGCTTCATGAGCGTGATGTCACGAATCATCTCCTCCTTCGAGACCGTCCGCCCGTTCTCGGGACTCGTCTCGTGGCGGTTCACACCCTTGAACTTGACCGGCTTGCCGTTCACAAGGAACCTGTGCCCGACGATCTTCTGCTCCTTGAAGCCGACGCGCTTCATCCGGATGTCCTCGCCCTTTTTCATGATCAGCGTATAGAGATACGGCTTCTCGGCGGACCAGAGATTGACGGTTGAGAGATGAAGCGGTTGAGCGGTTAAGGAATTCAGCTCTCCGACCTTCTTCTGATTGGCGTCGTAGAGCGTCGCGCTCCAGCTGCCTTCGATGCCGTCGACGGCAATCGTAGCCGTCGAATAGTCAGCGCCCAGCGTCGTCTTGACGGTGAAGTCCCAGATGCCGTCCTTGGGCTTCGCCCACAGGGTCACGTCGCGGAAGATGCCGCTGTAGCGCGTCATGTCCTGGTCTTCGAGAAAACTCCCGTCCGACCAACGGTACACCTCGACGGCAAGCACGTTCCTTCCGCCCGTGATGAACTTCGTAACATCAAACTCGCTCGGCAGCTTCGAATCCTCGGCATAGCCGACGAACTTCCCGTTCACCCAGACGTAGTAGGCTGAGTAGACGCCGTCGAACCTGAGGATTACATCACGCCCCTTCCAGCCCTCCGGCACGGTGAAGATGCGGCGGTAGCTCGAGACGGGGTTGTAGTCGGGCTGGTCGGTGTCGCGGTCGCGGATTGTCGGATTCGAGATGTCCCTCTTCGGATCCCAGGCGTGCGGATAGCGGATGTTCGTGTAGCCAGGCGAACCGAACCCACACAGCTCCACGCAGCTCGGCACGTCGATCTCGAACCACCTCGAGTCGTCGAAGTCCGCCTTCCAGAAGTCCTTCACCCGGAGATCAGGATTGCCCGCCCACGAGAGCTTCCACGTGCCGTTCAGGGACATCTTGTATGGCGTCTCGGGCTCCAGTGCGTCCGTGAGCGCGGCGGCCTCGTCGCCGAGCGGCATCGAGTAGGTGCGCGGCGGCAACCGGTTGATCGAATTGACGGACAGGTCCTCCCATTCCGCCGCGGACACGATGCCGGACACCAGCGCGGCCATTCCCAACATGACATGCTTTTTCACTTCAGTCTCCTTTCCAATTATCTCACACGAATTTACCGACGCCAACTTGTCGTGACAATCGACTTCTTGACGGGCTTGCGGTAACCGCCGTAACCGTAACCGCCGCCATAAGAGCCGCCATAACCGCCGCGGGCGCCATACGCGCCGTAGCCGCCGCCGTAGGCGTCGGGGAAGTCCATCACGCGCTTCGTAATGACAAGTTCGGACGGGATCTCCTTCACGAAGACAGACGGATCAACCGGGAACATCCCGCCGTCGGACATCTTCCGCACCGAGGGCGAAAAAAGGTAGAGCTGGTCCTTCGCGCGCGTCACGACGACATAGAAGAGCCGCCGCTCCTCGTCCGCCCGGCCCTCCTCGTCCGCCTTCGCGCTCGGGAACATGCCCGCCGAAAGCCAGGGAACGATCACGACCGGCCACTCCATACCTTTCGCCTGATGTACGGTCGACAGCGTCACACGGTCGAGATCGGGATCGTTTTTGCGGACATCAAGGTTCGTCATCAGCGCCACATCCGCAAGAAAGGCCGCAAGACCGCCCGGATTGCCGGCGATCTGGCTCGCGAGTTCCTTGAGGTCGTCCAGACGGTCCTCGGCCTCCTGGTCCTCCCACTCCTTGCGGAGATAGTCCTCGTAAAAGAGGTCGCAGAAGTCCTCGATGATCTCGCCGACGGAATCCTCTTCGAGATGCTCGCGGACGACCTCCAGCGCCTTGGCGAGCGGCGGCCAGATCGGCTTCGCCTTCGCGCCGAGGAGCCCATAGAGCGCGTCGCGGCACTCCTTCGAGTTGACGTCGAAGTTCCGCCCGAGTTTCTCCCAGTACGTCTTCGCGCTCTTCTCGCCCACGCCGGGAAAGAGCTGGACGAACCGGAGGAACGAGAGCTCGTCCGCCGGATCGAGGACAAGCCGCAGGTAGGCGAGCACGTCTTTCACGTGAATCTGCTCGAAGACGCCGACGCCGGACGTAATGCGATAGGGAACCTTCATCCGCGCGAGCGTCATCTGCACGTCAATGGACTGGAAATGGCTGCGGTAGAGGACGGCGATGTCGCTGTAGCGGTAGCCGAACTCGTGCATCTGACTGACGATCTTCAGAATCTCGTTCGCCTGCGTCTTGCCGTCGTAGACCTTGTAGAGATACGGCTTCTCCCCCTCGCCGCCGCGGAACGGACGAAGCGTCTTCTCGAACTGGTTCGGCGCGTCGCGCATCACGACGTTCGCGACGGCGAGGACCCCGGGGACGCTGCGGTAGTTGCGCTCGAGCTTGATGACGCGGCAGTTCTCCCAGCGGCGCGGGAACTCCATGATGTTCTCGATCTGCGCGCCGCGCCACGTGTAGATGCACTGGAAGTCGTCCCCGACCGCGAGGATGTTGCGGTGCTTCGCCGCAAGGATGTCCGTGAACTCCGCCTGCAGCCCGTTGGTGTCCTGGTATTCGTCGACCAGGACGTGCAGAAAGTGCTCCTGCAGCATCTCGCGGATGCGGTCCTGCGTCTTCAGAAGCTTAAGGCCGTTCACAAGCAGGTCGTCAAAGTCCATCGCGCCAAGCTCGCGCTTGCGCGCCTCGTACTTCTCGGCGATCGCGACAATCTCCTCAGGGACGAAACCCGCCGCCTTCGTTTGCCAGCGCTGCGCGATCTGCTCGACCGGACGCTGCTCGTTCGCCGCCTCGGAAATCATCTTGAGAACGACTTCCTTCTTCGGAAAGTCCTTCGGATCCTTGACCGTCGTCTTGATGAGGTCGTTCACCAGCTTCTTCTGATCGTCCTCATCGATGATCTGAAAACCCGGCTCGTAGCCGAGGGCGCGTCCGTAGCGCCGCAGGAACCGTGCGCAAATCGAGTGGAACGTCCCGGACCAGATCGACTGTGCCGCGTCGCCGACCACCTTCTCCGCACGCTCGAGCATCTCCTTCGCCGCGCGGTTGGTGAACGTCAGGAGCAGAATCCGCTCCGGCGGCACGCCCCGTTCAATCAAGTACGCGACGCGATGCACCAAGGTGCGCGTCTTGCCCGTTCCCGCCGCCGCGAGCACCAGCAGCGGACCCTCGCCCGCCGTCGCCGCCGCGCACTGCTCCGGATTCAGCAATTTCGAAAAGTCCGTCATCCGGCAACCCTCTTCACATAATCATCGTAAATCCTTACCGCGTCAAACTCGGCCTCGCACATCGTCCGCGAGGCATCGCGCCCGAAGAGCATCGCCTTGCGGACGCGGCCAACGAGGCCGCGTCCCCCGCGTTGTAGGTCGCGCCGCAACGGTACTGTCCCAGCAAGGCGGATGACTCGCCCCCGAGGGACGAGACGATTGCGAGGCCCGCGGCCGAATAGTCGAACAACTTATTCGGAACGCCGACCCAGCTCTCCGGCCGCATCGGAACGATGCCGACGTCGCACTGCTCCAGCAAGGTCTGCAAATCCCGTCCGGACAGGAGCCCGTGG